>NZ_CP120360.1:1218640-1523300 GCF_029510815.1 Janibacter sp. DB-40 | reverse complement strand
CTGGGCCAGCGGCTGCTCGGTGGCCGACCGCCACCACGGGTGCCGCTCCTGCCAGTGGGCGATGACCTCGGTCACCCGGTAGAGCCGGCCACGCCACAGGAACTGCTCCGGCGCCCCGCACCGGTCATCGGGCTGTCCCTCCACACCCATACGCTGCGGATCGCCCACCCGCACCTCGATGGTCTCCTCCACGAGCCGGACCATGATCAACTCCATCCATCTCGAACACCTGTTCGAACAACAGTAGACCGAGGGGCTGACACCGCGTCAAGCACGAGCCACGTAGGCTGGCTCCCGATGGCTCCGAGGAGCGCGGCAGACCGCCGTTCCTCCCCCCCTTCGCGACTGGAGACGACGTGCCGCACCCCCTGGACCGGGCCGACCTGCGTACGCGGGTCCAGACCCGTCTGGACGCCGAGCTCGACCGCTGGGTGGACGAGCTCGCCGAGATCGGCCCCGACGTCGCCGACCTCATCGGCCCCGTGCGCACCCTGCTCGAGGGCGGCAAGCGGCTGCGGGCCGGCTTCGCCTACTGGGGCTGGCGGGCCGCCGGGCAGCCCGACGACGAGGGTGCGATCACCCTCGCCGCCGCGATGGAGTTCTTCCAGGCCGCCGCCCTCATCCACGACGACGTCATGGACGACAGCGAGACCCGCCGCGGCAAACCGGCGATGCACCGCACGCTCGCGGCAGCCCACGGGGACCGCGGCTGGCACGGCGACGCGGACCGCTTCGGCACCGCGGGCGCGATCCTCGCCGGCAACCTCTGCCTGGGCTGGTGCGACGACCTCTTCACCGACTCCGGGCTGCCCGCCCGGTCCCTGACCGCCGCCCGGCCGACCTTCGAGAAGATGCGCGGCCAGCTCATGGCCGGGCAGTTCCTCGACATCGTCACCTCGATGCGTCCGTGGCACCTGCTCGACGACGCGGAGCGCATCGAGCGCTCACGCCACGTCATCCGCTACAAGAGCGCCCAGTACTCCGTCGAGCACCCGCTCCTCATCGGCGCCACGGCCGGCGGCGCCTCGGAGGCCGACCTGCGGGCACTCTCCCGCTACGGACTCGCCCTCGGCGAGGCCTTCCAGCTGCGTGACGACGTGCTCGGGGTCTTCGGCGACCCGGCCGCGACCGGCAAGCCGGCCGGGGACGACCTGCGCGAGGGCAAGCGCACCGTGCTCATCGCCCGGGCGCTCGCCGGGGCCGACGAGACCACGACGAGCCGGATCGAGACGTGGCTCGGCTCCCCCGACCTCGGCGAGACGGAGGTCGAGTCCTTCCGTGCGCTGCTCGTCGACACCGGTGCACTCGAGGGCGTCGAGACCGACATCACGAAGGGGGCGGACACCGCCCGCGCAGCACTGGCCGAGGCGTCCGGGCTGGCTCCCGACGCGCGCGAGCTGCTCGCCGAGCTGATCGACGTCACGACCGCGCGCAGCACCTAGTCACGGGTACCTCGCGCGGCCGGGCGTCAGAGGGCCTCTTCCATGGCCCGGCGACGCACCTCGGTCTTCGCCCCCTGACGGATGGCGCCGATCGGCGTGCCCCCGACCAAGCGGTCGTCACGGGCGAACATCCACTCGACGATCTCCTCGTCGCTGAAGCCGCCGTCCGAGAGCACGGTGAAGGTCCCGCGCAGCTCCGGCAGCGGCCCGTCCTCACCGATGAAGTCCGCCGGCACGGAGAGCACGTTGCGCTCGCCGCGACGCACCGCCACGAGGTCACCCTCCTTGAGCATCCGGCGCACCTCGGTGATGCGCACACCGAGCTGCTCGGCGATGTCGGGAAGCGTCAGCCACACGGGCTCGGACGGCGCTGACGGCTCGGTGGTGGAAGCATTCTCTGGCGTGTCGTTCACGCCGCACAGTCTGGCAGAGCGGGCGGCGGGAGCGGTTCCCGAACCCGCCGACTGCGTGAATCCGCGCACATCCCGCAATTTTTCGGTACCGTCGCCACTGCAACCACATACGTCACTTGGTTCACAGGTGCCACGCAGACGTCACGGCACCTCCCCTGACCGCACCACCGGGCGCCTCCCGACGCCCCCGACATCGGAGTCCCCCTTGGTCCTGCCGCTCTTCGTCCCCGTCCCGGCCACCCCCGTCGCCCCGGCGCTCGACCTGACTGCCGGAGCCACCGAGACCACCATCAGCGCCGAAGGATCCAAGCAGCACACGGTCCGCTCCGGCGAGACCGTCTACGGCATCGCCCAGCGCTACGGCGTCTCCCCCACCACGCTGCTCTCGCGCAACAACCTGCGTGGCAACGAGTTCATCCACCCCGGGCAGAAGCTCGCGGTGCCCCAGCGCTCCGACTCGACCGCGCGTGGGAGCGCAATGCCCTCGCGCTCCGGCTCCACCCGCACCTACACCGTGCGCAGCGGGGACACCCTCACCGGCATCGCCGCCCGCCACGACATGAGCCTGGACCGGTTGCGGTCGCTGAACGGCCTCGGTAACGGCTTCATCCACCCCGGCGAGAAGCTGCGCGTCAGCGGCACCCCGGCGAAGCCGGCCAAGCGGGCGACCAGCCGCCCGGCGGCGTCGTCCTCCTACACGGTCCGCTCCGGTGACACCCTCAGCGGCATCGCCGCCCGCCACGGCATGAGCATCACCCGCCTGGCCAAGCTCAACGACGTCCCCACCAGCAAGCACATCTACCCCGGTCAGACGCTGAAGGTCACCGGATCGGCGAAGGGCCCCACCCCGACGAAGGAGAACACCTTCTCCGGGCGCACCTACGCCGACTCGATCGTCGCCGCGGCCGACAGGAACCGCACGATCCTCGCCGGGCGCGCGGTACCCAGCCGCGCCGAGACCAGGGCGATCATCACCCGCATCGCCCGCCAGCACGGGGTCGACCCCTCGCTCGCGCTGGCGGTCTCCTACCTGGAGTCCGGCTGGAACCAGCGGCAGGTCTCCGTCGCCAACGCCGTCGGCACGATGCAGGTCATCCCGGCCTCCGGCGAGTGGACCTCGGCGCTGGCCGGCCGTGACCTCGACCTGCTCGACACCGAGGACAACGTCACTGCGGGAGTCCTCCTGCTGAAGGTCCTCACCCAGCAGGCCTCCTCGCCCGGGGACGCGATCGCCGGCTACTACCAGGGGCTCGCCTCGGTCGAGGCCAACGGCATGTACGACGACACCAAGCGGTACGTGGCCAACGTCAAGGCGCTGCGCACGCGCATGTGACGGAGGGCGAAGGGGGCGAACCTACACTTTGGGCGTGACCACGGCATCCCATCCCCTCGTCGGCGAGCTCGTCGACGGGCGGTACCGCGTGCTGCGGCACCTCGCCGACGGAGGCATGGCCACCGTCCTCCTCGCCACCGACACCCGTCTGGACCGGGAGGTGGCCCTGAAGGTCATGCGGCCCGACCTCGCCGCGGACCAGACCTTCGTCTCGCGGTTCCGCCGCGAGGCGCGCTCCGCCGCCCGGCTGAGCCACCCCAACGTCGTCCCGGTCCACGACCAGGGCGAGGACGACGGCCGGGTCTTCCTCGCGATGGAGTACGTCGAGGGACGCACCGTCCGCGAGCTCGTCGACGCCGAGGGTGCCCTGACGCCGCGGGCCGCCCTCGACATCATGGCCGCGGCCCTCACGGGCCTGACGGTCGCCCACGACGCCGGGTACATCCACCGCGACGTCAAGCCCGAGAACATCCTCATCGCCGACAACGGCCAGGTGAAGGTCGCCGACTTCGGGCTCGCCCGCGCCGTCACGTCGCAGACGACGACCGCCGATGACGGGGTCCTCTACGGCACGGTCGCCTATCTCTCCCCCGAGCAGGTCGAGCGCGGCATCGCCGACGCCCGCAGCGACGTCTACGCCGCCGGGCTCGTCCTCTTCGAGCTGCTCACGGGCACCCGGGCCATCGAGGGCGAGTCGCCGATCCACATCGCCTTCCAGCACGTCCACGGCGGGGTCCCGGCACCCTCGGAGCGGGACCCGGACCTGCCGGCGCCGCTGGACGCCCTCGTCGCCCTGGCGACGCACCGTGACCCCGACGAGCGGCCACGCGACGCTGGCGAGTACCTCGAGGCCCTCCGGGCGACCCGGGACGAGCTGACCCCGGAGCAGCTCGACCGCCGCCCCTCGACCGCCGCTGCCGCTGCCCGTGCCGGAGCCGCGACCCTGGCCCACCCCCGCCCGAGCCGCACGCGCGCCCTCGGCGCGACGGGCGCCGCCCGCACCCCCGACGCCACTGCCGCGGTGCCGGCCGCCGCGGGCGGGGAGGACCCCCTTCGTCATCACGACGTCGGGGTCGCGGCCTGCTCGCCGCCCTGCTCGTGCTGCTCCTGCTCGGCGGCGGCGTCGGCTACTGGTACGTGACCGCGGGTCCCGGGGCGACCGTCCTCGTGCCCGACGTCGCCGGCCAGACGCGCGACGAGGCGGCCACCACCCTGGGCGGTCACGACCTCGGGCTCACCGAGGAGAGCGCCTTCAGCGAGGAGGTGCCCCAGGGTGCGGCGATCACCTCCAACCCCCCGCCCGAGACCGAGCTGGCGAAGGGGGACGACGTCACCGTCGTCTTCTCCAAGGGTCCGGAGCGCTACGAGGTCCCGGAGCTCACCGGGAAGAGTCTCGACGCCGCGGAGGCGGCCCTCGCCGAGCGCAACCTCGCGCTCGGGGGCACCAGCGAGCAGTGGCACGAGTCGGTCGCGGCGGGCGAGGTCATCTCCACGGCGCCCGAGCCCGGGACCGAGCTCAAGCGGGACGAGCAGGTCGCCCTCGTCGTCTCGAAGGGCCCCGAACCGATCACCGTCCCGTCGGTCACCGGCCGCAGCGCCGCGGCCGCGGCCGCGGCGATCGAGGCGGCCGGCCTCGCGGTGGCCCGCGCGGACGACGTCTACTCCACCTCCGTGCCCGAGGGCTCCGTGGCCAGCCAGTCCCCCGCAGACGGCACCCTCACCCGCGGCGACACGGTCACGATCACCGTGTCCAAGGGACCGCAGATGGTCACCGTCCCCGAGGTCAAGGGCCTGAGTGAGGCACAGGCGACGCAGAAGCTCGAGGCGGCCGGCTTCTCGGTCAAGGTCGACAAGTTCTTCGGTGGCGTCCTCGACGAGGTCACCGCGACGCGCCCGTCGGGCGGCCAGAGCGTCGAGAAGGGCTCGACCGTGACGATCCTCGTCATCTGAGCACCAGGACGCCCCCTCCACCCGCACGGGCGAAGGGGGCGTGCGCAGGCCGCGTGCGAGGTGGCCTCAGCGGGCGCCGAGCATCTCGGCGGTGAGGAAGGCCAGCTCCAAGCTCTGCTGGTGGTTCAGCCGCGGGTCGCACACGCTCTCGTAGCGCTTGTTCAGGTCCTCGTCCAGGATCCGCTCGGCGCCACCGAGGCACTCGGTGACGTCGTTGCCCGTGAGCTCGATGTGCAGGCCGCCCGGGACCGTGCCCAGCGACCGGTGCACCTCGAAGAAGCCGCGGACCTCGTCCACGACGTGCTCGAAGTCGCGGGTCTTGAAGCCGGAGGCCGACTCGAAGGTGTTGCCGTGCATGGGGTCGCAGATCCAGGTGACGATCGCACCGGAGTCGCGCACCCTCTCGATGATCGGCGGCAGCGCCTCCCGGATCGTGTCGTGGCCCATCCGGGTGATGAAGGTCAGGCGGCCGGGCTCGCGCTCCGGGTCGAGCAGGTCGATGATCCGCAGCAGCTCGTCCGGGTCGGCCTTGTCCGAGACCTTCATCCCGATGGGGTTGCGGATCCGGCTGACGAAGTCCAGGTGGGCGTGGTCGAGCTGGCGGGTGCGCTCACCGACCCACAGGAAGTGGCCGGAGGTGTCGTAGAGGTCACCGGTGCGCGAGTCCACGCGGGTCATCGGACGCTCGTAGTCCAGCAGCAGCGCCTCGTGGGCGGACCAGAACTCGGTGGTCTTCATCGCGTCGAAGTCGACCCCGCAGGCCGCCATGAAGCGCATCGCCTTGTCGATCTCGCGGGCCAGGCCCTCGTACCGGCGGTTGGCCGCGTTGGAGACGAAGCCGACGTTCCAGTCGTGCACGTGCCGCAGGTCGGCGAAGCCACCCTGGGTGAAGGCCCGCACGAGGTTCAGCGTCGAGGCACTCGCGTGGTAGCCGTGCACGAGCCGCTGCGGGTCCGGGGTCCGCGACTCCTGCGTGAAGGCGAAGTCGTTGACCATGTCACCGCGGTAGGCCGGCAGGGTCACGCCGTCGCGGGTCTCGGTGTTCTTGCTGCGCGGCTTGGCGAACTGCCCGGCCATCCGGCCCATCTTGACCACCGGCATCCCGGCGCCGTAGGTGAGCACGGCGGCCATCTGCAGGACGGTCTTGATGCGGTCGCGGATGTTGTCGGCCGTCGCGTGGACGAAGGTCTCGGCGCAGTCACCGCCCTGGAGGACGAACGCCTCGCCCACCGAGGCCGCGGCCATCCGGTCGCGCAGGTCGTCGCACTCGCCGGCGAAGACGAGGGGCGGCAGCGTGCCGAGAGTGGCGACCGCGTCGTCGAGGGCCGCGCGGTCCGGCCACTCGGGCTGCTGGGCCGCCGGGAGGTCGACGGGCAGCGAGCGGTCGGTCGGAGCGGAGGTCGGCACTGCAGTGGTCACCATCCAAGGATAGGCACCTCGGCCCGAGCGGTGGACACCCGTCCACTCTGCGGAGCCCTCACGGCTCGCGGTCGGCCCCGTCCGGCACCCGATCCGGCTGGTCGAGGCCCCGGCTGATCGCGAACCGCGTCAGCTCGACGCGGTTGTGCAGGTGGAGCTTGCCCAGGATGTTCTGCACGTGGTTCTGCACCGTGCGGTGGGAGAGGACGAGGTCGGCGGCGATCTCCTTGGCCGTCATCCCCATCGCGACGTACCGCAGGATCTCGACCTCACGGTCGGTCAGCTCGGGGACACCGGCTTGGCCGGGTCGTTCGGTCGGGTCCTCCGCGTCCCGCGGTGCGGCCCTGGCGCGACTGCTCATCTCGCGGAACTCTCCGAGCACCAGGCCGGCGAGGCCGGGGGTGAAGACGGCCTCCCCCGCCCCGGTGGCGGTCACCGCGTCGCGGATCTCCGCCGGGGAGGCGGACTTGACGAGGTACCCGCTCGCGCCGGCCTTGACCGCCGCCAGGACGTCCTTCTCCTCGCCGCTGGCCGAGAGGACGAGCACCCGCGTCGGGAGGTCACCGATGGCACGGCAGACCTCGTCGCCACGCATGTGCGGCAGGTTGAGGTCGAGGACGAGGACCTCGGGCACGGTCGCACGGGTGCGCCGCACGGTCGACGGTCCGTCCGAAGCCGTGCCGACGACGACGAAGCCGGACTCCTCGAGGTCGCGCACGAGCGCGTCGCGCCACAGCGGGTGGTCGTCGGCGACGAGGACCGTCGGCGCGGTCGGGGCAGCGGTCATGGTGACGAGCCTGCCATGTGCTCGGCCGGCAGTGTGAGGGTCACCGTGGTCCCTCCTCCGGACGGGGACCGCCAGCTCGCGTCCCCTCCGAGGTCGACCATCCGGCCGCGGATGGAGCTGCTGGCGCCCAGCCGTCCCTCCGCAGCCGCCTCGACCAGGCGTCCGGGTGCGGTGCCGGTGCCGTTGTCCCGGATGACGACCTCGATGTGCTCGTCGTCGGCGTCCAGCAGCACCCAGGCACGGGCGTCGTCGCCGGCGTGCTGCTCGACGTTGTCCAGGGCGGCGACCACGGCCGCCTCGACCTCCCGCGCCGTCGCGGTGGGCAGGCGCACCTCGCCCGCGGGGAGGACGACCTCGACGCGTGCCGACCGCAACCGGCCCAGGGCCACGGCGAGATCGGTGCACTCGGCCGCCGGCGTGGCCGTCCCGGCCCTCGGCGGGACCGGGTCGAGGCGCGAGATCATCGTGCGCAGGGACCGCTCCTGGTCCGCGGCGAGCTCGGCGAGATCCACTCCGTCGCCACCCATGTCCCGGCCGCGCCGGTGGATCAGGGCGAGCGCCTGCAGGACGCCGTCGTGGACCTGGCGCCCGATCCGCTCGCGCTCGGCCAGTCGCTCGCTGGCTGCGATGGCCTGCTCGAGGCGCTGCTGGCTCTCCCGGGCCAGCTGCACGGCCAGACCGAGCAGCACACCGAGCAGGAGCAGCAGGACGATGTTGTGGTAGGTCAGCTGGCTGGGCTCGACGGCCTGGATGATGTTGGCCACCGAGATCACGAGCGCGGCGAGCAGGCCCCCGCGCACCCCGGCGAGCAGCGCACCGGCCATCACCGGGGAGGCGGCCCACACCCCGGGGACGGTGGAGATCCCGTCGGCGACCGACACGGGGTCGTAGACCTCGCTGGTGAGGAAGATGCCGACGCACGCGATGAGCAGCTCGACGCCGATCGCGAGCACGGTGGGTCGTCGCAGCAGCGGTGCGATGACCGACCAGGCCAGGGCGAGGACGCCGTAGGCGATGATCGGCCACCACAGGACGACGTGCTCACGGTGGACGACGACGAGGACGCCGGCGTAGATGATCGCCAGGAAGCGGTAGAGCGCGAGGCCACGCCCCCCGGCGCTGTCGATGAGTGGTGAGGGGTGGTAGCGCCGCGGCGCGGCACCGCCCCACGGTCCGACGGTCACGGCTAGAGCCCGTTCCGGCTCTCCTGCGACCAGGGGTTGACCTCGTCGGGGTCGTCGTCGCCGAGTGCCTCCTCGAGCTCCGGGGCGGCCCGTCCCGGTCGGGCGGCCTCCTGCAGCTCGCGGGCGCGGCGCTTGGCCCTGGTGACCAGGCGCTCCTTCATCGACGTGGCGTACATGTCGACGTACTCCTGCTGGGACAGCTGCATCAGCTCGTACATGATCTCGTCGGTGACGGAGCGCAGCACGAAGCGGTCGCCCTCCATCCCCTCGTAGCGCGAGAAGTCGAGCGGTCGGCCGATCCTGACCCCGATCCGCCGGATGTTGGGGATGATCTGACCGGTGGGCTGGGCCTTGTCGGTGTCGATCATGGCCACCGGGATCACCGGGACGCCTGCGGTGAGCGCCATGCGGGCGACGCCGGTGCGACCGCGGTAGAGGCGGGAGTCGGGCGAGCGGGTCCCCTCCGGGTAGAGCCCCAGGAGCTCGCCGCCCTCGAGGACCTTCAGGCCGGCGTTGAGCGCGGCCTCGCTCGCCTTGCCGCCGCTGCGGTCGATGGGCAGCTGGCCGGCGCCGCGGAAGAAGGCCGCGGTGAGGCGTCCCTTGACGCCCTTGCCGGTGAAGTAGTCGGCCTTGGCCAGGAAGGTGAGGCGACGGTCGAGGACGAGCGGGAGGAAGATCGAGTCGGAGAAGGACAGGTGGTTGCTGGCCAGGATGGCCGCGCCCTCGTCGGGGACGTGCTCCAGGCCCTCGACCCGCGGTCGGAACAACAGCTTGAGCACGGGTCCGACGAGGACCATCTTGAGCATCCAATAGAACACCTGGCACCTCCTTCTGATCGCACCGAACTCTACGACACGTCAGGGCGTGCAAGACTGGTTGCAGCGCACCACGACGTCACGGATTGGCGGAAGAAGCAGATGGCGGAGCGACAGCACCCCGAGGAACGGGATGTGGACGCGATCTTCGAGTCGATCGTCGCCCGGTGGGACGAGACTCCCCCGGAGGAATCGGCCACCGGCACCACGTCCGGTCCCGAGGGGCCGAGCGAGACGCCTGCCACGCCGCCTCGCCGCCAGTCGACCGGTGACGTCCGGCTCCCCCGCCCCCGGGACGACGGGGGCCGACCCAGTCCACCGGGGACGTCGACGTCCCCATGCCCGGTCGGGGCGGGCGGCCGCGCGAGGAGCCGCCCGCCGAGCCGGTCCCGTGGCGCACCGACCCGACGAACTCGGTCGCGGACGCGCTCATGGCCGGCGACGACGGCTTCCTGGGGGACGCCGACGACGAGGAGGGCTACACGCCACCCCCGCCGGCGCCGCTGCCCCCACTGGGTGACCGCTTGTTCTGGGGGGCCGTGGTCGGCCTCGTCCTCGGCCCGCTCGGGTTGCTGTGGATGCTGCTGACGCGCTCGGGCGGCTTCTGGTCCACGATGCTCGTCTTCGCCCTGATCCTCGGGGGCTTCGCGTGCATCGTGCTGCGCCAGCCCACGAGGCGCGGCTACGACCCCGACGACGGCGCCCGGGTCTGACCGTTGACCGGAGGCCGGGCGAAGTCGCTCAGGCCTCCTCGGCCCCCAGCGTCGCGGCGCCGATGAGCCCGGCGTCGGGACCGAAGCGGGCCGTGACGATCCGTGCCGCCGGTCGGTAGCCCCGCCCGGCCAGCTGGCGGGCGAAGGTGTCGCGCGCGGGTCCGAGCAGCAGGTCCTCGGCAGCGCTCACTCCCCCGCCGACGATGAAGACCTCCGGGTCCAGTGCCGCGGCGAGGTCGGCGATGCCGACGCCGAGCCAGTGGCCGATCTCCGCGAGCAGCTCGACGGCCGTCGCGTCCCCCTCCTTGGCCGCATCGGTGATCCGTGGCCCGGTCAGGTCCTCGACGTCGCCGCCGACGTGGGCGATGAGATCGGCCGCCATCGGGGAGTTGGCCATCGCCATGCCCCGGGCCTCGCGCACGAGTGCGTTGCCGGAGGAGTACTGCTCCCAGCACCCGCGGTTGCCGCACTCGCACCGCTGGCCACCCGGCACGACCTGCATGTGTCCGAACTCCCCCGCGATCCCGTAGCGTCCGCGGACCAGGTTGCCGCCGACGAGGAGGGCGCCACCGATGCCGGTGCCCAGGGTGATCATCACGGCGTGCGTGGCCCCGCGCGCGGCGCCGAACCGGTGCTCGGCCCACAGCGCCGCGTTGGCGTCGTTCTCGACGACGATCGGCAGGTCGATGCGCTTGCCGAGGGACTCTCGCAGCGGCTCGTTGCGCCACGACAGGTGGGGTGCGAAGACCACGGTCGCCCGGTCGGCGGCCACGAACCCGGCGGCACCGACACCGACCGTGGCCGGCCGCTCGAGGTCGGCCTCCTCGGCGAGCACCAGCAGCTCCTCGAAGACCTCGACGATGGTGTCCTCGACGACGCGGGGGGCGTTGGAACGGTCGGGGGTGTCGCGCCGGGTGCGCACGAGGATCCGTCCGTCGTCGTCGAGGACCCCGCCGGAGACCTTCGTCCCGCCGATGTCGATGCCGATGCGCGTGCTCATGTGGTGATCTCCCGGGCGAGGGTGGCTGCGCCGACGAGCCCGGCGTCGTTGCCGAGTGTGGCGACCACGATGGTCGGCGACGGACGGTGGCCGCGGCCGATGAGGTGTGCGGCGAAGGCCTCCCGGGCCGGGTCGACGAGCAGGTCGCCGGCGTCGGCGACCCCTCCGCCGATGACCACGACGGCCGGGTCGACGACGGCGCACACCGAGGCCAGACCCTCGCCCAGGCGGGTGCCGAGCCGGGTGAGGAGGGCGACCGCGCCCTCGTCCCCGTCCCGGGCCAGCTCGGTCACGTCCTGGCCGGTGAGCTCCTCGGGGGCGTCGCCGCACCGCTCGCGCAGGCCCGCCCCCTTCGCCTCGCCGGACGAGACGAGCTCGCGGGCGTAACGCTCCAGTGCGGTGCCGGAGGCGTAGACCTCGAGGCACCCGTGGTTGCCGCAGCCGCAGCGCGGGCCGTGGGGGTCCATGGTGACGTGCCCGATCTCGCCGCCGATGCCGAAGGCACCCCGCAGGAGCCGGTCGTCGATGATGCACCCACCGCCGACCCCGGTGCCGACGGTGGCCAGCAGCATGTCGTCGCAGTCGATGCCGGAGCCGAAGCGGTACTCGCCCCAGGCCGCGGCGTTGGCGTCGTTCTCGAGGACCACGTCGTGGCCGGTCCGCCGGCGGACCTCGCCGGCGACGTCGAGGTCGCGCAGGGGCAGGTTGGGCGAGAACCACAGGCGGCCGGCCCGACCGTCGACCATGCCGGCGCAGGCCATGCCGACACCCGAGACCTCACCCCCGGCTCCGGCCACGAGCGTCGTGACCAGCTCGGCGGTGGCATCGAGGATCTGCGACGTCCCCTCCCGCGGCGTGGGCAGCTGCTCCCGGTGGGTGATCCGGCCCTCGGCGTCGACGAGTGCCCCCGCGATCTTGGTGCCCCCGATGTCGATCCCGACCGCTGGTGCCCGACTCATCGCCTCATCACGCCTCGCTCGCGGGGTGCAGGTCCGTGGTGGCCTCGTCGTCGTGCACGGTGATGCGCACACCCGCGGAGCGTCGCGGCTCGTGGTGGGGCGGGTCACCGAAGTCGACTCCCAGCGCGTCCGCGATGGTGTCGCTGCCGAAGGTGGCCCGCGTCAGGGCCTCCGCGAGCATGCTCGCCCCGGTCATCGCCCGTCGGGCGGTGGCCCCGTCGACGCGGCGCAGGTCCTCGCCGAGCCCGTCCAGGTCGACCTCCGAGAGGACCTGCAGGAGCTGGACGACGACGTCGTGGGGTTGTGAGTGCTCATCCACGGGGCCACACCCTCTCATCCGGGGTCATGGTGAGCGTGAGCACGCCCCCGGCGACACCGGCGCGCTCGACCTCGCACCGGCGCAGCACCGACGGCAGCAGCAGACGGCGGGTGCGCCCGGCGCACCCCAGGACGAGCTCGTCCTCGTGCCGCACGAGGTCCAGGTCGGCGGCCCGCACTCCCGGCAGCTCGATGTGCAGCAACCACTCCCGGCCGCGGCGCTCGACCGGCGGCAGGTCCGTGCTCGGTGGGACCGGCAGGTGCTCCACGCCCGGCCCCTCGACGGGGTGGACGGCGGTGAGCGTGCGGCCCATGAGCGCGAGCAGCACCTCCGCGTCAGCACGACGGACTGACCCGACCGGCCCGTCCGGGGCCGCGAGGTGGATGGCGGTCTGCCCGGGGTCGGCCAGCGCGCTGTCGAGCCGATCTAGCAGGTCGGCGCCCTCGCGCAGGGCGGCCAGGACGGGGGGCTCCGGGGAGGGCAGGGCACCGACCCCCTCGGGGGCGACGAGCACCTCCCAGCGGGCGACCACCGGCACGAAGGCCGCGAAGGCACGGGCCACCCGCTGCGGCAGGTCGAGCAGGCGGGAGACCTCGATGTCGACCTCGGTGAGGAGCTCGTGGCCGTCGGCCGCGGCCTGCTCCAGGGATCGGGCCAGGTGCAGCAGGCCCGGCAGCTCCCCGGGCAGCAACCGGGCGACCAGGTCGGCGACCACGGGGGACGGCAGGTCGAGGGCGGCGAGCAGGCGGTCCAGGTGGTGCTCGATGGCCTCGAGCACGGGATCGTGGCCGTCCGAGCCCCGGCTGCGGACGAGGGGGCGAAGGGCGGTCGCTGCGGCGATGCGGTCCGTCACCGTGGCGGCATGCTCGCCCCCACCGACGACGAGGTGTGCACGCACGGGAGGATCAGGCCTCGGCGCGCTTCTTGAGGTCACGCAGCGCCGAGTCGACGATGACCTTCTCCGCCTTGCGCTTGAGCATGCCCAGCATCGGCACCCTGACGTCGACAGTCAGCTCGTAGACGACTTCGGTCCCCCCGTCGGGCGTCGAGGCGAGGGTGTAGGACCCGTCCATCGCCTTCAGGACGGTGGCGTCCACGAGGTTCCACGAGGCGACACCCTGGCCGTCCTCCCCGACCTCCCAGACGTACTTGAGGGTGTAGGTGTCCTTGATCGGGCCCGCGTCCAGGCCGAACCGTGCCTGGTCGGGCCAGCCGTCCCCGTCCTCGGTGAGGATCTCGACGGACGAGAACTCGGTGATCCACTCGGGGTAGGCCTCGAGGTCGGCGATGATGTCGAGCACGTCCCCGGCGGGCGCGTCGACGACGATGCTGGAGCGGGTGCTGTCGGCCATGGCGGGAGACTATCGCGTACGGCCCTCGAGCCGGTCCTTGATCTCGTGCACGCCGTTCTTCCACCGCCGGCGGTGCTGCTGCTCCCAGCGGCGGCGTCCCGACTGCTGCTGCCCGCGGACGAAGTGGTGCACGATCGTGCCGCCCGGCACCTCCTCCAACCAGATCTCCATGCGGCCGGTGACCTCCCCCCGAGCCCACCAGCGCACCCCCTTCGGCCCCCTGTCCTGCGCGACCTCACGCTGCAACCCCGGCCAGAGCCGGTCGAGCACGCCCGGCTCGTCCAGCGCCGCCCGCACCGCACGCGGCTCGGCGCGCACGAAGGTCTCGTCGACGACGTCGATGACGGGTGCGCTCCTGGGGCGCATGGCGGGCTCCTGCAGCGATCGGGGACGAGGGGGCGGGGGTGAGCGAACGGGTCGGGGACCGTGCCCACGCTATGGCCTCCGTCACCGCCCGCGCGCCTGACCCGGCCGACGGCTCGGCGGTAGGCTCGCTGTCGATCCCAGCAACCCAGGCACGGCCGGTCCGGCGAACGAAGGAGAACTCGTGAACGACAGCACGATGCCTCGACTCATCGAAGGCAACCCCACCGACTCCCTGGCGGACCTGCCGGGCCGGAACGCGGCGAAGGAGCCGCAGCGAGTCTCCTTCACCGTCAAGGAGCAGGGCGCCTGGCGGGACGTGACCGCCGCACAGTTCGCCAACGACGTGCGCGGCCTGGCGAAGGGCCTCATCGCCGCCGGGCTCGAGACCGGCGACCGACTCGCCATCATGGCCCGCACCCGCTACGAGTGGACCCTGCTGGACTTCGCGGCGTGGGCCGCCGGTGGCGTCCCCGTGCCGATCTACGAGACGAGCTCGGCCGAGCAGGTCGAGTGGATCGTCAAGGACTCCGGCACGCGCTTCGTCGTCGTCGAGACGACCGCCCACGAGAGCGTGGCAGCGGAGGCCCGCGGCAACCTCGATCACGTCAAGGAGCTGTGGGTCATCGACAAGGGAGACCTCGACCAGCTCGTCGAGGCCGGCTCGACCATCAGCGACGAGGACCTCGAGGCCCGGATCGCCGGTCAGCAGCGCGACTCGCTCGCGACGATCATCTACACCTCGGGGACGACCGGTCGCCCGAAGGGCTGCGAGCTGACGCACGACAACTTCCTCGGCCTCGCGGAGAACACCGTCGCCAAGCTCGGCGACGTCCTGGACAAGGACGAGGCGTCCACGCTGCTCTTCCTGCCGCTCGCGCACGTCTTCGCCCGCTTCATCGAGGTCCTTGCCGTCACGGCGAACCGCCGGATGGGCCACAGCGCCGACATCGCCAACATCCTCGACGACTTCCAGTCCTTCAAGCCCACCTTCATCCTCGCCGTGCCCCGCGTGTTCGAGAAGATCTTCAACAAGGCCAACGAGCAGGCCACCGCCGACGGCAAGGGCACGATCTTCGCCAAGGCCGCCGACACCGCCATCGCGTGGTCCGAGGGCCAGGACACCGGCTCGGTGCCGCTGAAGGTGAAGCTCCTGCACGGCGTCTTCGACAAGCTCGTCTACAGCAAGTTGCGCGCGAAGATGGGCAACAAGGTCGAGTACGCCGTCTCCGGAGGGGCGCCCCTCGGCACGCGTCTGGGCCACTTCTTCCGCGGCATCGGCGTGACCGTCCTCGAGGGGTACGGCCTGACCGAGACCACGGCGCCGGCGACGGTCAACATCCCGGAGAAGGTGAAGATCGGCACCGTCGGCCCGCCCCTGCCGGGCGTCTCGATCAAGGTCGCCGACGACGGCGAGGTCATGATCAAGGGGCTGAACGTCCTGCGTGGCTACCACGACAACGAGGAGGCGACCCTCGAGGCGCTCCGGGACGGCTGGTTCCGCACCGGCGACCTCGGTGAGCTCGACGAGGACGGCTACCTGAAGATCACCGGTCGCAAGAAGGAGATCCTCGTGACCGCCGGCGGCAAGAACGTCGCCCCCGCCGTGCTCGAGGACCGTCTCAAGGCGCACCCGATCATCAGCCAGTGCCTCGTGGTCGGTGACGGCAAGCCCTTCATCGCCGCGCTGGTCACCCTCGACGAGGAGATGCTGCCGGGATGGGCCGCCAACCACGGCCTCGGGAACATCACCGTGGAGCAGGCCCGCACCAACGAGACGGTGCTCGCCGAGATCCAGGGCGCGGTCGACGAGGCCAACAAGGCCGTCTCCAAGGCGGAGTCGATCCGCAAGTTCTCCGTCCTCAGCGAGGACTTCACCGAGGAGAACGGCACCCTCACCCCGTCCATGAAGCTCAAGCGCAACGTCATCATGCGCGACTTCGAAGAAGAGGTGGAGAGCCTCTACGGCAACTGACCCGACCGGTCAGGTCACCCCGCGCGGTTGGCCCCACCGGCCAGCACGTCGTACTCCGACCAGGGCTCGCGCTGTGCGCGGGCCCTGGTCGCGTTCTCCGCGCTGACCAGGCCGCTGGCGACCAGCCGTGAGACGACCTCGCGCTCACGACGGTCCAGCGGCAGGTCCGCCGCGCTCGGGTCCTCGAGGGCGACCGGTGACTGCAGCGCGGTCACCATGCACTCGGCACACCCCACGTCCTGCACCGGACACGTGGCGCAGTCGATCGTCAGGGACGCTCCTGCTCGACGGCTCATGTCCGTCACCTCCTCCTGGTCACCGGGGCGATCCCGGCAGGAACCACGCTAGGAGGGGCCACCGACAACGCAGCCTCGTGCCGACCCCGGCGTCAGCACCACTCGAGCCGGCGCCCGTGCCCGTGGGCCCACGCGACGGCCTGCCCGTCCAGGGCGAGGCAGAACGTGGCCCGCTCGGACTCCGCGCACCGGGCGGTCGCGCTCACCCCGGGCAGCACGTCGGACCCCTCGTTGCTGATCCAGTGCGCCGCACCCCCGTCGGCGCGCACCCGCTCGAGCGCTGCGGTGACCACCTGCGGCCAGTCCCGTCGCCCCCCTTCGTCGAGGTAGGCGATGACCGCGGTGTGGAAGACGACGACCGTCGCGCCCGGCGCAGCGGTCCGCGCCCGCCCGATCGCCTCGTCGAGCGAGGTGCGCAGGTCACCGGCGAGCACGTCGACGGCGACGTCGGCGACCTGCTCGCACGCCGCCGACAACCGCTGCCTGCGGTCCTCGTGCTCGGGCCACACGAGCGTCTCCAGCCATGCGGCGTTGTCGTCGGCGGCCAGGTCGAGCGGGTTGAGGTCCACCCCACCGCGGTGGACCACGACGGGGGGCGAAGGGGGGATCGGCACCGGGCCGGTGATCGTGCAGTCCAGGACGACCGGCGACGGACCCCCGACCGGGTCGATGCGGGCGACCTCCGCGCCCCCGTCGTCGAGGTAGCGGTAGGACCACCGGTCCGGGTGGAGGCACAGGCCGGCGCTCGCGCCGACCTCGACGAGGGCGAGCGGCCCCGGCAGACCGCACAGCAGCGGCAGGAGCGACGCGGAGCGGCCGACCTCGTTGGTCTGGGTCGCTCGGGCGAGGATCGTCTCGCGCACCCGGGGCCACCTCGTGAGCAGGACGTCCCGCAACCCGCCGACGTCGTCGTAGCGCGAGGGCGTGACCGCACCGTGCCACCGCGCCGCGGCGAAGACGAGGTTGGGCTGGCGCTTGGCCGTCGGCAGCTGCCCCAGCAGCGCGAGCACCTCGGGGTCCTGCGCCACCCCGGCCGCCCACTGCGCGAAGGTGGCGGACTCCCCCTTCGCCTCGTGCTCCGCGAAGTGGGCGTAGAAGCCGGCGACGTCGCCGAGCTCGTCCATCGTGCGCATGCGGTCAGGGTGCCACGAGGAGCCACGAGGAGCCGCGCCGCTACGCCTCCCGGACGTTGTCGGGGCGCTCGCCTACCGTCAGGCCCATGGAGGTCGTGCAGGACAGGTTGGATGATCTCGGCACACCCCTGGCCGAGGTCACCTTCGTCGTCGTCGACCTCGAGACCACGGGTGGGTCGGTGCGCGACTGCGGCATCACCGAGATCGGCGCGGTCAAGGTGCGCGGCGGCGAGGTCCTCGGCGAGCTGCAGACCTTCGTCAACCCGGGGGAGCCGATCCCCGCCTTCATCCAGTCGCTGACCGGCATCACCGATGCCATGGTCCGCGACGCCCCCCGGGCCGGGACGGCCGTGGCCGGTTTCCTCGAGTTCGCGAAGGGGGCGGTGCTCGTGGCGCACAACGCCGGCTTCGACATCGGCTTCCTCAAGGCGGCCTGCGCGGCCCACGACCTGCGCTGGCCCGGGTCGACGGTCGTCGACACCGTCCGGCTCGCCCGGCAGGTCGTCAGCCGCGACGAGGTCGCCAACCACAAGCTGGGCACCCTCGCCCGCCACTTCGGGGCCGCGACGACCCCCGACCACCGGGCGCTGCACGACGCCAAGGCCACCGTCGACGTCCTCCACGGGCTCATCGGCCGCCTCGGATCGGTCGGCGTGGACACCCTCGAGGAGTTGAGCTCCTACTCCTCGCGGGTCAGCGACGCCCAGCGCCGCAAGCGCCACCTCGCCGACGGCCTGCCCGCGGCCCCGGGGGTCTACGTCTTCAAGGACGAGCACGGCGAGCCGCTCTACGTCGGCACCTCCGTCGACATCCGCACGCGCGTGCGCAGCTACTTCACCGCCTCCGAGCAGCGTCGCCGAATGGGTGAGATGGTCCGGCTGGCCACGCAGGTGACGCCGATCGTGTGCGCCACCACCCTCGAGGCGCAGGTGCGTGAGCTGCGGCTGATCGCCGAGCACAAGCCGCGCTACAACCGGCGCTCGCGCAACCCCGAGCGGGTCTGGTGGCTCAAGCTCACCGACGAGGCCTTCCCCCGGTTGTCGATCGTGCGCTCGATCGGTCCGGACGACCTCGCGTACGCCGGCCCCTTCGGCGCCCGGGGCAGGGCCGAGGAGGCCATGGCCGCTCTCCACGACGCCGTGCCGCTGCGCCAGTGCCTGACCCGGATCTCCCCGCGGAGGCCGACCTCCGCCTGCGTCCTGGCGGAGATGGGGCGGTGTGCCGCCCCGTGCACCGGCGCGGTGACCGTGGACGAGTACGCCACGACCGTCGCCGCCGCCGCACGTGTGCTCGTCGGCGACTCCCGGACCGCCGTCACCGCGGTGCGCGAGCGGATGCGCACCCTCTCCGAGGGCGAGCGCTTCGAGGAGGCGGCGGCCCTGCGCGACCGGCTGGCCGCACTCGTCAAGGCCGCCTCGCGCAACCAGCGCGCGGCACCCGTGCGCGAGGCGGCCGAGATGGTCGCCGCCCGGCGCGCTCCGCGCGGTGGCTGGGACCTCGTCTGCGTGCGTCACGGCCGTCTGGCCGGCAGCACCCACTCACCCGCGGGTGCCGACCCGATGCCCTACGTCGCCGCCCTGCAGGCCAGCGCGGAGGTCGTCGCGGCCCCCACCGGCCCGGGCACGAGCGCGCTGCCGGCCGAGACCGAGCTCGTCCTGCGCTGGCTCGAGGCCGAGGGCACCCGGCTGGTGCACATCGACGGCGAGTGGACCTGCCCCGTCGGTGGCGCCACCGCCGCCCACCACGAGCTCGCTCCTGCCCTAGGGTGGGCCTCGTGATCACCGCAATCGTGCTCATCCATGCAGAGGTCGACCGCATCCCCGAGGTTGCCCAGACCATCGCCGACCTCGAGGGCGTGAGCGAGGTCTACTCCGTCGCCGGGGACGCCGACCTGATCGCCATGGTGCGGGTGACCCGCCACGAGGCCCTCAACGAGGTCATCGCCGGCCGGTTGAACAAGGTCGAGGGCATCGTCGACACCTCGACGCACATCGCCTTCCGGGCCTACAGCCATCACGACCTCGACGCGGCCTTCAACATCGGCCTGGAGTGACGTCGGGCGCTCGTCGCTAGTCGGCGAGGTCCCGGGTGGCATCGACCCAGCGCTGGAGCTGCTCCCGGGCACGCCCGGAGTCGAGCACCGTCTCGATCGTGTCCATACCGCTGCGGATCGCGGCGATCGGGTCGGCGGGAACCCCGGGTCCGGCCTGCGCCAGGGCCACCGCGGCCCCGGCGTTGAGCACCACGGCGTCGCGGACGGGGCCGCGCTCCCCGGCGAAGAGCCGACGGGCGACGTCGGCGTTCTGCTCGGCGTCGCCGCCACGCAGCGAGTCCAGCGGGCTGCGGTCCATGCCCACCTGCTCGGGGGTGAGGTGCACTTCGGTGATCTCGCCGCCTGCCACCCACCACAGGTGCGACCCGTCGGCGACCGTGAGCTCGTCGAGCCCGTCGTCGCCCCGGAAGACGAGGGCGTCCGTCCCCCGCTGGGCGAAGACGCCGGCCATGAGCGGGGCGACCCGCGCGTCGGCCACGCCCACGACCGAGTAGGTCGGCCGGGCCGGGTTGGTCATCGGACCGAGGACGTTGAGTGCGGTGCCGATCCCGAGGTCACGCCGCGGGATCGCGGTGTGTCGGAAGGAGGGGTGGAAGGACTGCGCGAAGCAGAACGTGATGCCCGCCCTCTCGGCGACCTCCGCCACGACCTCCGTCGGCAGGGAGAGGGTGACTCCGAGCGCCTCGAGGACATCGGCCGAACCGGACTTCGAGGACGCCGCGCGGTTGCCGTGCTTGACCACGCGCACCCCGGTCGCGGCGATCGCGATGGAGGACATCGTCGAGATGTTGACGGTGCCGGCCATGTCGCCGCCGGTGCCGACGATGTCGAGCGTCGGACCCGCGACCGAGATCGGCCGCGCGTGCTCGAGCATGACGTCGGCCAGCGCACGCAGCTCGGTGACGGTCTCCCCCTTCGCCCGCAGCGCGACGAGGAAACCGGCGATCTGGGTCGGCGCGGCGTCACCGGACATCATCTGACCCATCGCCCACGAGGTCTCGGCGGCGCTGAGGTCGCGCCCGGACAGGAGGCTGGTGAGCAGCTGGGGCCAGGTGTGGGTGACCGCGCCGCTCATCGGCGGGCCACGCCCCGGGCCAGGTCCGCCACCGCGTCCGCGACGGCGATCGGGTCCAGGGGGTGCGGGACCGACCCCTCGGCCATCGACCACGTCGCCAACCACCCGTCCTGCGGGCGGCCGGTGAGCACCAGCACGGGCGGGCAGTTGTAGACCTCGAGCTTCAGCTGTCGACACAGACCGAGCCCACCGACCTTGGCGGCCTCGCCGTCGAGGATGAGCAGGTCGAATCCGCCCTGCTCCACGGCCGAGACGACGGCGGGTGCCGTGGCACACTCCAACCAGGACTCCACCTCGACGTCGCGGGCGGGACGCCGTCCCACGGCGGCACGGACGGCGTCCCGCGTGGTGATGTTGTCGCTGTACAGCAGGAGCCGGACGGCGGTCGGGCCGACCTCCGTGGCCTGCGGGCGGGCGCCTTCTGCGGGCCGGGAACTGGTCGTCTGCGGGGTACCGGTCATGCCCCAGATCCTAGCGTTCGCAGGCGTGACGGGACTCGCGGAGGGGGGTGGTGCCCAATCGGTGGGCAGGGGATACATAATGGGGCGCGTGGCCACTGCAACCTCCCTGCCTTCAGACGCGTCCAGGCACCCGATGACGGATCCCTCCATGGGTCCGGTGAGCCGGCCGAACATGGCTTCGGTCGGCACGATCGTCTGGCTCTCCAGCGAGCTCATGTTCTTCGCCGGACTGTTCGCCATCTTCTTCACGGTCCGGTCGATGCGTCCGGAGCTGTGGGAGCAGAACATCGAGCTGCTGAACGTCCCCTTCGCCGCAGCGAACACCCTGATCCTCGTGATCTCGTCGGTGTGGTGCCAGCTGGGTGTCCTCAGGGCCGAGCACGGGCAGAAGTCGCGCACCGGGTCCCTGCTCAACGTCGCCGGCTGGGGCATGCGCGAGTGGTACGTCCTCACCTACATCTTCGGGGCCGTCTTCGTCTCCGGCCAGATCCTCGAGTACGCCACCCTCGTCTCCGAGGGCGTCAACATCGCCAGCGACTCGTGGGCGTCGGTCTTCTACCTGACCACCGGCCTGCACGGCATCCACGTCACCGGCGGGCTCATCGCCTTCCTCCTGATCATCGGCCGCACCTACACCACCCGTAACTACAGCCACTCGCAGCAGACCGGTGCCATCGTCACCTCCTACTACTGGCACTTCGTCGACGTCGTGTGGATCGCCCTCTTCGCAGCCATCTACCTCCTCGGATGATGCAGATGCCCTCCCGCCGACACCGCACGACAGGACACTCCATGCCGAAGCTCACTCGCCGTCACCCCGCGGCGATCGCCCTGCTGCTCATGCTGGGTCTGCTCGTCACCGGCACGGCTTACTCGGCCGTCGCCCCGAAGGACGCGCAGGCCACCGTGACCGCCGCCGACAGCGTCGAGAAGGGCAAGAAGCTCTTCACGGCCAACTGCGCCAACTGCCACGGAGCCAATGGTCTGGGCGTCGAGGGCGCCGGCCCGAGCCTGGCCGGTGTCGGTGCCGCCTCCGTCGACTTCCAGATGGGCACCGGCCGCATGCCGATGGCCGCCCCGGACGTCCAGGCCCCCGGCAACATCCGCGTGAAGTTCTCCGATGAGGAGATCGCCGACGTCGGCGCCTACGTGGCCACCCTGGGCGCCGGTCCGGCCGTCCCCCCGGAGGAGTACACGGACGGCTCGAAGGGCGACGCGGGCAAGGGCGGCGAGATCTTCCGCGTCAACTGCGCCATGTGCCACGCCAGTGCCGGTGTCGGTGGCGCGCTCACCCGCGGCAAGGACGCGCCACCCGTCACGGGTGTCTCCGGCAAGCACATCTACGAGGCGATGGTCACCGGGCCGCAGAGCATGCCGGTCTTCAACGAGACCAACCTCGATCCGGAGGACAAGCGCGACGTGATCGCCTACATCGAGGCCATGGAGGAGGCCGGCAACCCCGGCGGCAACCCCCTCGGTGGTTACGGCCCCGTCCCCGAGGGCCTCTTCACCTGGACCATCGGGCTCGGGATCCTCATCGCCGGAGCAATCTGGCTCGGCCAGAAGTCCGCCTGACCCACACCTGACAACCGCCACACAGACAGGACCCACGACAGATGAGTGAGCACACCCCGACGGGGGCGCAGCCGGAGCCCAGCGGCTCCGAACCCGTGCGCCTCGACCAGGGCCACGTGCAGGGCACCGGCGGCGTCCCGGAGCAGTTCACCAACCCCGGCCTCCCCCCGCACGTGCTGCGCAATGCAGACCTGGACGAGCGGGCCGCGAAGCGCGCCGAGCGCCAGGTGGCGCTGCTCTTCCTCGTGTCCATCCTCGGCACGGTGCTGTTCATCGTCGCCTACCTGCTCGTCGACACCAGCACCCAGGTGTGGGTGCCGATCACCGGCGACATGCGCCTGTCGAACCTCCTGCTGGGGCTCGGCCTGTCGCTGAGCCTGCTGGGTATCGGGCTGGGCGCGGTCCACTGGGCCAAGACGCTCATGCCCGACACGGAGCTGGTCGAGATGCGTCACCCGATGCGGTCGAAGGAGGAGGACCGCCGGGACTTCGTCACCACGATGGTCGAGGGTGGCGAGTCCTCCCAGCTCACCCGTCGCCCCCTGCTCAAGGCGACCTTCGGTGGCGCGATGGGTCTGTTCGCCCTGCCTCTGCTCGTCCAGCTCGTCGGCTCGCTCGGTCCGCTGCCCCGAAACGACCTCTCGGTGACCTACTGGGACGAGAGCGTGAACGGCGAGTCCAACCAGCTGCGCCTGATGCGGGACCCGGAGAACACCCCGATCAAGCCCGCCGATGTCACCATCGGCTCCGTCTTCCACATCCAGCCCGAGGGTCTGCTCGACCTGCACGAGGGCAAGCTGGACGAGATGAGCAAGGCGTCCGTGCTCCTCATGCGTCTGGACCCCAAGGACTTCCAGGAGACCGAGCAGGGTCGCAAGGCCCGCTCGTGGGGTTACGAGGGCATCGTGGCCTACTCCAAGGTGTGCACCCACGTCGGTTGCCCGGTCGGCCTGTACGAGCAGACGACCCACCACCTGCTCTGCCCCTGCCACCAGTCGACCTTCGACGTCACCAACGACTGCGAGATCGTCTTCGGCCCGGCCGGACACCCGCTGCCGCAGCTGAAGATCACCGTCGACAGCGACGGTTACCTCATCGCTGACCAGCCCTTCCAGGAACCGGTCGGCCCGAGCTTCTGGGAGCGTGGTTGATCATGACCAGCAATGCTCGTCCCGCCGACGCGCTGCGTCACGATGACGCACCGCCCACGGCGCCCACCTCTGCCGGCATGAAGAAGGTCGGCGGCGTCGCCGGCTGGATCGATGACCGCACCGGTGCTGCCAAGGGCATCGGCTACCTGATGAAGAAGGTCTTCCCCGACCACTGGTCCTTCATGCTCGGCGAGATCGCCATGTACTCGATGATCGTGTGCATGCTCACCGGGGTCTTCCTGACCTTCTGGTTCGACCCCTCGATGGCGCACACCACGTACCAGGGCAGCTACGTCCCCATGCAGGGCGTGGAGATGTCGCGGGCCTACGCATCCACCCTGGACATCTCGTTCGACGTCAAGGGCGGTCTGCTCATCCGGCAGATCCACCACTGGTCGGCACTGCTGTTCATCGCCGCACTGTCGGTGCACATGCTCCGCGTGTTCTTCACCGGCGCCTTCCGCAAGCCGCGCGAGATCAACTGGGTCATCGGCTGCGTGCTCTCCCTGCTGGCCCTGCTCGAAGGCTTCGCCGGCTACTCCCTCCCGGACGACCTGCTCTCCGGCACCGGTCTGCGTGCCGCACAGGGCTTCATGGTGTCCGCACCGGTCATCGGCAGCTACCTCAGCTACGCGCTGTTCGGCGGCACCTTCCCGGGGACGGACATCATCCCGCGCCTGTACTCGATCCACATCCTGCTGCTGCCGGCCCTGCTCATCGGGCTGTTCACGGTGCACATCGTCCTCGTGGCACTGCAGAAGCACACGCAGTACCCCGGTCCGGGCAAGACGAACGACAACGTCGTCGGATTCCCCGTCATGCCGGTGTACGCCGCCAAGGCCGGTGGCTTCTTCTTCATCGTCTTCGGCGGCATCGCGTTGATCTCCTCGCTGATCCAGATCAACGCGGTGTGGGTCCACGGCCCCTACGAGCCCAATGCCACGACAGCCGGCGCCCAGCCCGACTGGTACATGCTCTTCCCCGACGGTGCGCTCCGCCTCCTCCCGGGCTTCCTGGAGTTCGAGACCTTCGGGTTCACGTGGGCCTTCCCGGTCATCATCGGCGCCCTCCTGGTCATCCCGGCCTTCTACGGAGGCATGATCGCCTACCCGTTCATCGAGGCCTGGATCACCGGTGACAAGCGTGAGCACCACCTGCTCGACCGCCCCCGCAACGTCCCGACCCGTACGGGCCTGGGCGTGGCCGCGGTGACGCTGTACGCCGTCCTGACATTCGCTGCCGCCAACGACATCATGGCGGTCCAGTTCGGGATGTCGATCAACGACATCACGTGGACGCTGCGCGTGCTGACCTTCCTCGGCCCGCTCCTGGCCTTCTGGGCGACCCGTCGCCTGTGCCTGAGCCTCCAGCGGCACGAACGCGACCTGGTGCTCCACGGCCGCGAGACGGGTCGGATCGAGCGGAGCGCCGACGGCGAGTTCCACGAGGTCCACGAGCCGCTCGACCCCTACACGCGGTGGACGCTCGTCCAGCACGAGGGCACTCCCCCGCTGCAGCTCGAGCCGGCCGTCGACGAGAACGGCGTGGAGAACAAGAAGGGTGCACGCAAGAACAAGCTGCGTGCCAAGCTGCACGACTTCTACTTCGGCGGCGCCGTCGAACCGGTCTCCCCGGCGGAGCTCGAGGCGGCGCACCACGGCCACGACCACGAGCAGATCGAGGCGGCCGAGCACGACAAGGTCACCACCCGCTGACCCTCGGTCGGCGTTCGGTGCGGGCCCCGGAGGTGTTCCTCCGGGGCCCGCGCCGCGCCGTGCGTCCTGCCTCGCTGGCTCTGACGACGGTCCTCCTGGCGCTGCTGGGCATGTTCGGACCCTTCTCCATCGACACTCCCTTCCCCGCGTTCGCGGCCATGGGTGAGCAGTTCCGGGTGTCCGACGCCGCGATGCAGCTCGTCGTGAGTGCCTACCTGGCCTCCTTCGCGGCCATGAGCCTCTTCCACGGGCCCATCAGCGACGCCGTGGGACGCAAGCCGGTGATGGTCACCGGGGCCGCGGTCTACGCCCTGGCGTCCATCGGGTGCGCCCTCGCGACGTCGTTGGAGCTGCTCCTGGTCTTCCGGGTGCTGCAGGGCATGTCGGCAGGGGCGGGGACGATCGTCTCCCGCACGGTGGTCCGCGACCTCTTCGAGGGGGCCCGGGCACAGCAGCTGATGAGTGTCGTCGCCATGATCTTCGCCCTCGGTCCGGCCATCGCCCCGATCATGGGCGGATGGCTGCTGCTCGTCGGGCCGTGGCCCCTGATCTTCTGGTTCCTGGCCATCTTCGGCGCGACGATCGCCATCGCCGTGCTCGTCCTGCTGCCGGAGAGCCACCCGCGCGAGGAGCGCTCGCCCCTGCACGTGCGCTCCATCCTGGGCAATGTCGCCGACGTCAGCCGCCTGCGCAGATTCCAGGTCCTCTCCGCCGCCCAGGCCTTCTCCTTCGCCGGGCAGTTCCTCTACATTGCCGCGGCGCCGATCTTCGTCGTCTCGCTGCTGGGCAAGGGGCCGCAGGACTTCTGGATCTTCTTCGTCCCGATGGTCGGCGGGATGGTCCTCGGGTCCTTCACCAACGCCCGTCTGGCCAACCGGTTCGACGGTCACCTGCTGATCACTGCGGGACAGTGCGTCGCCATCACCGGAGCCGTGACCGGTATGGTCCTCGCGTTCGGTCCGGGAGCCGCGACCCTGCCCTGGGCAGTCGTGGGCCCCACTGCCATCGCCTTCGGGACCGGCATCTCGCTGCCGGTCTACCAGCTGGCCCTGCTCGATGCGGTACCGCACGCCCGGGGGACGGCGGCGTCGGTCTCCACCTTCGCCATGCTCCTGCTCAACGCCGTCCTGGCGAGCGTCGTCGTACCCGTCGCTGCCACGTCCCTCGGACGCCTCGCCGCGACGAGCCTGGGGCTGCTGCTGCTCGGGATCACCCTTTTCCACGTCCACCGTGTCGGCGCGCGAGCGACACCCGCGCCATCCCTGCAACCGGAGGTGCCTTGAGGATGCAGATCAGTGAAGAGGACTTCGAGTCGGCCGTCCGTGACGCTCTCGACGAGGTGCCGTCCGAGCTGCTCGGGATGCTCGACAACGTGGCCTTCTTCATCGAGGACGAGCCCGGACCCGAGTACGCCGACCCGGACTTCTCCCCGGAGGAGAACGCCCAGCTGCTCGGGATCTACGTCGGGACTCCCCTGACCGAGCGCGACGGCGGCTGGGCGGCAGGTGCCCTCCCGGACCGGATCGTGCTCTTCCGCGGCCCGCTGTCGCGCCTGAGCGCCGACATGGACGAGCTGCGCGAGGAGATCGCCATCACCATCGTCCACGAGGCGGGTCACCACGTCGGCATCGACGAGCAGCGCCTCCACGACCTCGGTTGGGCCTGACATCCGCCACCCAGTCGTCAGGTCAGGGCGCTCTGCTGCTGCCACTGCGCCCACGAGTACTGCCAGACACCGATCCCCTCGGCGGGCTTGAACTCCCGGTCCGACCCGGTGAAGTTCACCGGATCACCGACCAGGGAGTTGTTGTAGAACCACTTCGCGCTCTGCGGGGCCATGTTCACGCACCCGTGGGAGACGTTCGTGCTCCCCTGTGCGCCGACGGACCAGGGCGCGGAGTGGACGAACTCCCCGGTCCAGGTCACCCGCACGTTGAAGTCGGTCTCGACCTTGTAGTAGTCCTCGTCGCCCTTCTCGATGCCCAGGGTCGTGGAGTCCATCGTCATCTCGCGCTGCTTGCCGATGACGACCTTCATCCCCGACCGGGTCTCGGTCCTCTTGCCGGGCTTGCCACTGCTGACGGGGAAGGTCTTGAGCGTCTGGCCGTCCCGGGAGACGGTCATCTCGTGGTCGGCGATGTCGACCGTGGCCATCTGGCGCCGACCGATGGTCATGGACCCGTTGACGTCCTCGGCGACCCACTTGTCCTCACCGGTCTGGTACCCCGTGATGGGGGCGTCGACGGTGACGGTGGTCCCGGGCGTCCAGAAGTCTTTGGGCCGCCACATCAGCTGCCGGTTGTCCAACCACCCCCACGAGCCCTCGGTCCTCGGTGTGGTCTCGACGGACACGGCCCGCTCGATGGCCCGGCGGTACTTCTCGTCGGTCACGGCCGAGTCGAACTGGATGCTCACCGGCATGCCCACGCCGACGGTCCAACCGTCGTAGACGATGCCGTAGGTGGCAGTCACTTCCGGCTCGTGGGTGGTGAAGGTGCTCGTATCCGTCGTGGTTTCGCCCTCGGGGCCCTGCGCGGTCGTTGTGACGGTGTACTCGGTCGACGGCTTCAGCCGGGTGCTGGACGTCCACGTCCGCCCCTGCACCTGCCCCTCGATCTCGTCCCCGCCGGCCCCCACGACGGTCACGTCGCCGAGGTCTCCGCGCTCGACCTGCACGGTGATCGTCTCGTCCGGCATCACCTCGGCCGTCCCCTCGGCAGGGTCGACGGTGATCCGGGCCTGCGGCTGCGGGGTCGACGGCGATGCACCGGAGGGGGACGCCGACGGGTCGGATGAGCTCGGGCCGCCGGCACAACCGGCCAGCACGAGTGACATGAGCAGACCCAGGACCGTGGCCGTTCGTGGTCCCTTCACCAATTCGCGTACCCCCGTGGTAACAGGTGGTGCGTCATCCCGCTTGGCAGCGATGACGCACCCGGACAAGATGCCGAAGGGCCTGCGACCTCGTCGAGGTCGGCAGGCCCTTCGGCACAGTGTAGGCCCTTGGTCAGTGCGCGAACTCGCCCTTGTAGTACTCGAAGGTCCACCCGATGACGGCCCACACGCCCACGACCGCCCCGAGCGCGGCGATCCAGTAGGCCATCGCGACGCCGAGGAAGACCAGCGCACCGGCCAGCGACAGCCACAGCGGCCACCAGGAGTACGGGGCGAAGGCGCCGTAGGCACCCTCCTGGTCCTCGATCTCACCGTGCGGATTGTCCTCGGGACGGGCCGGCAGCTTGCGGCCGGCCGCCCACAGGAAGAAGGCGATCATGAAGCCGAGGCCGCCGCAGAGGTGCAGCGCGACCCAGCCCACGGGCTCGACCCAGCCGGTCCAGAATCCGTAGAGCAGGCCGACGGCGACGAAGAAGACGCCGATGCCGGCGAAGAACACGATCTCGACCTTCATCGGGTGACCTCTTCCTTCGCCGTGGCCCCGGTTCGGGCCTGCAGCGCCTTGGGTGCGTACTCGGGGTGCCTCATGTCGAATGCCGGTCGCTCGGAACGGATCGGCGGGATCGACGTGAAGTTGTGGCGCGGCGGCGGGCAGGAGGTCGCCCACTCGAGGCTGCCGCCATAACCCCACGGGTCGTCGACCTCGACCATCGGCGCGCTCGTGTGCGTCTTCCACACGTTGTAGAAGAAGGGCAGGAAGCTCACCGCCAGGATGAGCGAACCGACCGTGGAGATCTGGTTGGCCAGCTGGAAGTTGTCCTCCGGCATGTAGTCCGCGTAGCGGCGCGGCATGCCCTCGACGCCCAGCCAGTGCTGGATCAGGAAGGTCAGGTGGAAGCCCACGAAGAGCAGCCAGAAGTGCACCTTGCCCAGGAACTCGTCGAGCATCTTGCCGGTCAGCTTCGGCCACCAGAAGTACATCCCGCCGAAGAAGGAGAAGACGATCGTGCCGAAGAGGACGTAGTGGAAGTGGGCGACGATGAAGTAGGTGTCGGTGATGTGGAAGTCCATCGCGGGGCTGGCCATGATCACGCCGGTGAGACCACCGAAGAGGAAGGTGACCACGAAGCCCAGCGCCCAGACCAGCGGTGTGCTGAAGACGAGCTTGCCGCCCCACATCGTGCCGATCCAGTTGAAGAACTTCAGACCCGTCGGCACCGAGATCGCCATCGTCATCACGGCGAAGAAGGGCAGGAAGACCTGACCGGTGCCGTACATGTGGTGGGCCCACACCGAGACCGACAGGCCCGCGATGGCGATCGTCGCGAAGACCATGGTCTTGTAGCCGAAGAGCGGCTTGCGGGAGAAGACCGGGATGATCTCGGAGATCACGCCGAAGAACGGCAGCGCGAGGATGTAGACCTCCGGGTGACCGAAGAACCAGAAGAGGTGCTGCCACAGCAGCGCTCCCCCGCTCTCCGCGGCGAAGATCTGCCCGCCGAAGCGACGGTCGACGCCGAGCCCGATGAGTGCGGCCGCCAGGACGGGGAAGGCCATCAGGATCATGACCGAGGTGACCAGGACGGTCCAGGTGAACAGCGGCATCCGGAACATCGTCATGCCGGGCGCACGCATGCAGATGACCGTGGTGATGAAGTTGACCGCACCGAGGATCGTGCCGAAACCGGCGAGACCGAGACCCCAGACCCACAGGTCGCCCCCGACGCCGGGGCTGTACGTCGGGTCGGACAGCGGCGCGTAGGCGGTCCATCCGAAGGCCGCCGCACCTCCCGGCGTGATCAGACCGGCACCCGCGATGAGGCCACCGAAGAGGTAGAGCCAGTAGGCGAACATGTTCAGCCGGGGGAAGGAGACGTCCGGTGCCCCGATCTGCAGCGGCATGAGCGCGTTGGCGAACCCGGCGAAGGCCGGGGTCGCGAACAGCAGCAGCATGATCGTGCCGTGCATGGTGAACATCTCGTTGAACTGCTCGGGATTGTCCACCACCTGCAGCCCGGGGGCCCACAGCTCCAGCCGGATGACCAGTGCCATCAGGCCACCGAGCAGGAACCACAGGAAGCTGGTCGCCATGTAGAGGTTGCCGATGACCTTGTGGTCGGTCGAGGTGATGATGCGGAAGAACTGGCTCCCGGCCCGCTCACGACGGGCGATGGTCTTCTCGGTGACCTCCGCCTCGCTCGTGTTCCGGCTCAGTGCTCCGGAGATCGTCGACATCAGTTCGTCTCCTCGTCCCGGACGGAGTCAGGAAGCAGGTCCTGATCGCGCTCGTTGATATCCTCGCGGTTGAGGCCGGTGCCCAGCTGGCCGGTCTGGCCCTTGTCCCGCAGCTCCTGCATGTGCGCCTCGTACTCGGCGGGCTCGACGATCTTGACGTTGAAGAGCATCTGCGAGTGGTAGGCACCGCACAGCTCGGCGCACTTGCCCTGGAAGGTACCCGTCTCCGACGGCACCACCTGGAAGCGGTTGACGATGCCCGGGTTGACGTCCATCTTCTCCAGGAAGGCCGGGACCCAGAAGGAGTGGATGACGTCGCGGGAGGTGAGGACGAACTCGACCCGCTCACCCTTCGGCAGGTAGAGGGTCGGCAGGTCCTCCTCGTGGCCGGACTTGCCGTCCAGCGGGGCCATGTGACCGGCCTCGTAGACGTCGGCCTCGACGTAGTTGAAGTCCCAGCTCCACTGCTTGGCGACGACGTTGATCGTGACGTCGGGCTCGTTGGAGACGTCGAGCAGCTTCGACTGCGCCTGCTCGGTGTAGAAGAAGAGCGCACCGACCATGAACATCGGCACGACCGTGTAGAGGATCTCCAGCGGCACGTTGTACTGCAGCTGCACCGGCAGGGAGCCGTCGTCGTCCTTGCGCCTGCGGTAGGCGACGATGCACCACAGGGTCAGGCCCCACACGAGCACGCCCACGGCGAGCGCCGCGACCCACGACCAGATCCAGAGGTTCTCGACGAGCACGGACTCCTCGGTGACCCCCTCGGGCAGGTACCCGTTCTTGAGGTCGGTGTTGACACCGACCGCGCTGCAGGCCGACATGGCCGTCACGGCGGCGACGAGTCCGATCGCACCGATCCCGCGGCGTACACGCCGGGACGTTGTGCTCGAAGACACAGGCAAGGGGCACCTACTACTGGTCCGAAGTTTTCAGAAGACGGTCACACATTACCGCAGGGGTGCGGCCCCTTCGAGGAAGGGTGGCACTAACGTGCAGGCGTGGCGCCACAGACGGATTCGACCCCACCGGGCCCCCGTGGGACCGCCCTCGCAGAGGGTGTCCGGGGCCTGCTCGACGCCTCCCCCGGACCCGTCCTCCCGGCCGCCCTCGAGACCTGGCGCGCGGCCCACGACCTGGCGTGGGCCGACCCCACGTCGCGGCATGCTGCGGGACGTCGCAGCCGGGCCCTGCTCGACCGCGCCCGGGCGATCATCGCCGGGGGGCTCGGGGTCCGGCCGGACGAGGTCACCCTGCACGCCAGTGGGGACCAGGCGGCTCGCACTGCGCTCGCGGGCCTCGCCAGGGGGCGCCGACGCCGCATCGGGCCTCCCGTGGCCTCCTCCGTGGAGCACTCGGGACTCCTGCGGTGGCTGCGTGCGCGTGACGAGGGAGCGGTCGAGGTCGCCGCCACCCCCACCGGGGCGCTCGACCTGCCGGGGTGGCGCGCCGCGATCACCGGGGAGACCCCCTTCGCCGTCCTGCAGGCCGCCAACCAGGAGGTCGGGACCCGCCAGCCACTGACCGAGGCCCGGTCGGTCACGGCCGCGCACGGCGTGCCCCTCCTCGTCGACGCCCGCGCGTCGGTCGGGCGCGACCCGGTTCCGCGCGACTTCGACGTGCTCGTGGCCGACGCCGCCTCCTGGGGTGGACCCCGGCTGGGTGTGCTCGTCGTGCGCACGGGCACCCGCTTCTCGCCCCACGACCCGCCGAGCCCGCACGAGGGCGGCTTCACCCTCGACCCCGTCGCCGTCCCCACGGCCCTCGCGGCGGCGGAGGCATGGCAGCAGGTCACCGCCGACGCCGGCGAGGAGTCACGAGGGGCTCGGGAACTCATCGACCGGATCCGGTCCGCGGCGGGTGCCGTGGGGGCGGTGGACGTCGTCGGCGACCCGTGGGACCGCCTGCCGCACGTGTGCACCTTCTCCGTGCTCTACGTCGACGGCGAGACCATCGTCGACGAGCTCGCCCGGCACGGGCTGGCCGTCGCCTCGGGGTCCGCGTGCACCTCCGACACCCTGGAGCCCAGCCACGTGCTCGCGGCCATGGGCGCCCTGACCCAGGGGAACGTGCGCATCACCCTCCCCCTCGCGGCCGTCTCCCCGGACCGTGCGGACGACGTCGAGCGGCTGTGCGCGGTGCTCCCGGAGGTCGTGCGCAGCGCTCGTGGGCGTCTGGGCGTCACCGACCTGTGAGATGGGCGCCGAAGTCGATCGCCGGCGCCTGCAGCGCCACCGACAGCCGGGCCAGGTACTCACGGCGGTGGATCTCCTCGATCCCCAGGGTCCCCAGGTGCGTGGTGCGCCACTGCACGTCGATGATCCGGCGCTCGTCACCGTCGGCGGCGACGAGCCGGTCGAGGTGGACCAGGGCGGCCTTGGAGGCGTCCGTGGCGTGGTGGAACATCGACTCCCCGGCGAAGAGTCCCCCCACGGCCACGCCGTAGAGACCGCCGACGAGCATGCCGGCGTCGTCGCGCACCTCGACGCTGTGGGCCCAGCCGAGCTCGTGCAGCTCGCCGTAGACCTCGGCCACGGCGTCGCTGATCCACGCACCCTCCCGCGCCGGGTCGGCGCAGGCGGCGACGACCTCGCGGAAGGACTCGTCCACCGTCACGGTGAACCGGGGCAGGGACCGCCGCAGCGACCGGGAGACGTGCACCCGGCCGGGGACGAGGACGCCCCGCCACCGGGGGCACCACCACCCCATCGGCGGGCCACCCCTTCGCCCAGGCCCATGGGGAAGACCCCGAGGCGGTAGGCGGTGAGTACGGAGAGCGGGTCGAGCCGTCCGCCGACCCCCACGACCTCGCCGACGTCGCCGGGGTTGGCGTCCGCGGCGTCGATCCCGGCGCGCAGGTAGTTCGCCCACAGAGCGGACCCGCCGGGGGGTTCGATCGGTGGGAAGGGGGCGGTCATCCCGGTCGTGGCCCTCCCGTCAGGGACGCCGGCAGCGGATGTGGCCGCCGATGAGCTCGGCGCTCTCGGCGCCGTAGGCCTCGGTGAGCCGCTCGAGGAACCGGGCGGTGCCCAGCTCGTACTCCTGGGTGCCCACCGTCTCGATGACGTAGGTGGCGAGCATCGAGCCCAGCTCCGCGGACTCGCGCAGGGGCAGGCCCTCGGCCACACCCGTGAGGAAGCCGGCACGGAAGGCGTCGCCCACCCCGGTCGGGTCGGCCCTGGTCACCTCGCGCGCGGCACCGACGTGGATCGGCTCGTCGAGGCCACGGCCGGTGATGCGCGCCCCCTCCTTGCCCAGGGTCGTCACGCGGTAGCCGACCCGGGAGTTGATCTCGTCCTGGCTCCACCCCGTCTTCTGGGCGGTGAGGTGGCTCTCGTACTCGTTGGTGATGAGGTACTCGGCCCCGTCGATGAGGTCGCGGATGAGGTCACCGCCGCCGAAGGCCAGCTGCTGGCTCGGGTCGGCCACGAAGGGGATGCCCCGGTCGCGACACTCCTGGGTGTGGCGACGCATGGCGTCCGGGTCGTCCGGGCCGACGAGGACCAGGTCGAGCCCGCCGACGCGCTCGGCGATGGGGGCGAGCTCGATCTCCCGGGCCTCACTCATCGCTCCGGCGTAGAACGTCGCGATCTGGGCCATGTCCTCGTCGGTTGTGCACACGAAGCGCGCCGTGTGGCGGGTCTCGGAGACCCGCACCGAGTCGCAGTCGACACCGTGCCGCTCCAGCCAGCTGCGGTAGTCCGCGAAGTCCTCGCCGACGGCACCGACGAGCACCGGTCGCTGGCCGAGGTTGGCCATGCCGAAGGCGATGTTGGCAGCCACTCCCCCGCGTCGGATGTCCAGGTCCTCCGCGAGGAAGCTCACGGAGATCTTGTCCAGCTGGTCGACGACCAACGAGTCCGCGAAGCGACCGGCGAAGGTCATCAGGTGGTCGGTGGCGATGGATCCGGCGATGGCGATGGGCACGCGCGCAACCCTACAGACGTGCCCGGGGACGGCGAAGGGCCTCCTCACCGAGTGGTGAGGAGGCCCTTCGGGTGCCGGAGTCGGCTCAGCCGAAGCTGTCGCCGCAGGCGCAGGAGCTGCCCGCGTTGGGGTTGTCGATGGTGAAGCCCTGCTTCTCGATCGTGTCGGCGAAGTCGATCGTGGCGCCGGTGAGGTACGGGGCGCTCATCCGGTCGACGACGACCGAGACGCCGTTGAAGTCGCGCACGAGGTCACCGTCGAGGGAACGCTCGTCGAAGTAGAGCTGGTAGATCAGGCCGGAGCAGCCACCGGGCTGGACGCCGATGCGAAGCCGCAGGTCGTCACGTCCCTCCTGCTCGAGCAGTGACTTGACCTTGCCCGCAGCAACATCGGTGAGGATGACCTCGTGGCTGTCGGTGGCAACGTCGGAAGAAGTGTCCTGGACGCTCATGCGATGTCCTCGTGGCTCGGGGGTGTGGCAGTGGCGGGAGTCCCGCCACATCGGGGCAAACGCGACGGTGCCGTCGGATGTTCCCGTGTGCTCACCATACGCCAGTTGTGTGGGTGTCAACGGCGGGGTGACCACGTTGCGGCGACCCGTGCCGCGCGGGCGCTGAGGGTGCCGACGGGGTCGGCCATCGACCGTGCGACGTCCTCGTACCGCTCGGCCACGGCGTAGCTGCCGCTCAGGCCCAGCGACATGGCCTCGCGACGGCCGATGACGATCCGCCCGGCCAGGGCCACGACGGGTGTCGCGTGCGCGGCGGCGAGATCGGCGACACCGGCGACAACGGTGTCCACCATGCTCTGGTGGTCCAGGGTGCCCTCCCCGGTGATGACGACGTCGGCAGCGGCGACGAGGGGACCCAGCCCCACGGCCTCGAGGACGGTCTCGACGCCGCTCCTGCGGTGGGCGCCCAGGAGCATCAGCCCGTATCCGACGCCGCCGGCGGCGCCTGCTCCCGGCTCGCGGTCGAGTCGCCGCTCCTGCCCCGTGAGCAGGTCCGCCCCCGCAGGAAGCACCCGACGGACCTGGTCGACGAAGTGGCCCAGAGCTGCCTCGAGGAGCTGTGACTGCTCGGGCGTGGCGCCCTTGCCCTGGGAGAAGACGGCGCTGGCGCCCTTGAGGCCGAGCAGCGGGGAGGCGACGTCCGTCGCGGCCACGACCTCGACCCCGGCGAAACGCTCGCGGGTGGCGGCAAGACCGGCGAGGTCTCCCTCACGGGTGGCGATCAGACCCGCTCCCCCACCGCCGAGGACCTCGCGGGGGCCGGCGCCGAGGGCAGCGAGCATGCCGGCACCCCCGTCGTTGGTCCCGGAGCCGCCGAGACCGACGACGATCCGCTGGACGTCCTGCTCCAGGGCCGCCGCCAGCAGCTCGCCCAGCCCCCAGGTCGAGGTCACGCCCGGGTCCCGCTCCACCGCGTCCAGCAGGTGCAGGCCGATGGCCTGGGCCGACTCCACCCACGCGGTGCGACGCCCCCCTTCGTCCGTGGTGACGTGCACGGCCGCCGGGACGAACCCGCCGCGGGGGCCGGTCACGGTCACGATGGACGAATCGCCCGGGCAGGCGGCGGTGACCACGTCGATGAATCCGGGGCCGCCGTCGCTGAGCGGGACGAGGGTCAGCAGGTCGTCGGGGGCGCTGCGGCGCCAGCCGGCCGCGATCGCCTCGGCCGCCTGGGTCGCTGTGAGGGTGCCGGTGAAGCAGTCCGGCGCGATGAGCACGTGCACGCAGGGACTCTACCGAGAGTGCCGTCGTCGCTGTGGGATCATGCCTGATGTGAGCGAGACGACCCAGACCCGCCCGGCACCCCTGTCGCTGCTCGTCCTCGGCCAGGACCGCGACCTGCACTCGGAGCGAGGGGTCGAGTGCCCCGGCGAGCTGCCGCAGCCCTCGGACCCCGACCTCGTCGCGCGTGCGCGCGCAGCCAAGAACGCACTGGGCGAGCGCGTCTTCGTCCTGGGACACCACTACCAGCGCGACGAGGTCATCGAGTTCACCGACACCACCGGTGACTCCTTCAAGCTGGCCAAGGAGGCTGCGGCCCGGCCGGACGCGCCGTACATCGTCTTCTGCGGCGTGCACTTCATGGCCGAGTCCGCGGACATCCTCACCAGCGACGAGCAGACGGTCGTCCTGCCCGACCTCGCCGCGGGCTGCTCCATGGCCGACATGGCCGCCCTGCACCAGGTCGAGGACTGCTGGGACGACCTCGTCGAGGCCGGGGTCGCCGAGTCGACGGTCCCCGTGACCTACATGAACTCCTCCGCGGCCATCAAGGCCTTCACCGGCCGCAACGGCGGCACCGTGTGCACCAGCTCCAACGCCGAGCGGGCCCTGACGTGGGCCTTCGACCAGGTCGGCGGCGTCGAGGGCGAGGGCAAGGTCCTCTTCCTGCCCGACCAGCACCTCGGCCGCAACACCTGGGCGCGCGACCTCGGTCGCGACCTCGACGACTGCGTCGTGTGGAACCCCCACCGGCCGATGGGTGGCCTGACCGTCGAGCAGATCCGCGACGCACGAATGATCCTGTGGCGCGGCCACTGCTCGGTGCACGGACGGTTCACTCCCGAGGCCGTCGAGACGGCGCGGAGGGAGATCCCCGGCGTGCGCGTGATCGTGCACCCGGAGTGCCGCAACGAGGTCGTCTCGCTCGCCGACGAGGTCGGCTCGACGGAGAAGATCATCCAGGCCGTCGCGTCCGCGCCCGCCGGCACGAAGTGGGTCATCGGGACCGAGCTCAACCTCGTGCAGCGCCTGGCGAAGGAGCACCCGGAGCAGCAGATCAGCTTCCTCGAGAAGAACGTCTGCTACTGCTCGACGATGAACCGCATCGACCTGCCGCACCTCGTCTGGGCGCTCGAGTCACTCGTCGAGGGGCGCGTGGTCAACCCGATCGTCGTCGACGAGACCGTGGCGCAGCAGGCGCGCACGGCGCTCGACCGGATGCTCGCCCTGCCCTGAGCCGGGCGAAGGGGGATCAGCCACCGGAGGAGAGCGGTCAGCTCGAGCGGACCATCCCGCTCTCGTCGAGCAGCGGGTTGTGCGCCACGGGGACACGCTCGTCCTCGCTCGGCGCACCGGGAGCCGTCCCGTGCGGGCCGAAGGGCGATCCACCCAGGGTCTCGCGGCCGTGCGGCTCGAGCCAGTTGGCGTAGTCCGGTCCGGCCGGCACGATCCCGGTGGGGTTGATGTCCCGGTGGACCTCGTAGTAGTGGCTCTTGATGTGGGTGAAGTCGGTGGTGTCGCCGAACCCGGGCGTGGTGAACAGGTCGCGGGCGTAGGCCCACAGCACCGGCATCTCGCTCAGCTTGGAGCGGTTGGCCTTGAAGTGCCCGTGGTAGACGGCATCGAAGCGCGCGAGCGTGGTGAACAGGCGCACGTCGGCCTCGGTGATGTGGTCACCCATGAGGTAGCGGCGGGTCGACAGGCGCTCCTCGAGCCAGTCCATGGCCGCCCAGAGCCGGTCGTACGCGGCCTCGTAGGCCGCCTGGTCACCGGAGAACCCGCAGCGGTACACGCCGTTGTTGATCTCGGTGTACACCCGCTTGTTGACCGCCTCCATCTCCTCGCGCAGGTCCTCGGGCCACAGGTCCGGGGCGCCCTCGCGGTGGTACTCGCGCCACTGCGTGGAGAAGTCGAGGGTGATCTGCGGGAAGTTGTTCGTCACGACCTCACCGGAGGGCACGTCCACGACCGCTGGGACGGTGATGCCCTTCGAGTAGTCGGGGAAGCGCCTGAGGTAGGCGTCCTTGATCCGCGGGATGCCCAGCACCGGGTCGAGGTGCCCCTCGTCGAGGTCGAAGGTCCAGCTGTCGGCGTCGTGGGTCGGACCGGTGACACCCATGGAGATGACGTCCTCCAGGCCCAGCAGGCGCCGGACGATGATCGTGCGGTTGGCCCACGGGCACGCCCGGGAGACCACGAGGCGGTACCGGCCCGGCTCGACCGGCCACTCACCGCTGCCGTCGGAGGTGATCCGGTCCTCGATGTAGGTCGTGTCGCGCTGGAAGTCCTTCTCGACGTAAGTGCCCTGTGTCATGCCTCCACAGTAGTTGAAAATTGTACTTTTATCCATTCCCCCGACCGGGCTCACCTCGGTGGACGTGGGGACATCATGGAGGAGTGCGCGCAGCAATCCGACGACGATACGGCGGTCCGGACGCCATCGCCTTCGACGACGTGCCGGACCCGACGCCGGATCCCGGTGAGGTGCTCGTGCGCGTGCACGCGACCACGGTCAACCGCACGGACTGCGCGTACCGGTCGGGGCACCCGTGGATCAACCGGGTCGTCTGCGGCTGGCCACGGCCCCGGGTCGAGGTGCTGGGGTCGGAGTTCGCCGGTGTCGTGCTCGATGTCGGGGAGGGCGTGACGGCCTACGACCCCGGCGACCGGGTGTTCGGCTTCGTCGACGGCCGCCCGGGGGCGCACGCCGAGATGCTCACGGTGGCCGCGGACGGGCTGCTCGCCCCCGTGCCCGCGCACCTGGACCCTGCCGAGGCGGCACCGGGGATGGAGGGCGGGCACTACGCGCACGCCTTCCTCCGGGTGACCGGGGTCGGCGAGGGCGACCGTGCGCTCGTGCACGGGGCCACGGGCGCCATCGGCACCGCGCTCGTCCAGCTGCTCCACGCGGCGGGCGTCGAGGTGACGGCGGTGTGCGACCAGATCCCCACCGGCCGACCCGGGTTGCTCGCGGACCTCGGCGCGACCCGGGTGGTGGATCTGGGCTCGGGTGAGCATCTTCGGTCGGCCGGCGCGGGGTACGACTCGGTCCTCGACGCGACCGGGCACCTCTCCTTCACCGCCGCCCGGCCGCTGCTTCGCCAGGGTGGCAGCTACGCCTCCTCGGACCTGGGCCGGGGAGCACAGAATCTTGCCCTGGCCGCCATCGGTCCGATCACCCGGAGGTTGGGACTGCGCCACGTGCTCTTCCCGTTCCCGCACGGGGGCGCCGACCTGGCCGCTCACCTGGCCGAGCTCATGGCCGGGGGCCGCTACCGCCCGGTCGTCGACCGCACCTACGGCTTCGACGAGCTGCGCGATGCTTACGCCTACGTCGACGCCGGCCGCAAGGTGGGCTCCGTGGTGGTCCTCGTGCCGACCGCCTGAGCTCAGGCCAGTCGGTGCGAGAGCTGGTCGAAGGTCGCCTCGTCGAAGGCGACGATCCGCGCGTCCTCCACCCGGGTGTCGGCGCGGCGGATCGTCTCGACCGCGGCGGCGATCGCGTCGTCCATGGGCCAGCCGTAGACACCGGCGCTGATCAGCGGGAAGGCCACGCTGCGGGCGCCGAGCTCGTCGGCGACCTCGAGGGAGCGTCGGTAGCAGGAGGTGAGCAGCGAGCGATCGGTCTGGCCGGCGCTGTGGTTCGGCCCGACGGTGTGGATGACCCACCGGGCGGGCATGTCCCCTGCAGTCGTCCAGCCGGCGTCACCGGTCGCGAGGCCGTCGGGGAAACGCTCGATGCAGGCCTCCAGCACCGCCGGTCCGCCGGCCCGGTGGATCGCCCCGTCCACTCCCCCGCCCCCGCGCATCGCGGAGTTGGCGGCGTTGACGACCGCGTCGACCTCCTGGGTCGTGATGTCTCCCCGGACGGCAGTGAGCGTGACCATCGCTCCAGTCTCCCTGCCGTCGGCACCTGTGCTCAAGGGCGCGAAGGGGGTGGCGACCGGACCATCCACGTGTTTACCGGGCGGTCAGCAGGGGTAGCAGCAGGCCACCTGCACCCGCCTGCGCGCACGGAGGACGATGATGACTGCTCTGGGACCGCTGACGACGCTGACCGACCGGATCGAGCGACTCACCCGGCTGGACGAGCCGGGCAAGGCACTGGGGAGGACCATCCGGAAGGCGGTCTCCGCCGGCGCGGTCAAGGACGCCCTGAGCGGGACGTGGCTGGGACACCCCGTGCACCCCCCGATGACCGACGTGGTCATCGGCTCCTTCGTCGGGGCGAGCGTGCTCGACCTCGTCGGCCCGGACGACGGGCGGGCGTCCCGTCGCCTGCTGCAGCTGGGACTGCTGTCGGCCGTGCCGACGGCGCTGAGCGGGGCCAGCGACTGGGCCGACTCGGAGCTGGGGGACGAGAGGGTCCGCCGGATGGGTCTGGTCCACGCGGGCTCGAACGTGCTCGCGCTGTCGCTGTACGCGCTGTCCCTCGCGGCCCGACGCGGCGGCCCGAGCCGGGCCGGGTCGGCCCTGGCTCTCGCCGGGTCAACGGTCCTCGGCGCCAGCGGGTTCCTGGGCGGCCACATCACCTTCGTCCGCGGGACCGGCGTGAACCAGACGGCCTTCGACGTCGGCCCCTCCGACTGGACCGACGTCATCGACGCGGGCGACGTGCTCCGGGACGGGACCGCCTTCGCCATGGCAGGCGAGACGCCCGTGGTGCTCGGTCGCCACCGCGGTCAGGTGTTCGCCCTGCACGACCGGTGCTCCCACCGCGGGTGCGCGCTCAGCGACGGCGAGGTCGAGGACCGGGTCATCACCTGCCCCTGCCACGGCTCCCGCTTCGACGTGCGGGACGGCGCGGTGGTGCGTGGCCCCGCGACCGCGACCCAGCCGGTCCTGGACGCACGCGAGAGGGACGGCCGGATCGAGGTGCGCGTGCGGCAACCGGGGCGGTGAGGTAGAGGAGTCCCCCAGCGACGGGCGCCCGAAGATCCATCCGCGGGGGTCGGCGTCAGGAGCGCATCGCGCCCAGGCGGGCGAGCAGCAGCGCCTCCGCGACGCACACGTTCTCGAACTCACCCAGGTGCAGCGACTCGTTCGCGCCGTGGGCGCGGGTGTCGGGGTCCTCGACGCCGGTGACGAGGATGGCCGCGTCGGGGAACTTCTCCGCGAAGGCCTGCACGAAGGGGATCGACCCCCCGATGCCGACATCGACCGGGTCCGTGCCCCAGGCGTCGGCGAAGGCAGCCCGGGCCTGGTCGTAGACCGGCCCCTGCGCGTCGGCGGCGAAGCCCCAGCCCTGCTCGTCGAGCTCGACCTCGACCGTCGCGCCCCAGGGGGCGTAGTCGGCTAGGTGCTCCTGCAGTGCGGTCCACGCCTCCTGCGGGTCCTGGGTCGGGTTGAGGCGCAGGTTGATCTTGGCGCTCGCGCTGGCGTTGAGGACGTTGCCCGCGTCATCGACCGAGGGCGCGTCGATGCCGATGACGACGGCGGCCGGCTTGGTCCACAGCCGGGAGGGGATCGAGCCGGTGCCGATGAGCTCGGTGCCCTCCAGCAGGCCGGACTCCTCGCGCAGGCGGGCCTCGTCGTAGTCGATCTCCGGGGCGTCGGTGTGCACCAGTCCCTCGATCGCGACATCGCCCTGGTCGTCGTGGAGCGTCGCCAACAGGCGGCACAGCGTCGTGATCGCGTCGGGGCAGGCTCCGCCGAACATCCCCGAGTGCACCCCGTGGTCGAGGGTGCGCACGGTGACCACGGCGCGAAGGGAGCCGCGCAGGGTGGTCGTGAGCGCGGGGGTCCCGATGGCCCAGTTGAGCGAGTCGGCGAGGACGATCGCGTCCGAGGTCAGCTTGTCGCCGTGGCGCTCGAGGATCCGCGGCAGCGACTCACTGGCGATCTCCTCCTCGCCCTCGACGAAGACGGTGACGCCGACGGGCAGCTCGCCCGAGTGGGCCCGCAGCGCCGCGACGTGCGCCATGACCCCGGCCTTGTCGTCGGCCGCGCCACGGCCGTAGAGGCGCCCGTCGACCTCGGTCGGCTCGAAGGGGTCGGTGTCCCAGTCCGCCCGGTCACCGGGGGGCTGCACGTCGTGGTGGGCGTAGAGCAGGACGGTGGGCGCGCCCTCCGGTCCGGCGACGTGGCCGATGACGGCCGGGCGCCCCCCTTCCTCCACGATCTCGACGTCGAGGCCCTCCGCGCGCAGCAGCTGCGCGGTGCGCTCGGCGGAGGCCCGAACGTGGGTCTGGTCGAAGGAGTCGAGGCTGACGCTCGGGATCCGGGTGAGGTCCTCCAGGTCGGCGCGCACCTGCGGCATCAGCGCGCGGACGCGGGCGCGCAGGGTCTCGATCTGGTCGGCGGTGAGAGTGGTGTCGGTCACGCGAGCGACCGTATCGCGAGCCGACGCGCGCATGCACCGGGGACGGGCGGGTACCGCTGGGATGCACCCGACACGAGGAGGAGCGATGGCTGCCGAGAGCCGCACCACGGTCGACCACGACGAGATCCGCACCTGGGTGGAGCGGCACGACGGCGTCCCGGCCCGCGTCGTCGGGACCGAGTCGCAGGAGGGGGTCGGCGTGCTGCGCATCGACTTCCCCGGCGGTGCCACCGAGGACGAGCTGGAGCAGATGTCCTGGGACGACTGGTTCGCGGCCTTCGAGGACGACCGGCTCGCCTTCCTCTACCAGCCGCCCCGGGACGACGGCGAGGACACCACCTTCGTCAAGCTCGTCGATCGCTGATCCGCCGCGACCGTCGCGGGGGCGCCCGGCTCCCCGGCGACCGGGGTCGGCGCCGGTGCGCCTAGAGTGCACCTCGTGTTCGGACGCAAGAAGGATGACCAGCCCGCGGTGACGGATGAGCGACCCCACCGCGAGGGGGCGAAGAACCGCCCGACCCCCAAGCGCAGGGACCAGGAGGCGGCGCGCAAGCGACCCCTGGTGCAGAACGACCGCAAGGCCGCCAAGGCCGCCGACCGGGCGGCCCGTCGCGCCGAGGGCCAGAAGGTGCGCCAGGCGATGGTCACCGGCGACGACCGGCACCTGCCCCCGCGCGACAAGGGACCGGTCCGCCGGTACGCCCGCGACGTCGTCGACGCGCGCTGGAGCCTGGGTGAGCTGCTGCTGCCGCTGATGCTCGCGGTCCTCGTCCTCAGCCTCTTCGCCGGCACGTGGGCGACCTTCGTCTTCCTCGCCGTCTACGTGCTGATCATCGTCGCGATCCTCGACGCCTGGCTCCTGTGGCGCCGCACCAAGCCGAAGATCCGCGAGCGCTTCGGTGAGGACGCCGAGCTGCGCGGCGTCGGGATGTACCAGGCGATGCGCGCCTTCCAGATGCGCCGCACCCGCCTGCCGAAGCCGAAGGTCGAGCGGGGCGCCAAGGTCTGAGCGGGCCCGCGCACGGCGTCGCGGGCTGTCGTGCGCGACCTCGCCGCCGCGTCGACGCCGATGACCTCTGCCCGTGGTCACATCGGCAGGACGGCCTCGACGCGACCACCCGCGGACGAGGGCCCGGTGGTGAGCGTGCCGCCGAGGTCGACGGCCCGGTCGTGCATCGACGACAGACCGACGCCCGCCGTCCACCGCGGGGCCGCGCCGTCGATGCGCAGTCGAGCGCCGTCCCCGTCGCGCACCGACACCCGAAGGGCCGATCCGTCGATCCGCAGTGACACGGTGGCCTCGGGACTTGCCGTGTGGCGCCCGACATTCGTGAGCGCTTCGACGACGATGCGGTAGGCCGCGTCCTCGACGGCTGCCGGGAGTGTCGGCAGGTCGACCGCGGCGTCCACCGACACCTTCAGCGGCGCACCGCGGGCGGTGCGCAGCGCGACGCAGTGCTGCCGCAGGGCGCCGACCAGACCCAGTTCGTCGAGCGCGGGTGGACGCATGGCATAGACCAGCCCGCGGATGTCCTCGATCGCGGTGACCATCTCGGCTCGCAGCATCCGAAGCAGTTCGTCGGCGCCGTCAGGATCCGTGTGCACGAGATTTCGGGCGGCGTCGGAGGTGAAGGCGATGCCCGACAGCCGGGGGCCCAGTCCGTCGTGCAGGTCGCGCCTCAGGCGTCGACGCTCCTCTGCGATGGCGGCGACGGTCTCCTCGCGGGAGGCGTGGAGCTCTGCCACGAGGGCGCGTACCCGCAGCGCCTGCGCGAGCAGCGGGGCCGCCAGGTCGAGCACCTGCTCATCACCCCGCGACAACGACAGGTCTCCAGCCCGCAGACCCACCACGAGCTCGGCATCACGGGCCACGCGGAGCCTGTGGGTATGGGGCGTGGCCTGCCCGGACGAGAGGAGTTCCCGACGTGACGGGGCTTGGAGGACGGTCCCGGGAAGGATGGTCCTGTTGCCGGCATCACGAGGCGGTGCACGGTGGTCTCGTCCCACCCACCCGGCACCAAGGAGTCATCATGAGTCAGCTGTCCAGCCGCCAGAGGATCGGGCTGGTCCTCGCCGGACTGCTCCTCCTCACCACCGTTCCCAGCGTCCTCATGCCGACTCCCGAGGGGGAGGTGGGCCCGCCCTTCGCGGTCCTGGTCCTCTCCACCGTCGTCGGCATCATCGGCGTCGCCGCCGTCGTGCTCGCGTGGCGTGGTAACGCAGCAGCCCTGCGGGTCGTGGCCGGCGCGGTCATCATCCCGACGCTCACGGCGATCCCGGCGTTCTTCGTCGACGTGCCCCCCTGGGTGCGCCTGATGGTCGCAGCCTCGGTCCTTCTCGCGGTCGCGTCCGTCGTGCTCATGTTCTCGAGCGCTCACCGGCCTGCGCCGGTGCTGGACTGAGGATCGGTCATGGTCGGCATCGTCACGATCCTGCTGGCGCTTCCGCTGGGCTTCCTGCTCGGGTCCCTGCTGGTCGCCAACCTCACCTACGCACTGGCCTACCTGTGGGCCTTCGTCTTCCAGACGCTCTACCTGCTCCTCCCGTCACTCGACGGCACCACCGGACTGACCTTCGAGGCTGGAGTCTTCCCGTGGAGCTACGGGCTGGTCACCCTCACGATCCTCGTCGTCGGCTTCGGGCTGGTCGCCCTCGGGCACCGACTGCGCCTCAGGTACCGACCGGGCCGGGGCCTGACGTGATCGGCAGACGAGATGTCGACCGCAGGCACGCCGATCACCACGTGGACTCACGCTCTCGAGGCCGCGGGGTGGTCGGCGGACGCTCAGTCGGCGGACAGCGGCATCGGCCCGTAGACCACCTCGGACTCGCGCAGCAGGCTCACCTGGGCGACACCGGCACCGGCCAGGTCCTCCCACGACTCGGCGAACCATGCCTCGGCGTCGGCCTGGGTCGGGAAGGGCACGGACTGCTCGGGACGGTCGGGCAGCGCCTGGCCAGAGGCGTCCTCGAGCCGCCAGCGGTAGCTGTCGGTCATGACTTCACCTGTACGTCGACGAAGGGGGGCTTGGTCACCGTGGCAGGGACGTCGCGACCGCGCACGTCGATGACGATCTCGTCGTCCCAGGTGATGACCCGGTCGACCAGGATCAGGGCGATGCCCTGCTTGAGCGTCGGGCTGAAGGTGCCGGAGGTGACCACGCCGACCTCGTTGCCCTCGCGGTCGCGGACCGCGCAGCCGGGGCGCGGGATGCCGCGACCGGTCACCTTGGCGCCGCGCAGCAGGCGCGAGGACTTGGCCACGCGCTGGGCGACGAGCGCGTCCTTGCCCCAGAAGCGCTCCTTGTCCCAACCGACCGCCCACGCGGCGCGTGCCATGACGGGGGTGATCTCCGGGGTGAGGTCGTTGCCGTGCAGCGGGTACCCCATCTCGGTGCGCAGCGTGTCGCGCGCGCCGAGCCCGCAGGGCAGCCCCTCGTACGGCGCCATCGCCTCGACGAGCGCGTCCCACAGCTCGAGGCCGGCGGCTGCGGGGGCGATGAGCTCGTAGCCGCGCTCCCCCGTGTACCCGGTGCGGCAGACGGTGAGCTCGTGGTCGTGCCACCGGGCCGTGTCGTAGGACATGTAGTCGTGGTCGACGGGCAGGTCGAGGGCGCCGAGGACCTCGTCGCTCAGGGGGCCCTGGACGGCGAGGACGACGAAGTCCTCGTGGTGGTCCTCGACCTCGACGCCCTCGGGGGCCTCGGCGCGCAACTTGTCGACGACGGTGGCCGCGTTGGCCGCGTTGGGCATGAGGAAGAGGTCGCCGACACCACGCAGGTAGACGATGAGGTCGTCGATGACACCGCCGGCGTCGTTGCAGCACATCGTGTACTGCGCCTGGCCGGGGCCGATCCGGGTGAGGTCGTTCGTCAGCGTCGTGTTGACCAGCTCGTCCGCGCCGTCACCGCGGACGAGGACCTTGCCCAGGTGGCTGACGTCGAAGAGGCCGACCCGCTCACGCACGGCCGCGTGCTCTGCCACGACACCGCCCCCCGGGTACTCGATCGGCATCTCCCAGCCGCCGAAGTCGGCCATCTTCGCCTTGAGGGCGACGTGCCGGTCATGGATCGGTGAGGTACGCAGGGGGGAAGCTTCGCTCATGTGACGCACGCTACCGTCTCGCCCTACGGGATAGCCTCCCTGTTGGCACGACCACCAAGACACGACCGAAAGGTTCCCCCGACGTGACCACGTTGATGCTCGGCACTCGCTCCTACTCCGCCTGGTCCGGCCGATCCCTGGTGATCGGCGTCGTCGGCTCCGGGGACGAGGTGGCCGTGCGTGCCTCGTCCGCCCTGCCGAAGACCGCCGCCAAGCACCTGGACGCCGTCCTGCCCTCGCTCTCCGTCGACGCCAAGGTCGCCAGCACGACCGTCGTCCCGGCCGTCCCCGGACTCAAGGCGGACGCCGTCGTCCTCGTCGGCCTCGGGAAGGACACCGCGGCGGACGGGGGCCGGCCCGGCTCGGACTCCCTTCGTCGTGCTGCCGGTGCGGCCGTGCGGACCGCCGGCAAGGGCTCCGTGGCGATCGCCCTCCCCCACGACGATGCGGCCGAGCTGGCCGCCATCGCCGAGGGTGCCGCGTCCGGCGCGTACACCTTCACCGCGCACAAGTCGACCGAGGATGAGCAGGCCGACCGGGAGATCACCGTCTTCTCCGACCTCGACCGCAAGGCCTCGCCCAAGGACGTCATCGAGCACGCCACCACCGTCTCGCGCAACGTCTCCTGGGCCCGCGACCTGGTCAACACCGCGCCCAACCTGCTCTACCCGCAGTCCTTCGCCGAGACCGTGCAGCAGGTCGCGAAGGCCTCCCCCGGCAAGCTCACCGTCAAGGTCCTCGACGAGAAGGCGCTGGCCGACGGCGGCTTCGGCGGCATCACCGGTGTCGGCCAGGGCAGCACGCGACCGCCGCGGATCGTCACCCTCTCCTACGCACCCCGCTCGAAGAAGGTCCCCCACGTCGCGCTGGTCGGCAAGGGCATCACCTTCGACACCGGTGGCGTGTGCCTCAAGCCCTCCGCGGGCATGCTGACGATGAAGTCCGACATGGCCGGCGCAGCCGCGGTGGCCGCGACCGTCGTCGCCGCTGCCGAGCTCGGTCTGCCCGTGGCCGTGACCGGCTACCTCTGCCTCGCGGAGAACATGCCCGGCGCCAACGCCCAGCGCCCCAGTGACGTCGTCACCATGCGCAACGGCACGACCGTGGAGATCCTGGACACCGACGCCGAGGGCCGCATGGTCCTCGCCGACGGCATGTGCCTGGCCGCCGAGTCCGGCCCCGACCAGATCCTCGACGTCGCCACCCTCACCGGTGCCTGCGTCGTCGCCCTCGGCCCGAAGATCTTCGGCGTCATGGGCAACGACGACACGGTCCGCCAGTCGATCACCAGCGCGGCCGAGCGCGCCGACGAGCCGAGCTGGCCCCTGCCGCTGCCGACCGACCTGCGCCCGACGCTCGACTCCGCGGTGGCCGACATCGCCCACAAAGGTGACCGCATGGGCGGCGCGCTGACGGCGGGCCTGTTCCTGCAGGAGTTCGCCAAGGACGCGAAGGGCAACACCATCCCCTGGGCGCACCTGGACATCGCCGGCCCGTCCTTCAACGAGGGCAGCCCGTGGGGCCACGTGCCCAAGGGCGGCACCGGCGTCGCCGTCGGCACCCTCCTGGAGCACATCGCCTCCCTGGCCTGACCTCCCCTCCGTCCCGGACCGGGTTCGGTCCCTCCCGCAGGACGAGGGTGGCCCTTGGCGCGACGTCCGCACGACACCGTGCACCCCTCACCCGGGTGCACGGTGCGGACGTCGGCCTGAGTCGGGCCACCCTCGTCCTGCGTCCGCTCCTCGTGCACCGACCCCTTACGCTGGGGTCCGTCCGTGACCCCGGACACAGTCCATGCAAAGGAGCACCCCGTGGCCGACCCCACGACCTCGACCTCGTCCCCCTTCGACCTCGTCATCCTCGGCGCCGGCAGCGGCGGCTATGCCTGCGCCCTGCGCGCGGCCCAGCTCGACCTGAAGGTCGCTCTCGTGGAGGAGGACAAGATCGGCGGGACCTGCCTGCACCGCGGGTGCATCCCGACGAAGGCGCTGCTGCACGCGGCCGAGATCGCCGACGGGGCACGCAACGGGGCCGCGCACGGGGTGCGCACCACCTTCGAGGGGATCGACACTGAGGCGCTGCACGCCCGCAAGGACAAGATCGTCGGGCAGCTGTACAAGGGTCTGACCGGCCTCATCGGGCAGGCCGACATCGAGGTCGTCACGGGCCGGGGGCGCCTCGTGGACGCCCACACCGTCTCCGTCGAGACCTCGGAGGGAACCCGTGAGGTCACCGGGACGACGGTGGTGCTGGCCACCGGCTCCTACGCGAAGACCATCCCCGGCATCGAGCTCGGACCGCGGGTGATGACGAGCGACCGGGCGATGAGTCTCGCCGAGATCCCGCAGCGGGTGGCCGTCCTCGGTGGCGGGGTCATCGGCGTGGAGTTCGCCTCGATGCTGCGCAGTTTCGGCGCCGAGGTGACGATCGTCGAGGCGCTCGACCGAATCGTCGCCGGCGAGGAGCCGGCGATCTCCAAGCAGCTCACCCGCGAGTTCAAGAAGCGCAAGATCAAGACCCTCACCTCCACCAAGGTCTCCTCGGTCGACGCCGACGACTCACGCGCCGTCGTCCACCTCGAGGAGGGCGACCCGCTGGAGGTCGACCTCGTCCTCGTCGCCGTCGGGCGCGGTCCGCGCAGCGAGGGCACCGGCCTGGAGGACGCCGGGGTCGCGACCGAGCGTGGCTTCGTGCCCACCGACGAGCGGCTGCGCACGAATGTCGACGGCGTGCGCGCGGTCGGTGACCTCGTCCCGGGACCGCAGCTGGCCCACCGCGGCTTCGCCCACGGCATCTTCGTCGCCGAGGACGTCGCCGGCCTCGAGCCCGCGCCGGTCGAGGACGTGACCGTCCCCAAGGTCACCTACAGCGACCCGGAGATCGCCTCGGTCGGGCTCACCGCGGACGGTGCGAAGGGGGTTCTGGGCGAGGGCCGCGAGGTGGAGACGGTCACGTATCCCTTGGGCGGCAACGGCCGCAGCCTCATCCGGGGCGCCAGCGGATCGGTCACCCTGGTGCGCGAGAAGGACGGCCCGGTGCTCGGTGTGCACATGATCGGCCTCGGCGTCAGCGAGCTGATCAGCGAGGCCCAGCTGGCCGTCGGGTGGGAGGCCCACCCGGAGGACATCACCCCGCTGGTGCACGCCCACCCCACCCAGAGCGAGGCGCTCGGCGAAGCCGCCATGCTCGCCGCTGGACGACCGCTGCACGCGCACGCATAGGCTGTACGGCAACACACGAGCGACGCGGAGACACATGAGCACCGAGACCTGCTCCACCCACCCGGGCAGTGCCCGGGTGCGGGTGCGTCGGGCCGCGGTCCGCCCCGTCCTGCGGCGACGTCGGGATCGGGCCGATACATGGCGAGCCCGTGAACCATCTGGACAAGGACTCATGAGAGTCTGTGACGTATCCCATCTCGATAGAAGGAGCAGAGGCGCATGTCTGAGCGGGTGACCATGCCGGCGCTGGGTGAGTCCGTGACCGAGGGCACCGTGACGCGATGGCTCAAGAACGTCGGTGACACGGTCGAGGTGGATGAGCCTCTGCTCGAGGTCTCCACCGACAAGGTCGACACCGAGATCCCCTCGCCCGTGGCGGGGACGATCCAGGAGATCCTTGCCGAGGAGGACGACACCGTCGAGGTCGGAGCCGACCTCGCGGTCATCGGTGACGGTGACGCCCCGGCCTCGTCCGGCGACGACTCCACCGACGAGTCCGAGGACGAGGAGACCGAGTCGTCCGAGTCGGAGCCCGAGGAGTCCGCTGACGAGGAGCCCTCCGAGGAGCCCTCCGAGGAGGAGCCGGAGCAGTCCGAGTCCTCCGAGGAGTCTGAGTCCTCCGAGGAGTCCGAGGAGACGGAGTCCGCGCCCGCCGCGGAGAAGTCGTCCGGTGACGGTGGCGACGGGACGACAGTCTCGATGCCCGCGCTGGGTGAGTCGGTCACCGAGGGCACCATCTCGCGGTGGCTGAAGTCCGAGGGCGACGAGGTCGAGGTCGACGAGCCCCTGCTCGAGGTCTCCACCGACAAGGTCGACACCGAGATCCCCTCCCCCGTGGCCGGCACGCTGACCAAGATCCTCGTCGAGGAGGACCAGACCGTGGAGGTCGGCGCCGACCTCGCGATCGTCGGTGGCTCCGGTGGCGGATCCGCCCCCGCGGAGGAGCCGAAGGCCGAGGAGTCCAAGAAGGAGCCGAAGCCCGAGCCGAAGGCCGAGGAGCCCAAGAAGGAGTCCAAGCCCGAGCCGAAGGCCGAGGAGCCCAAGAAGGACTCCAAGCCCGAGCCGAAGGCCGAGGAGCCCAAGAAGGACTCCAAGCCCGAGCCGAAGGCCGAGGAGCCCAAGAAGGACTCCAAGCCCGAGCCCAAGGCCGAGGAGCCCAAGAAGGAGTCCTCGAGCGGTGGCCCCTCCGACGCCGCCGCCTACGTCACGCCGCTGGTGCGCAAGCTCGCCGCGGACAACGACATCGACCTCGCGCAGATCGAGGGCACCGGCATCGGTGGTCGCATCCGCAAGCAGGACGTCCTCGACGCCGCCAAGGCGAAGAACCAGCCGCAGGAGGCTGCTCCGGCCGAGCAGGAGGCCCCGGCCGCATCCGCGCCGGCGGCACCCGCTGACGGCGCCGCCGTCCCCGCGGGCCTGGAGTCCAACGTCCCGCAGTCCAAGCGCGGAACCCGCGAGCCGATGTCGCGCCTGCGCAAGGTCATCGCCAAGCGGATGGTGGAGTCGCTGCAGGTCAGCGCCCAGCTGACCACGGTCGTCGAGGTCGACATGACCAAGGTCTCGCGCGTCCGGGACGCCGCCAAGGCGGAGTTCCAGCGTCGCGAGGGCACGAAGTTGTCGTTCCTGCCGTTCATCGCGCTGGCGACGGCCGAGGCGCTCAAGGCGCACCCCGGTGTCAATGCCAGCGTCGAGGACGAGGAGATCGTCTACCACAAGGACGAGAACCTCTCGATCGCCGTGGACACCGAGGGCGGTCTGATCACCCCGGTGGTCAAGAACGCCGGCGACCTCAACCTCGCCGGGCTCGCCCGCGCGATCGCGGACGTCGCCGACCGCACCCGCAACAAGAAGATCACGCCGGACGACCTGGCTGGTGGCACCTTCACCATCACCAACACCGGCAGCCGCGGGGCGCTCTTCGACACGCCGATCCTCAACCAGCCGCAGGTCGGCATGCTCGGCACCGGGTCGATCGTGCGCCGTCCGGTCGTCGTCAACTCGGAGGACGGAGGCGAGACCATCGCCATCCGCTCGATGATGTACCTGGCGATGTCCTACGACCACCGGGTCGTCGACGGTGCCGATGCCGCTCGTTTCCTCGGGACCGTCAAGGCCCGTCTCGAGGAGGGCAACTTCGAGGCCTGACATGCCCACATCCCGACAGCGCGTCGCCATCACCGGTTCCTCCGGCATGATCGGCGGCGCGCTGTCGCGTTCCCTGCGCGAGCGCGGCCACGACGTCCTCCACCTCGTGCGCCGGGAACCGACCGAACCCCACGAACGTCGGTGGAACCCGGACGCGGGTCACCTCACTCCCGGAGACCTCGCGGACGTCGACACGGTCGTGCACCTGGCCGGAGCCGGTGTCGGCGACCACCGCTGGACACCGGAGTACAAGGCCACGATCCACGCGTCACGCGTCGACGGCACCGACCTGGTCTCGCGGGTGCTGGCCGAGGGCGCCGGACCGACCCGGCTGGTGACCGCATCCGGGATCGCCATCTACGGCGATCGCGGCGACGAGGTCCTCACCGAGCACTCGACGCCGGCGACGACCTTCCTGGCCGGCGTCGTGCGCGACTGGGAGGGTGCGACCACCCCGGCGAAGGACGCGGGCATCCCCGTCGCGCACGCCCGCACCGGCATCGTCCTGACCCGGACCGGCGGAGCCCTGACGCCGATGCTGCGCGTCGGCCGGCTCGGCATCGGCGGGCCACTGGGGTCGGGACGGCAGTTCATGCCGTGGATCACCCTCGCCGACACCATCGCCGCCTACACCCGACTGATCGAGGACGACTCGATCACCGGCCCGGTGAACGTCACCGCGCCGCACCCCGTGCGCCAGCGCGAGCTGGCCCGGGCACTCGGCAGACGGCTGCACCGCCCGGCCCTCGTGCCGACGCCGCGCACGGCGATCCGCGCTGCCCTCGGCGAGTTCGCCGACGAGGTGCTCGCCTCCGCCAGGATCATCCCCGAGCGGCTCCAGCAGGCCGGCTTCGAGCACGCCCACCCGCGCCTCGACGACGCGATGGACTGGCTCTTCCCCCGCGACTGACCCTCACCGCACCTCCCGCACCCGCCACGCTCCGGTGTCCCAGACGAGCACGAGCTCGACCTGCTGACCGTGCGACCCCGGATGCTGCTCCTCCCCCTCCGGGCCGGCGACGGTGTAGGCAGCGGCATCGCTGGTCATCCGCAGTACCGCGACCCGTCCCCCGGCCCGCTCCAGCTGCGCCGAGCGCACGGCCAGGTCGACACCGCGGTAGCGCGAGCCGCTGGCGGTGAGCGTCTCGATCAGCTTGCGGTCCTGCTCGGCGGCCGGGGAGCCGGGCGCGTCGAGCCGCTCGAGCACACCGGTGTCCAGGTCGCGGACCATCTGCTCCCGCAGGGCGGTCAGCTCGCGGGCCAGCTGCGTCGGCGCGGTCCGCGGGGCCGACCTGTCGGTGCGGACCCCGGTCGCCGCCTGCTCCGCGCCGTCCGCGGCCACCGTCGTCTCGTGGGTCGCCCCGCCCCTGGCGTCGCCTGCGCTCGAGAGCTGCCAGGGCACGAGGCCCACGAGGACGAGACCGATCGCAACGGCGACGACGAGACCCACCCGGGCCGATACCGATCGCTCCGCGGCGTCCCGGGCGATCGCCCGGGGTGGGCTCAGCGGGGCCTCACGTACCGCCGGCGCGCCACGCGCGCCACGCCTGCCATGCCCCACATGTGCCGCACGCCTCCCACGGGCAGCCGGTGCCGTGACGGGCCCCGGTGAGGCATGCCGGGCCGATCGCGTCGGGGCGGTCGCCCCCTTCGTCCCGGGCCGGCGCTGCCACCAGCGACGGGTCGGGGTGGGCTCGGGCGCAGCCATGAGCTCCCGCTGCCACTGCGGCACCTCGAGGGAGTCCGCGGCGGCCGACTCGCGGATGCGGCGCGTCAGGCCGCTGGCGACATCGCCGGGCGAGGTCATGCGGATCGGCTCGGCGCGTGTGGAGTCGAAGACGGCGCGGGCGACCTCGTCGGCCTCGGGCCGGGCGGGCGGGCTGCTGACGAGGCACGCCTGGATCACGCGGACCAGCTCCGGGGCGTCGGGGACGAGGACCTGCAGGTCGGCACGCTCGGTGACGTGTCCGGGCGGGGAGCCGGTCAGGCACAGCCACGCCAGCGCGCCGAGGGCGTGGACGTCGCTGCCGCGGGTGGGGTCGCCGCCCTCGAGGACCTCGGGCGCGACGTAGCCGTCGGTGCCGTGGACCTCGCCGGGTGGCTCGCCGGTGAGGCGCGAGTAGCCCAGGTCGCTCAGCGTGGGCCGCCCGGTGGAGGCGAGCAGGACGTTGCCGGGGCTGAGGTCCCCGTGGACGATGCCCAGGTCGTGCAGTCCGCCGAGGGCCCGGGCGATGGGCGCGATGATCGTGACCGTCTCCCCCGGTGTGAGGTGGCCGCGCGCTGCGACGACCTCACGCAGGCTCCCCCGGAGAGCAGCTCGAGGACCAGGGCCGTCGCCGGGCCCTCCGGCCCCTCGAGGGCGAGGACCTCGTGGAGGGTGACCACGTGGTCACCCGCCGCCTGCTGCAGCAGGGTGAACTCGCGCACCGCCTCCTCACCGGCCACACCGGACAGGACCTTCACGGCGACGAGCTCGTCGTCGGCCTCACGTCGCGCGCGCCACACCCGGGAGGTCGCGCCGGTGCCCAGGAGTGCGGTCAGGCGGTAGCCGGGAACCTCGGGCGGGATGTCGTCCATACCCCCACGATGGCCGAGAGCCCGGCCCCCACCGTGAGGTTTTCCACATACCTCCTCGGACGCGCTCGTGGAATGAATCGCCGGCAACCGGTGATGTACCACCCATGGACATTCCCACCAGCCAGCTCAACGACGGCCACTCGATCCCCCAGCTCGGTTTCGGCGTCTTCCAGGTCCCGCCCGAGGACACGGCAGAGACGGTCCGCGCCGCGCTCGAGGTCGGCTACCGGCACATCGACACCGCCCAGATGTACGGCAACGAGGAGGGCGTCGGACAGGCGATCGCGGAGAGCGGCATCCCCCGCGAGGAACTCTTCATCACCAGCAAGCTGAACAACGGCAACCACCGGCCGGCTGACGCCGAGCGCTCCTTCGAGGAGACCCTGCGCCGCCTGGGGACCGACCGGGTCGACCTCTTCCTGATCCACTGGCCGCTGCCCACGCGCTACGACGGCGACTTCGTCTCCACCTGGCGGACCCTGACCGGCTTCCGCGAGGACGGTCGCGCCCGCTCGGTGGGGGTCAGCAACTTCCAGCCCGCGCACCTCTCCCGGATCATCGACGAGACCGGCGAGGTGCCCGCGGTGAACCAGATCGAGCTGCACCCCTACTTCGGCAACGAGCAGGCGCGCAGCGCCTCCCTCGAGCACGACATCCGCATCGAGGCGTGGTCGCCCATCGCCCAGGGGAAGGTCATCGACGACGCGGTCCTGACCCGGATCGGCGAGCGCCACGGCAAGACCGCCTCCCAGGTGGCCCTACGGTGGCACCTCCAGCGCGACCACATCATCTTCCCGAAGTCGATGCGCCGGGCGCGGATGCAGGAGAACCTCGAGATCCTCGACTTCGTCCTGTCCGGGGAGGAGATGGCCGAGGTCAGCGCGCTCGACCAGGGTGCGAGCGGACGGATCGGTCCCGACCCGGACACCTTCGACGTGGTGCCCGACTGACCCTCGGTACCGAACGGTGAACACCGGCCCGGGTGGTGACCACCCGGGCCGGACGCCTGCGTCTAGCCTGCGGTCATGACGCGACACCCCACGATCCTCGCCACCTCCGGTGGTTACACCCGACCGGACCGGGGGGATCTCGCCTTCGCCGGGCTCGTCCACCACGCGGTCGAGCTGTCCGGGACGACCTCCCGGCCGAAGGTGTGCACCCTCGGCACGGCGGGCGGGGACCAGCGGTGGTTCAACGCCTTCCTCGCCCAGGCCGGGACCGCCGCCGGCTTCGACCTGACCTGCCTGGACCTCTTCCCGATGCCGAGTGTCGAGGACGTCGAGGGACACCTGATGGAGCAGGACGTCGTCTGGGTCAACGGCGGATCGGTGGCCAACCTCCTCGCGGTGTGGCGGGTGCACGAGCTCGACGTGATCTTCCGCAGGGTCTGGGAGGCGGGCGTGGTCCTCGCCGGTGTGAGCGCCGGGTCGGTGTGCTGGTACCGCGGCGGGACCACGGACTCCTTCGGGCCCGAGCTGCGGCCGGTGACCAACGGCCTCGGCCTGCTCCCCCATGACAACGGGGTGCACTACGACAGCGAGCCCCGCCGCCGTCCGACCGTGCACGCCCTCGTCGAGGACGGGACCCTCGGGGAGACGCACTGCACCGACGACGGGGTCGGTCTCGTCTACCGCGGCACCGAGCTGGTCGAGGCCGTCGCCGAGGTGGACGGCAAGGGTGCCTACATCGTGACGAAGGGGGGCGACGGCCGGGTCGTCGAGGAGCGCCTCGAACCCCGCCGCGTAGGGTGATGCCATGCGCTTCGAGGAGCTCGGCTTCGCCCCCGACACCGTGGACTACCTGACCGCCTGGGAGCACCAGAAGAGGGTGCACGCGGCGGTCGTCGCCGGTGACCTCGAGGACACGACGCTGCTGCTCGAGCACACGACGGTCTACACCGCGGGCAAGCGCACCGAGCCGCACGAGCGGCCGATGGACGGCACGCCGGTCATCGACGTCGACCGCGGCGGCAAGATCACCTGGCACGGCCCCGGCCAGCTCGTCGGCTACCCGATCGCGCACCTGCCGGGACGCCGCGACGTCATCGCCCACGTGCGCCGTCTCGAAGAGATGATGATCCGCGTCGCCGCGGACGTCGGGGTGACCGCCACGCGTGTGCCGGGCCGCTCCGGCATCTGGGTGCCCGGGACCGACGGCAGCCAGGACCGCAAGCTCGGCCAGATCGGCATCCGGGTCTCCCGGGACGTCGCGATGCACGGCTTCAGCCTCAACGTGGACTGCGACCTGTCGTGGACGCAGACGATCGTGCCGTGCGGCATCCCGGACGCGGCCGTGTCCACGCTCGCGATCGAGACGGGGCGCGACATCACCGTCGCCGACATCCTCCCTTCGGCCAAGGCGCACCTCACCGAGGTGATGACGCAGGACCTCCCCCTGACGAAGGGGGCCTGACCCCCCTTCGTCCGTGGCGGGCGACACGGTCGGCCCGTCGGGACACGAAGGTCACAATGAGGTAACGTCGGCGGTTCGCCCGGTATGACCGCTATCCGGAGGACCTCCCCCCGATGACCGCCAGCGCGGAAGCCCCACCCCGACGTGGCACGGACTCCCGACCCGGCGCCCCGTCCGGCCTGCGGAAGGACATCCAGGGCCTGCGGGCCCTCGCCGTCACCCTCGTCGTGCTCTTCCACCTCTGGCCGGGGACCATCAGCGGCGGCTACGTGGGCGTGGACGTCTTCCTCGTGATCTCCGGCTACCTGATCACGACCCACCTGCTGAGGAAGCCCCCGCGCACCAGCCACGACCTCTGGGCGTTCTGGGCGCGCCGACTGCGGCGGCTGCTGCCGGCCTCGCTGGTGGTGCTGGCGACCACCGCCGTCGCCACCCGGCTCGTGGCACCGAGCACCGCGTGGGAGGAGATCTCCCGCCAGATCATCGCCTCGACCCTCTACGTGCAGAACTGGGCCCTGGCCTCCAGCTCGGTCGACTACATGGACGCCGGTGCCATGAGCAGCCCGGTCCAGCACTTCTGGTCGCTGTCCGTGGAGGAGCAGTTCTACCTCCTGTGGCCGCTGCTGATCTTCTTCGTCACCTGGGTGGTCCACCGGCGCAGGACGCGCATCGGCGCCGGCGGCCCGGGCGATGCGGCCGCGGGCGACCTCAGCCTCGTGCGACTGGCGCGCACGCTGATCGGCGCCGTGGTCCTCCTCTCGCTCGGCATCTCCGTCTGGGTCACCGCCGTGCAGCCGGCGGCCGCCTACTTCATCACCCCCACGCGCATGTGGGAGCTGGCCCTGGGCGGTCTCATCGCGACCCTCGCCGGCACGGGCGCTCGCGTGCTGCACGGGATCACGGGCGCGCTCCTCGCGTGGGCCGGGATCGCCGCGGTGCTCCTGTCGGCCTGGTGGTACACGTCTGCCACCCCGTTCCCCGGTGCGGCGGCCCTGGTGCCGGTGCTGGGCACGGCCGCGGTGATCGTCGCCGACTCCGACCACCACCTCTCCCCCACCGCACTGCTGCGCCACCGGCCGGTCCAGTGGCTCGGTGACGTCTCCTACTCGGTCTACCTGTGGCACTGGCCGCTGATCGCCCTCCTGCCGTACGCCAGCGGCGGCGACCTCGGGGTCCTCGACAACGTGGTCGTCCTCGCGGCGACACTCGCGCTCGCCGGGCTGACCAAGGTCCACGTCGAGGACCGCTTCCGCTTCCTCCGCCCGCAGGCACCGGTGCGCTACAGCTACCAGCTCTCCGCCGCCGGGATGGTCGCGGTGGCGGTCCTGGGCTCCGTGGGCTGGACCGAGACCGAGGTCCGCAACGAGGTGGCCAAGAAGGAGCTGGCCGCCGTCGAGCAGGAGGAGACCCCCTGCCTCGGGGCCGCGGCGCTGGCGAAGGGGGCGTGCACCGTCGCTCCCGACGGGGAGGTCGTCCCCACCCCGGAGCTGGCCAAGAAGGACAAGGCCGACATCGACGAGGACGAGTGCTTCCCGGAGGGCAGGTACGACCAGCGGCTGTCGTGCAGCTTCGGCTCCGGCGGGACGAAGATCGCCCTGGTCGGCAACTCCCACGCGCGGCACTGGCTGCCGGCACTGCGCGAGCTGGGCAAGGAGAAGGGGTGGACGATCGACACCTACATCATCTCCCGGTGCGCCGCGACCGACGCGAAGCAGGAGTTCGACACCGACAAGAAGAGCGAGGACTGCCACGACTGGGGCCAGTGGGCCCAGGAGGAGACGAAGGGGGACGCGTACGACCTCGTCATCACCTCCGAGCGCCAGTCGGCTCCCATCGACGGCTACAGCAGGGCCGACAGCGGTCCTCCCGCCACCGAGGGCTACGAGAGCTACCTGTCCACCTGGGCCGAGGCGGGCACCAACGTGCTGGCGATCAAGGACCCGACGAAGCCGACCTTCGACGTCCCCGAGTGCGTCGCGGAGAACCCCGACGACCTCGAGGAGTGCTCCGGCTCGCCCGAGGAGTGGAAGGTCGATCCCGACCCACTGGTCGAGGCCGCGAAGAACGTCGACCACGACAACGTCAGCCAGGTCAGCTTCGACGACCTCGTCTGCTCCTCCGACCGGTGCCGGGGAGTCACCGGCGGGGTGATCACGTACTACGACTCCTCGCACCTTTCGGCGACCTACGTGAAGACGATGGCCCCGTACATGGCCGGCCCCATCGAGAGGGCGCTGGCGAAGGGGGATTGACCCCGGCCGCCCCGAGCACCCGTTGGTCTCCCCCGTCCGCCGCGGCGTACGCTGGGAGTGAGCCCGGCCACCTCCCGGGCCGTCGATCAGTGCCAGGAGAGTTGCGTGACCGTCGCACCCGAAGGACGTCGTCTGCTGCGTGTCGAGGCACGCAATGCCGAGACCCCCATCGAGCGCAAGCCGGAGTGGATCCGGACGACCGCCAAGATGGGCCCCGAGTACAACGCGATGAAGGGCCGCGTCAGCGGAGCGGGCCTGCACACCGTGTGCCAGGAGGCCGGCTGTCCCAACATCTTCGAGTGCTGGGAGGACCGCGAGGCGACCTTCCTCATCGGTGGTGACGTGTGCACCCGCCGCTGCGACTTCTGCGACATCGCCACGGGCCGCCCGACGAGCCTGGACATGGATGAGCCGCGCCGCGTCGCCGAGTCCGTCCAGGAGATGGGCCTGCGCTACTCCACCGTCACCGGCGTCGCCCGGGACGACCAGCCCGACGGCGCCGCGGGCCTCTACGCGGAGACGATCCGGCAGATCCACGCGCTCAACCCCAACACCGGGGTGGAGATCCTCCCGCCCGACTTCGGTGCGAAGCCCGAGCTGGTCCAGCAGGTCTTTGACGCCCAGCCGGAGGTCTTCGCGCACAACCTCGAGACGGTCCCGCGGATCTTCAAGCAGATCCGCCCGGCCTTCACCTACGACAAGTCCCTCAAGGTCCTCTCGATGGCCCGCGAGGCCGGCCTGGTGACCAAGTCCAACCTCATCCTCGGGATGGGCGAGGAGGGGCACGAGGTCGAGCAGGCGATCAACGACCTCGTCGACGCGGGCTGCGACATCCTCACCATCACCCAGTACCTGCGCCCCTCGAAGCTGCACCACCCGATCGACCGGTGGGTCAAGCCCGACGAGTTCCTCCACTGGAGCACGGTCGGCGAGGAGCTCGGCCTCAAGGGCGTCATGGCCGGCCCACTCGTGCGCTCGAGCTACCGCGCCGGTCGTCTCTACGCCACGGCGATGCGCAAGTGGGGTCGCCCGATCCCCGAGCACCTCTCCCACCTCGCCGACGCCATCGACGAGCCGGCCCGCCAGGAGGCCTCGACGCTGGTGGCGAAGAGCCGCGCCCAGGAGATCCTCGACCAGCCGGCCACCGGCACCGACGGCTGACCGGGGCACCCCGGGAAGGAACTAGACTCACCCCTCATGGCCCGTAAGTCCGACAAGCCCAAGAAGCCGAAGCGCGAGAACCCGTTCAAGAGGTTCTGGTCCGTCTACAAGACGATCAAGCAGATCGACCCGCAGGTGAACCTGTGGATGCTGCTTGCCTTCGTCGGCGTGCTCGCCGTCGGCGCGGCCATCGGGCTGATCATGGGTCACATCTGGTCCTCGCTGCTCATCGCCCTGCCGGTCGGCATCCTCGCCGCCATGATCGTCCTCTCCCGTCGTGGTGAGCGTGCGGCCTTCAGCCAGATGGACGGTCAGCGCGGCGCCGCCCTCGGTGGTCTGTCGGCGGTCAAGCGCGGCTGGTACTACGACCAGGAGCCGGTCGCCGCCGACGCCACCAAGCCGAACGACGTCCAGAACGCCGCGATGGTCTTCCGCGCCCTCGGCCGCCCGGGCGTCGTGCTGCTCGGCGAGGGTCCGAAGCACCGTGTGGACAAGCTCTTCGCCAAGGAGAGCAAGAAGGTCAGTCGGGTCGCACCGGGCGTGCCGATCCACACCTACATCGTCGGCACCGGCGAGGGGGAGCTCCCCGCCCGCAAGATCCGCACCACCCTGGTCAAGCTGCGGCCGCACCTGTCCAAGGAGGAGCTGTCGGTCGTCAACAAGCGGCTGAAGTCCCTCCCCGGCCTGCGTCAGGGCATGCCCGCCGGCGTCGACCCGAACAAGGCCCGGATGGACCGCAAGGCCCTGCGCGGACGCTGACCCTGCGAGCACGACCGCACCCGTCCGACCCCTCCAGGAGAGCACCCGTGCCCGCAGCACCGATCGCCCACGCCGAGGACCTCGCCGCCTTCGTCGACGCGTCCCCCTCCAGCTACCACGCGGCTGCCGAGGTGGCCCGCCGGCTGCGCGACAGCGGCTTCACGGCCCTGGACGAGACGAGCGACTGGCCGCGCACCCCGGGCAAGTACCTCGTCGTGCGCGACGGGGCCGTCATCGCCTGGGTCGTTCCCGCGTCGGCGACACCGACGACACCGGTGCGCATCTTCGGCGCGCACAGCGACTCCCCCGGCTTCAAGCTCAAGCCGCAGCCGAGCACCGGCAGGCACGGGTGGCTGCAGGCGGGCGTGGAGATCTACGGCGGCCCGCTGCTGAACTCCTGGCTCGATCGTGAGCTGCGCCTGGCCGGACGACTGGTCCTCGACGACGGGAGCGAGGTCCTGGCCGACTCCGGTCCGCTGCTGCGGCTGCCGCAGCTGGCGATCCACCTCGACCGCGAGGCCAACGAGCGCTTCGCGCTCGACAAGCAGTCGCAGACGCAGCCGGTGTGGGGCGTGGGCGCCGCGGACTCCGCCGACCTGCTCGCCGAGCTGGCGGACTCCGCCGGCGTCGACGCCTCGCGCATCCGCGGGTACGACGTCGTCACGGCCGACAGCGCTCGTGGTGTCGTCTTCGGCCGCGACAACGCCTTCCTCGCGGCGGGGCGCCTGGACGACCTCGCGAGCGTGCACGCCGGCACCGTCGCCCTGACGGCCGTCGGCGACGACCTCGCCAGCGACCACATCCCGGTCCTGGCCGTCTTCGACCACGAGGAGGTCGGCTCCACGACCCGGTCGGGCGCGGGCGGCCCCTTCCTGGAGGACGTCCTCGAGCGTTTGGGGATCGCGCTGGGCGCGGACCGGTCCGAGCGCATGCGCGCCCTCGCGTCGTCGTGGTGCGTCTCGAGCGACGTCGGCCACTCGGTGCACCCGAACTTCGCCGACAAGCACGACCCCCACGTGCGCCCGCTGCTCGGCTCCGGGCCGATCCTCAAGCTCAACGCCAACCAGCGCTACGCGAGCGACGGCGCCGGCGGTGCCGCCTGGCACGGGTGGTGCGAGGCCGCCGGGGTGACCAGCCAGGACTTCGTCTCCAACAACACCGTGCCCTGCGGGTCCACGATCGGCCCGATCACCGCCACCCGGTTGGGGATCCGCACCGTCGACGTGGGCATCCCGATCCTGTCGATGCACTCTGCCCGCGAGCTCGCCGGCACGAGCGACCTGCTCGACCTCACCCGGGTCGCGCAGACCTTCCTCCGCGGCTGACCCCGCGCCCCCCTTCGCAGGAGCCCAAGCAGCTGCGAAGGAGGGGGCCGGTTTTCGCAGGAGCCCAAGCAGTTGCGCGCCCTCCCTTCGCAGGAGCCTAAGCAGTTGCGAAGGGAGGGGGCCGAGTTTTCGCAGGAGCCTAAGCAGTTGCGAAGGGAGGGCGCGTCGGGAGGTCTCCCGGTCGGAAGGCGTAGAGCGCCCGCAGTCGTGCGTGGGTGAGCGCGCGGTACCCGGCCGCCGCTGCACGCGTACGGGCGTCGGGTCGGTACCCGGCGAGGATCTCGTCCTCGACGACGGCGGCGGTCTGGCGCGTCGTCCATCCCTGCTCCACGCGCAGGTCGAGGTGGGCGAGCAGGTTGCCCAGGTCGAGCGCCGGGTCGCCCAGCCCGAGGGTGTCGACGTCGAGCATCCCGACGGCGTCCCCGTCCACGAGCAGCTGCTTGTCGTGCAGATCGCGGTGGAGCAGGCTGCGCCGGGTGGCCGGACCGGCCAGCGTGATCGTCGTCGCGGCCCGCTCCACGTCCCGCCACAGCGTCTCGAGGACGCGTGACCCGAGGGCCTGGTGCGTGCGCGCCAGCTCGATCAGGCCGCGGGTCACGTCCACCTCGGCTGCGAGGTCGTGGGCGGGGACCCCGTCGACCTGCGGGGCGGTGTGCAGGGTACGCACCGCGGCCCCGATCCGCGCGGCGGCCTCGGGGACCCCCTCGACGAGCAGGTCGTGGAGCGTGCGTCCCGGGAGGGTGGACATGCGCACCGTCCCCGCCGTCTCGTCCGCCGCGACGACGCGAGGGACGTCCAGTCCCGGCACCGCGGCGGCCTGCTGCATCCGACGCACGAGGTCGGTGGTGCGCCGCGGACGGACGACCTTGGTGTAGACGACGTCGGGTGGAGGTGGACTCGCCGACGCTCCACCCGCGCGTTCACCTCCACCGGGCGGCAGGTGGGGGACGCGGGTGCGCACGACCGCTCGTCGCTCGGGCCGGTGGACGACCAGCTCCGCGCCGTCGGCGACGAGCGCGGCGAGTGCGGGCAGACGACGGTCCGCTCCCCCGTCCTGCAGCACGAGGTGCTCACCGAGCCGGCGCACCCGCCCGGGGGCGACGGCCTCGGTGGCGGCGGCGACCTGCTCGGCCCCGTCGACGATCCACTGCCCGATGACCCGGCGCCCGTCGGCGTCCATGAGGTCGAGATGCAGCCGGTCGGGACGCGGATGGGCGCGCACGAGTGACAAGCCGTGCTCGGCGACCGTCGCCCCGACCGTGGGGAACGGGATGACCGGGGTCACGCGACGACCCTGCCCGCGGCGAGCGCCCCTGCGAGGGAGACCAGTTCGCGGGTGACATCCGGCCAGTCGGGCTGACCGGACCGGAAGGGTTCCGCGGCCCGGTCGAGTACGGCGAGCGCGGTCCGCGGTCCGAGGTCATCCCCGAGCGGGCCGGACCACGTGCTCGCGTGGCCGGCGACGAGGGGGCCATGCAGCCGCTCGACGAGCTCGGCAGCCGCGGGGGCCCCGCCGGAGGGCAGGGCCTCGAGCCCGGCCACGGCGAGCAGGCTCGCGAGGTCGTCGAGCGGGTTGCCCACCCGTACCCGGTCGAGATCGATCAGCCCGAGGACGTCCCCGTCGGCGATGACCTGGTCGAGGGAGAGGTCGCCGTGGATGATGCTTCCCGGGGACGGGCGAAGGGCGGCGCTCGCCCCCGCCGCGATGGCGTCGGCCTCGTCGACGGCCGGGCCGAGGACGGGCGCGAGGACGTCCAGGCCCGTTCCGGCGGGCTGGCGCTCGACCGGCTCGATCTTGGTGGGCCCGCTCGCGTGCAGCTCGCCGAGGCAGGCGCCGAGGCGACGCACCGTGGCCGGATCGACGCGGCTGTCGAGGGTACGACCGGGCAGGTGGGTCAGGGCGAGGAGCCCACGGCGGTGGGTCCCCAGCACGCGCGGCAGGGCCACCGAGGGGCAGCTCGCGGGGTCGAGGAGTCCGTGTGCGGCCAGCGCCGCCTGATACCCGTCGCGGTCGTAGGCCCGCAGCACGACGTGGCCACCGGCACGCTCGCCCGCCAATGGGACTCGTCCGACCCACCGCCGAGCGGGCTTGTGCGCGAGGGTCTGCACCCTCACGTCGGGATCGACGGGGAGGCCGCGCTTGGTCAGCCACCCGGCCAACCGGTCGGTGCGCACGACGTGGCGCAGCGCTCCGAGGTGCCGGTCGGCCATCGCATCGACGACGAGCAGCCCCTCGCTCGGGTTGTCGAGCAGGACGTCGCCGGGCTCGACGTACTTGAGCGCCTTGGCACGCTTGTCCTCCCGGACCACCGGTCGGGCGGTGGCGATGGCCGCGCGGCCGTCGACGTCGACGAGCGCGATGGCACTCGTGCCCGTCTTGTACCGCAGGTAGCTGCGGGCCGACGGCGCACCGAGGCGCTCGCCGAGGATGTCGTCGTCGAGGACCGCGGCCAGTCCCGGCAGGGCGGTGTCGTGCGCCGCGAGCGCCGCGTGGGCGTCAGCCGACGACATCGAGCGCACCCCCTTCGACCCCGATCTGGTCCTCATGGCGGGCGAGCACCTCGTCCGGCCGACCGGAGTCGACGATCCGGCCGGCCTCGATCCACACGAGCCGGTCGGCGCTGCGGGCCGCATCCATGTCGTGGGTGATGATGATCGTCGTGCGGCCCTGCGTCAGCCGGTCCAGGGCGGCGGTCACCTCGACCTCGGTCTCCCCGTCGAGGCCGGTCGTCGCCTCGTCGAGGATGATGACCGGCGCATCGCGGACGACGGCCCGGGCAATGGCGATCCGCTGCCGCTGGCCGCCGGAGAGGGTCGTGCCCCGCTCGGAGACGACGGTGTCGTAGCCCTGCGGCAGGGTGGTGATGAAGTCGTGGGCCCCCGCGACGCGGGCAGCGGCCACGATCTGCTCGTCGGTGACCGTGTCGGCTCCCTCCGGTGCGCCCATGGCGATGTTGTCCCGGATGCTCGTGGCAAAGAGCAGGCTCTCCTGGAGCACCATCGCCACCTGGCTGCGCACGTCGTGGATGGTCAGGTCCTGCAGGTCCCACCCGTCGAGGCGCACGGAGCCGGAGTCCGGGTCCTGCATCCGCAGCAGCAGGCCGGCCAGCGAGGACTTGCCCGCGCCGGATGGACCGACGAACGCGACCCGCTCCCCGGGCCTGACCCGCAGGTCGACTCCCCTGAGCACGGGGTGGCCGGGGACGTAGGACAGCCACACGTCGGACAGCTCGACGTACCCCTGCAGTCGGCGACCCGGCCGCGCCCACGAGGAGTCCCGCACCGTCGGCTCGGTCTCGAGCAGGTCGACGACGCGCTCGGCCGAGGCCGCGGCCTGCGAGATGCGGCCGGTGTACTTCGCCAGGTCACGCATCGGCTTGAAGGCGGCCTTGAGGTAGGTGACGAAGACGACGAGCTCACCGGGGGTCAGCGCGCCGGCGATGACACGCTGCGCGCCGACGTAGAGCACGAGCGCCGTGGCGACGCCGACGAGGACGTCGGTGGAGCGCTCGAGACCGGCGGACAGCTTCTTCGCCTTGACCCCGTCCTTGAGGGTCTTGACGTTGTCGGAGGCGAAGCGCGAGGCCATCTCGCTCTCGAGCGTGTAGGCCTGGACGACCTTCATCGACCCGAGGGTCTCGGTCGCGAGCGTCGCGAGGTGCCCCTCGGCCTTGCGCTGCTTGCGGGAGACGTCGTGGATCTTGCCGGAGGCACGACGACCGGTGAGCAGGAAGATCGGGAAGACGACGAGCATGCACAGCGCGAGCTGCCAGTCGAGGACGAACACCACGCCGAGCATGGCCACGAGCATCAGGACGTTGCCGATCAGCGGCAGCGCCGCGGTGACGGCGACCTCCTTGAGCCGACCGACGTCACTGGTGATGCGCTGGACGAGGTCGCCGGTGCGCGCCTTGTCGTGGAATCCCAGGGACAGCTTCTGCATGTGGATGAAGGCGTCCGCGCGCACCGAGGTGAGCAGTCGGTTGCCGGCCAGCGCGAAGCACACGGTCATGGCGTAGCTGGCCGCGGCCCGGAGCAGCACGACGACGAGCAGTCCGAGGCAGGCCAGGACCAGCACCTGCTGGAGGTCGTCGGGCGCACCGCCGGCACCGATGTCGGCGCCCAGCGCACCGATGACGCCGTCGAGGATGAACTTCATCGGCCACGGCTCGAGCAGGCGCATGACGACCTCGAGCGCCATGGCGCTGCCGCCGCCGGCGATGAGCAGGCGCTGCCGGCGCAGGTGCGGGCGCACGTGCGGCACGAACCGCTTCAGCCCCGGCAGGGCCTCGCGCAGGCCCTTGGGCTTCCTCGTCCGCGGCAGTGCCCGCTCGCTCATGAGCCCTGCCCGAGGAGGTCGTCGGCGAGCGAGCGAGCCCGGGTGGGGACCGTGGCCAGGATGCGCGAGACGACGCGGCTCCAGTCGTGTCGCGCCACGGCCGCGTCCCGACCGGCCCGGCCGAGATCGGTGCGCATGAGGTCATCATGACGCAGGCCGGCCAGGACGGCCGCGAGCTCGGTCACGTCGCCGGGGGTGACGAGCATCCCCAGGTCGCCGTCGTCGAGGATGTCGGCGCACGGACCGATGTCGCTGGCGACGACGGGCAGGCCCGCGGCGAGGTACTCGTAGATCTTCAGCGGGGAGAAGTAGAAGTCGGGCAGCTGCGGGTACGGCGCGACCGCGACGTCCATGGCGGCGAGCTCGGCGGGCATCTCCTCCGGCGCCACGGCACCGACGAGGTCGACGCGGTCGGAGATCCCCAGCTCGGTGGCACGGGCGCTCAGCGCTTCGCGCTGCGGTCCGTCACCGACGAGCCGCAACCTGGCGTCCGCGTCGGTGCGGACGAGGCGGGCGAAGGCCTCCAGCAGCACCTCGACCCCGTGCCAGGGCTTGAGGGTGCCGACGAAGCCGACGGTGAAGCCGTCGGCGTCTCGAGACGCGGAACCGCCCGGCGTGATGTACGCGGTGTCCACGCCGTTGGGCACGACGGTGACGTTGCGGTTGCTCGTGCGCTCGGCGACCCAGTCGGCGACCGGGCCCGAGACGGTGACGACCGAGGTGGCGGAGTCGAAGGCCTGCCCGGCGATGGTCTCGGCGCCGGCCCGGTCGGCGAGGACCCGGTGCTGCGCCTGCTCGTCGATCAGGGGTGCGTTGACCTCCAGCACGCCGTCGACCTCGTGGTACCGGGTCCAGGTCATGGCGGCATCCGACCACAGGGAGTAGCGCTCGTACACCAGGTCGAGCGGCTGCTCGCCGTGCAGTCCGGCCAGCACCCCGGCAGCGGCCGCGGCCGAAGCCCGGGCGGAGGCCTCCCGCTCGGCACCGGGCTCCCCGGTGATCTTCGGCAGCTCGTGGACGACGACGTCATCGAGCCCTCGGGGACGGTCCCCGCCGACACGGGCGGCGACCAGGTGCACCTCGCACCCGCGTCGCAGCAGCTCGCGCACGACGGCCTGGACGTGGACGGAGGCACCCTTGCTCCCGAAGACGGGTACCCCCGGATCGGTGCTGACGTAGGCGACGCGCCTCATGCCCGGGCTCCTGACGTGCTGACGGCGGCCCGCCCGGCGGCCTCGCCGGTACGGGAGGCGATCGCCCGCCGGAAGATCCCCTGCAGGGTCACCGCGTGGTCGCGGAAGTCGAAGTCGGCCTCGAGCAGCTCCCGGGCGGCCAGGGCCCTGCGGACCGACTCTGCCGGCTCGTCGACGATGCGTGCGATCGCCGCGGCGAGGGCACTCGGGTCAGACTCGGGGACGAGCAGGCCGGTCTCCTCGTCACGCACGATCTCGGGGATGCCGGTCACCGGGGTGGACACCGCGGGCGTGCCCAGGGCGAGCGCCTCGAGCAGCACGGTCGGGAGGCCGTCGCGGTTGCCGTCGGCCCCGATGACGCACGGGGCGGCGAAGACATCGGCGGCGGCGACGATCTCGCGCACCCGGGTCTGCGGCAGGGCGCCGTGCATGGTCACCACCTCGCCCAGACCGAGCGTGTGCACCTGCTCACGCAGGGTTGCCTCGAGCGGTCCGGTCCCCACGAGATCGAGGTGGACCTCCCGGCCGTCCGCCACGAGTGCCGCGACGGCGGTGAGCAGGTCGCCGAAGCCCTTCTTCTCCACCAGCCGACCGACCGCGGCGACGCGGACGGGGCCGGGGGTGACCCCCTTCGCCGTGAAGGGGAAGGCCGCGAGGTCCACGCTGTTGTACAACCGGACCACGCGGTCGGCATCGTCGCCGAACGTCTCCTGCAGGTGGCGCAGGTTGAAGTCGCTGACCGTCACGGTCGTGTGCGCCTCGCGCAGCCTCGTCGCGAGGGAGGCCGGGTCGACCTCCTCGTGGAAGATGTCCTTGGCGTGCGCGGTGAAGGACCAGGTGATGCCGGCCAGCCGGGCCGCCAGGCGCGCCACCTCGGCGGCGATGGAGCCGAAGTGCGCGTGCAGGTGCTCCAGCCCCGAGCGACGGATGGCGCCGGCGAGCTGGACGGCGGCCAGTGCCTCGTCCTCCTGTGCGGCGAGCAGCTCGTCGAGGTGGTCGGTGATCGTCGGCACCTCGAGCGCCGCCTCCCGCAGGGCGGTCCAGAACTGGCTGACCTTGTGCTCGCGCGACAGGTAGGTCACCGGCGCCTGCACCCGGGCGAGCGACTCGTGGAAGCGTCCGTCGATCGGCAGGCGCAGGGAGAAGATCTCCACGTGCGTCCCTGCGGCCTCCTGCTGGAGGATCTCGTGGACGATGAAGGTTTCGGAGAAGCGCGGGTACATCTTCAGCACGTACCCGACGCGGGGGGCGGAGTCGGTGGTCGTGGCGGTCATCAGCTGGCCATCTCCTGCAGGACGTCGGACGGTGCCGAGGCGGAGTGCAGCTCGGCGACGAAGGTGGGGACGCGACGCAGCCCGTCGAGGGCGATGACGCCACGGTCCCGTGCGGCGGGGGCGCTCACGACGCCGGCGAGCCAGGCGGACAACCGCTCGGGCACGACGTCGTCGGGGTGCATCGAGTCGACCAGGCCCAGGCAGCTCAGGCGCTCGGCGCGCACGAGCTGCTCGCGGCGGGGCCGCACCCGCGGGACGACGAGCGCGGGGACGTCCTCGGTGAGCACCTCGCAGACCGTGTTGTAGCCGCCCATGGACACGACCGCCCGGGCACCGGCGATGAGCTCGATGCTGTTGGTGACGAAGTCCCGGACGACGAGGTCCTCGCGCTCCTCGGCGATCGCGGTGAGGCGCCGCCGGAGCGAGGGCTGCATGTACGGACCGGTCACGATGACACCGGTGTGCCCGGCCGGGTAGGTGGTGCGGGCGAAGGCGAGTGCCGTGTCGTAGCCGTCCTGGCCGCCGCCGACCATGCACAGCACGTAGGGGCGCGGGACGGGACGGCGACGCGGCTCGTCACGGGGGGCGACCAGGCCCTCCGAGCGGCCCTCGGCGAGGTAGCCGGTGTAGCGGATCTTGGCAGCGACGGCGGCCGGCAGGTCGTAGTCGCGGGCCACGTCGACGACCGACCGGTCACCGTAGACCCACACCTCGTCGTAGTGGTCCTCGATCACCTGCGTGGTGCCGGCGGTCCGCCACTCGCGGATGGCGGTGAGCGGGTCGTCGAGGATGTCGCGCAGGCCGAGCACGACGCGCGGACGGGCGCCGGTGGTGTGGCCGCGGACGGCGCGCAGGGCGGCCAGGCCCTGCTCGAGCTCACCGTCGAGGCCGCGGGCGACCTTGTCGACGACCACGACGTCCGGGGCGAAGGCCATCAGGGCTGTCGTGATGAGGTTCGAGCGCAGGGTGAGCACCGAGGTGAGGTCCATCGCGAAGGTCCCGGCGGCGTAGCGCCCGTCGGCGTCCTTGGCCACGGTCGGGACGGTGACGACCTCGGTGTTCGGCGGGAGGGGCAGGGACGTGGCCTGTGGTGCGCCGGTGAGGATGAGGACGTCCGTGCGCGGTTCGGCGGCGACGATCGCCCCGGCGAGCGCGATGTTGCGGCGGATGTGGCCCAGTCCCTGGGTGTCGTGGGAGTAGAACGCGATCCGGCGCCGGCGTGGGGTGGTCATGGCTCCACTGTGGGACCCGGTCGTGAGATGAACGTGAAGCGAAGATGAGGAAGCCCTCATCTGTCCGCCGGGCGGCTCAGCGCTCGGCGACCAACCGCACGACGTCGGGGTGCTTCGCGCTGCGCCCGTCCCCCGACGAACGCCCGCGGAGGCGACGCCACGTCCAGGGCCAGACGTAGCGCCGCGTCCAGGTCACCTCGGTGCGCAGGGTCCGGCGGGGCGGCCGCCCCTCGGGCAGGCTCGCCCAGTCGATGGTGGCCGGCACCCCCAGGAGCTCGGCCGCCGCGACCGACAGGCGGGTGTGTCCGAGCTCGGAGAGGTGCAACCGGTCCTCGGCCCACGCGCGCCGGTCCTCGAAGACCGTGCCGGTCGTCACCGTCGGCGGGATCATCCCGTGCTCCTCGCTCAGGTGGCGGTAGAGCCCGTTGAGCAGCAGCCGCCGACTCTGCAGCAGCCGTCCGGCCGGGGTGACGCCGCGGATGTCGGGGATGGGGACGACGACCACGCGGACCCCCTTCGCGGTGAAGGGGGCGACGATCTCGACCAGCCGTTGTTGCAGCGCCGCCACGTCCAGTCGCGGACGCAGGATGTCGTTCATGCCCGCCGTCAGGGTGAGCACATCGGGCTCGAGTGCGAGCGCGGGCTGCACCTGCGTCGCGAGCACCTCCGAGGACCGGTGCCCGCGCACGGCGAGGTTGGCGTAGTCGACCTCACCGTGGTGGCCGGCCAGCAGCTCGGCCAGCCGGTCGGCCCAGCCGCGCGGCGTGCCGTCGGGCCACGGGTGGTCGCCCACCCCTCGGAGAGGCTGTCGCCGATCGCGACGTACCGCAGGGTCCGCTCCGTGCTCATCGGGTGCGCAAGATGCGGGTGCCGGCGGCACGGTCGTGCAGGCCGCGGCCGTCGTCGGTCAGGACGACGATCGGTGGGATCACCAGGCACAGCAGGGCGGCCCGCACGGCTGAGCGAAGGGGGGTGACCCACTCCCCGTGCACCGGCACCACCCGTAGCCCCAGGAGACGGTGGCCGAAGGAGGCGCCGCCGAGGGTGACCCCGATGAGGTGGACGAGGAAGAGCAACCCGAGCGGGAGGAAGGAGAAGGCGGCCGGGCTGAGCTCGACGAGCCGGCCGACGAGGCCGTTGGTGATCAGCAGGCACGCGGCCCAGTCGATGGCCAACGCGATCAGGCGACGTCCGAAGGGGGCGTGGCTGCCCCCTTCGCCGTGGTCGGCTCCGCGACGGCCCGTGCTGCTGCTCACCGGAGCAGACTATGTGTCCCGGTCGTGGTCACTCCCACCGCCCGCCGTCCCCACTCGGTATGTTGTCCCGCACCAGACGTGTCCCAGGACGCGTGTAACACCGGTGAAACATCAGGGTCATGGTCGGGAAACGGCCGGTCCCTAGTGTCAGCGCCGACACCAGTTGCGGCAGGTCACCGTGGGCTGCCGCCCCACCCCAGGAGGATGGTTTGTTCAGCTCCCCTGACGAGGTTCTTGACTTCATCAAGGCCGAGGACGTCAAGTTCGTCGACATCCGGTTCTGCGACCTGCCCGGCATCATGCAGCACTTCAACGTGCCCGCCGAGAGCGTCGACGAGGACTTCTTCACCGAGGGCCAGATGTTCGACGGGTCCTCGATCCGCGGCTTCCAGGCCATCCACGAGTCGGACATGAAGCTCGTGCCGGACATCGCCACGGCGTACCTGGACCCCTTCCGCGAGGAGAAGACGCTCATCGTCAACTTCTCCATCGTCGATCCCTTCACCGGTGAGCAGTACAGCCGCGACCCGCGCAACGTCGCGGCGAAGGCCGAGGCGTACCTGGAGTCCACGGGCATCGCCGACACGGCCTTCTTCGGCGCCGAGGCGGAGTTCTACGTCTTCGACGACGTGCGCTTCGACACCCAGCCCCAGGGCAGCTACTACTTCCTCGACTCGATCGAGGCCGCGTGGAACTCCGGGCGCAAGGAGGAGGGCGGCAACCAGGGCTACAAGACCGCCTTCAAGGGTGGGTACTTCCCCGTCCCGCCGGTCGACCACTTCGCCGACCTGCGCGACAGGGTCTGCGTGAACCTCAAGTCCGTCGGCATCAACGTCGAGCGCAGCCACCACGAGGTCGGCACCGCCGGCCAGCAGGAGATCAACTACCGCTTCAACACCCTGCTGAAGTCCGGCGACGACATCATGAAGTTCAAGTACGTCGTCAAGAACACCGCGTGGGCGGACGGGCGGACGGCGACCTTCATGCCGAAGCCGATCTTCGGGGACAACGGCTCGGGGATGCACACCCACCAGAGCCTGTGGAAGGACGGCGAGCCGCTCTTCTACGACGAGACCGGTTACGGCGGCCTGTCCGACATCGCCCGCTGGTACATCGGTGGCCTGCTCAAGCACGCCCCGGCGCTGCTCGCCTTCACCAACCCGACGGCCAACAGCTACCACCGCCTGGTGCCGGGCTTCGAGGCGCCGATCAACCTCGTGTACTCGGCGCGCAACCGCTCGGCCTGCATCCGCATCCCGATCGCGGGCAACTCCCCCAAGGCCAAGCGTGTGGAGTTCCGCATCCCGGACCCCTCGAGCAACCCGTACCTGTGCTTCGCCGCGCAGCTGATGGCCGGCATCGACGGCATCAAGAACCGCATCGAGCCCCCGGAGCCGATCGACAAGGACCTCTACGAGCTGCCGCCGGAGGAGCACGAGGCCATCGAGCAGGTCCCCACGACCCTGCCCGAGGTGCTCACGGCACTGGAGGCGGACCACGAGTTCCTGCTCGAGGGTGACGTCTTCACCGCCGACCTCATCGAGACCTGGATCGCGTGGAAGCGCGAGAACGAGGTGCTCCCGCTGCAGATGCGTCCGCACCCGCACGAGTTCGAGATGTACTTCGACATCTGAGCCGAGCGCCAGCGAGGCCAGATGTCGAACGACAACACAGCGACATCTGAGCCGGATCGCGAAGCCGAAGGGCGGGACCTCGACCAGGAGGTCCCGCCCTTCGTCATGTCCGACGGGGGTGTGCCGGGCCGACCCGCACGCGTGCGCGGACCTCAGCGTTGTCACACCTCGCTGGGAGAATCGGAGCATGAAGGACAGCCGGTTCACCTCGCTCTGCGAGGACGCGACGGAGCTCGTCGATGGGCTGGACGTCGACGAGCTCGACGACCTGGAGACCATGCTGATGTTCCTCCTGAAGCGACCGGTGACCGTCGTCCAGGAGGATGAGGACTCGATCCTCGTCACGGTCTGGTCCGACGCAGTCGGCTTCGGGTGCCTCACCGAGTTCCCGACGACCGTCGCCGAGCTCGCCGTCTACGCCGCCGAGTCCGCGGTCGAGGCCGGCCCGCACGAGGGCAGGGCCGACTCGGTGCAGGCGGGATCCGATGTCCTCGCGATGGGTGAGGACGAGCTGGTCCCCGCCCTGCAGCATGCCCTCGGGATGGTTCGCGTCTTCAACACCCTCGACGACGAGTAGCCCTCAGCCCCCGATCAACGGCCGCATCAGTCGCGCCACTCCGCTGGGCCGGCCGGTCCAGCGCTCCTCGACGTCGGCCAGCTCCATGGCCTTCAGCCCGGCGTTGATCCCCAGCCACCGCAGCGGCTCCGGCTCCCACACCGGTGAGCGGTGACCGACCCAGGGCAGCCGGACCAGGTCGGTGTCGCGCCGCAAAATGAGGTCACTCAGGGTGCGACCGGCCAGGTTGGTGGTGCTCAGACCGTCGCCGACGTAGCCACCGGCACGGGCGGCACCGGTCTGCGGGTCGAAGGCGACCGACGCGCACCAGTCCCGGGGCACCCCCAGCGCGCCTCCCCAGCGGTGGGTGATCGTCGCGTCGGCAAGCACGGGGAACAGGTCGACCAGCGTGGACCGCAGCGCCGCGAACACCCGGGGCTCGTCCTCGAAACCTGCGCGGACCCGGGAGCCGAAGTGGTACGGCGCGCCACGGCCGCCGAAGGCGAGCCTGTCGTCCGCGGTCCGCTGCCCGTAGATGATCACGTTCCGGAAGTCACTGAAGGTCTGGCGCCGCTCCAGACCGATGCGCTCCCACACGTCCGCGGGCAGCGGCTCCGTGGCGACCATCAGTGAGTAGACCGGTGCCACTGCCCGGCGCTGACCACGGATGCTCGGGGTGTACCCCTCGGTGGCGCGCACCACGACCTCGGCGCGCACCGTGCCGCGGGTGGTCGTGACCCGGCCGGGGGCGAGGGCGATGGCCGGCGTCTGCTCGTGGATCACCACGCCCCGCGCCTCGAGCACGCGGGCCAGACCGCGCACCAGCTTCGCCGGGTGCAGTGCGGCGCAGTGCGGGGTGTAGGTCCCGCCCTCTGCGCCGGCGATGCGCACGTGCTGCCGGAGCTCCTCGCCCGTCAGGAGTGCCAGATCGTCCGGTGTGTCGCCCCAGCGGCGCGCGTCGGCGACCTCCGCGTCGGCGCGCCCGCGCTGGGCCGGCCCGCGGGCGGCCACGACGGTGCCGCCCTTGGCGAAGTCGGCGTCCAGCCGCTCCCTGCGCAGCACATCGGCCACCTCGTCCACGGTCGCGCGCATGGCTGCCGTCATCGCGACCGCGGCCTCGGGCCCGGCCATGCCGGCGAGCGCGGCGGTCGAGCGGGGGAAGAGCGCGGAGCACCAGCCGCCGTTGCGCCCGGAGGCGCCGAAGCCGGCGATCTCGGCCTCGACCACGACCACCCGCAGCGTCGGGTCGACCTCGGTGAGGTAGTAGGCGGTCCAGAGGCCGGTGAGACCGGCCCCGACGATGACGATGTCGGCCTCGCGGTCACCGGGCAGTGGTGGGCGCGGGGTCCAGTCCTCGCCGGCGGTCTCGAACCACAGCGATTGGTCGTAGGCCATGGGAATCAGCGCGCTCCTCGTCGGTTGCTGCACGGGATCATGAGTCGAAGCCCAGCCCGAGACGGTCCAGGGTGCGCAGCCACACGTTGCGGTGCCCCTGGCTGCGGTCCGCGCGGTCCATCGACCACCGGGTCAGCTGCACCGCCCCGTAGCGCAGCGGCTCGGGCGGGAAGGGGGTGGGTCGGGAACGAACCATCCCCAGCCGGGTGCGTTCGGTGTCCCGGCCGTCGATCAGGTCGAGCATCACCCGGGCGCCGAACCGGCTGGCTCCGACCCCGAGGCCGGTGTACCCGAGCGCATAGCCCACCCGGCCCTCGTGGGCGGTCCCCCAGAAGGCGGAGAACCGGGTGGAGGTGTCGATCACCCCGCCCCAGGCGTGGCTGAAGTCGACGTCGGACAGCTGGGGGAAGGTCTCGGCGAAGTGGCGGGCGAGCAGGGCGAAGGTCTCGGGCCGCTGCTCGTGCTCGGGCCGCATCCCGTTGCCGTAGTGGTAGATCGCGTCGTAGCCGCCCCACAGGATCCGGTTGTCCTCGGTGAGCCGGTAGTAGTGGAACTGGTTGCCGGCATCGCCGATGCCCTGCCGGTGGGGCCACCCCACCTCGGCGAGTCGATCGCCGAGCGGCTCGGTGACCAGCGCGTAGTCGTAGACCGGCACGACGTGCAGCCGCAGTCGGCGAAGGAGGGGCCGGAAGGCGTTGGTGGCCAGCGCGACCTTCCGCGCCCGCAGGCTGCCGTAGCCGGTGGTGAGCACCTCGGCCGCACCGTCCCGGTGCAGTGCGGTGACCTCGGTGCGTTCGTGGATGCGCACCCCGAGCCGTTCGCACGCGGCACGCAGCCCCCAGGCCAACCGCGCCGGGTCCACCAGCGCCACGTCGGGGTCGAAGGCCGCTCCCCGGTAGATCGGGGAGTGCACCTGTGCGCGCACCTCGTCGGCGTCCAGCCACCGCACCTTCTCCCCCACCTGCTGGGCCTGCGCGACCCACTCCTGCAGCTCAGGGACCTGCCACTCCTCCGTGGCGACGTCCAGCTCCCCGGTCCGTCGGAAGTCGCAGTCGATGTGGTGGCGCCGCAGCGTCTCCTCGATGGCGTCGAGGTTCTCGCGGCCCAGTCGCAGCAGTGTCGGCATCTCCTCCGGCCACCGCGCCATGCCGTTGGCGAATCCGTGGGTCAGGCTGGCGGCGCAGAACCCGCCGTTGCGGCCGCTGGCCTCCCCGCCGCACTCCCCCGCCTCCAGCAGCACCACGTCCCGCGAGGGGTCCTCCTCCTTGGCGAGCAGTGCCGCCCACAGCCCGGTGTAGCCGCCCCCGACGACCGCGAGGTCGCAGCTGTCGTCCCCGGCCAGTCGGGCCAGCGGGTCGGGCCTGCGGTGTGGTTGGTCCAGCCAGTACGGCGTCGGTACGGCATGGCGCAGTGCACGGCCGGCGTCCACGGTCACCTGCTCCGGTGTCGCTGGGCGGCGGCCCACTGCCCACCGACCACGGCCAGCAACGCGACGACGAACATCAGGGTGCCGATGACGTTGACCTGCGGTGGCACGCCGCGACGCGAGGCACCCCAGACGAACATCGGGAAGTTCACCTCGTTGCCGGCGTTGAAGTTCGACACGATGAAGTCGTCGAAGCTCAGGGCGAAGGCCAGCATCGCGGCCGCCATGATGCCGGGCAGGGCCAACGGGAAGGTGACCCGCCAGAACGTCGACCACGCGTTGGCGTACAGGTCGCGGGCGGCCTCCTCCAGGTTCGGGTCGAGGCCCGACAGCCGGGCCTTGACCGTCACGACCACGAAGCTCAGCGTGAACATGATGTGGGCGATCAGCAGGGTCCAGAAGCCCAGCCTCATCTGCATCGACACGAACAGCGTGAGCAGCGAGGACCCCATCACCACCTCCGGGGTGGCCATCGGCAGGAAGATGAGCATGTTGATGCTCGAGCGTCCTCGGAAGCGGTGCCGGACCAGGGCGAAGGCGATGGCGGACCCGAGGACGGTGGCGCCGATGGTTGCCAGGACCGCGATCTGCAGGCTGAGGACCACCGAGTCGCACATCCCACCCGCAGCACACATGTTCGTCCAGTTCGAGAGGGTGAACTCGTTGAACGAGGTGTTGTAGCGGCCCGCCGGCTTGTTGAACGACTGCAGGATCACCACGGCGATGGGCAGGAGCAGGTACGTCAGGGATCCGACCGCGGCGACGACCACCACGTGTCGTCCGGCAAATTGCACGGCGGCGCGCAGCGGGGAGCGCGGGCCGCTCGGGCGCGACGAGGTGCCCTCACCCCTGGTGTCCCTGGCCGCGGTGTCGGTCGTGCTCACAGGAGCTCCTCCGTTCCTGCCTTGCGGACGTAGACCACCACGAGGGCCACGATCGTCGCCATCAGCATCACCGACAGCGCCGACGCCGTCGGGTAGTCCGTGACCTGCAGGAACTGGCTCTCGATGACGTTGCCGATCATGTAGGTCGAGGGCGTGCCGAGCAGGGCCGCGTTGATGAAGTCACCAGCCGCCGGGATGAATGTCAGGAGCGTGCCCGCGACCACACCCGGAAGCGACAGCGGGAAGGTCACCCGCCGGAAGGCCTGCGTCCCCGAGCAGTAGAGGTCCTGGGCGGCCTCGATCACCCGGTGGTCGATCTTCTCGAGGCTGGCGTACAGCGGGAGGGTGGTGAACGGGAGGAAGTTGTAGGTGATTCCGGCGATGACCGCCACCGGTGTGGCCAGGAGCCGACCGGTGGGGTCCATCAGTCCGACGGCCTGCAGCGTCTGCACCACGAAGCCGTCGTCGGCCAGGATGGTCGTCCAGGCCAGGGTCCGGACCAGGAAGCTGGTGAAGAACGGCGCGATGACCAGCACGAGCAGCACGTTCTTCCAGCGGCCGGCCTTGAACGCGATGGTGTAGGCCAGCGGGTACCCGATGACCAGGGCCAGCACGGTGGCGGTGCCGGCATAGGTGAAGGATCGACGGAACTGCGGCCAGTAGGCCTGCAACGCCTCCGCGTAGGTGGCGAAGTGCCACGTCATCCGGTACCCCTCGCGCAGCGAGCCGCTCGGGTCGTACAGCGAGGTGGAGACAAGGGTGACGAGCGGGACCGCGAAGAAGAGCCCGAGCCACATCAGGCCCGGCAGGAGCAGCAGGTACGGGGTCACCCCCCGGCGCGCGCTGAGGCTCATGAGGTGACCTCGGCGTCGAGGCGCCCCTCCTGCTCCTCCTCGAGCTCGCCGGCGCGGGCATCCTGGGAGGCGTCCAGGCCGAAGGCGTGCTCGGCCTCCCAGCGGAGGGTGACCTCGTCGCCGGGGCGCAGGCGGGTGCCGGACAGGTTCTGGGCGAAGACCACCATCTCCTGCCCCCAGGCGAGGCGAACGAGGTACTGGGTGCTCATCCCGGTGAAGCTGGAGTCGGTGACCACCCCCTCCAGCTGGTTCTCCTCGGACGAGGCCTCGACGCGGGGCCCGATGTGGATCTTCTCCGGCCGGACCCCGAGGAAGAGGTCGTCTCCCCCGGCGGCGCACCGGGAGGCCCGCAGCCGCAGCACGCGGTCGCCCGCCACCGCCACCACGTCGTCGCCCGTGCGGGACCTCACCCGTGCCCGGATCAGGTTGGACTGGCCGAGGAAGTTCGCGACGAAGGTGCTGTGGGGGTTCTCGTAGAGCTCCTCCGGATGACCGAGCTGCTCGACCCGTCCGCCGTTCATCACCGCGACGGTGTCGGCCATCGTCATGGCCTCCTCCTGGTCGTGGGTGACGTGGATGAAGGTGATCCCGATCTCGGTCTGGATCCGCTTCAGCTCCAGCTGCATCTGGCGCCTGAGCTTCAGGTCGAGTGCACCCAGCGGTTCGTCGAGCAGCAGCACCTTGGGCTTGTTGATCAGGGCGCGCGCCAGCGCGACGCGCTGCTGCTGCCCCCCGGAGAGCTGGGTGGGCCGTCGCCCGGCGTACCCCTCCAGCTCGACCAGCTCCAGCATCTCGCCGACCTGCGCATCGACCTGCTTGATCCCCCGACGTCGCAGGCCGAAGGCGACGTTCTCCCCGATCGTCAGGTGCGGGAAGAGCGCGTAGTTCTGGAACACGGTGTTCACCGGCCGCTTGTGGGGCTTGCGTGCGGAGATGTCCTCACCGTCCAGCAGGATGCGGCCGGCCGTCGGCGTCTCCAGGCCCGCGACCATCCGCAGGGTGGTCGTCTTGCCGCAGCCGGACGCGCCGAGCAGGGCGAAGAAGGATCCCGCGGGGACGCTGAGGTCGATGCCGTCGACGGCCGTGAAGCTGCCGAACCTCTTGGTCAGCCCGATCAGCTCCAGAGCGCCCCCTCCGGTGGGAGGACCGGCGTGCTCAGGCATCCTCGACTCCTGTCTCTGCGGGTTCGTCGTCACAGGCATCGTCAGAGCCCGATGGTCTGGGTGTACTGCTCCACCAGCTTCTCGCGCTCCTCCCACGACGGGAGCATGAAGCCGTGCACCTTCGACAGGGTCTGCTCGGAGGGGAAGATCAGCTCGTTGTCCGCGAGCTCCGGGTCGATGTCGCGCATCGCCTCCTTGGCGCCCTCGACCGGGCAGATGTAGTTCACCCACGCGGCGACCTCGGCCGCGACCTTGGGGTCGTAGTAGAAGTTCATCAGCTTCTCGGCGTTGGCCTTGTGCGTGGCGAGGGCCGGCACCTGCATGTTGTCGGACCAGAGCATGCCGCCGGCATCCGGGATCGCGAACGTCACCTTCGGGTCCTCGAACTGCAGCTGGATGATGTCGCCGGACCACGCGATGCAGGCGGAGATGTTGCCCTTGGCCAGCTGGGGCGCGTAGTCGTTGCCGGTGAACTGCCGGACCTGGCCGGCGTCCACCGCGTCGGTGATCCTCTGCATCGCCCTGTCGAACTCGCCCTGGCTGAAGTCCTCGGGATCGATGCCCATCTCGAGCATGATCAGGCCCACGGTGTCGGTCATGTCGGTCAGCAGCGCGATCTTGCCCTTGAGGTCGGGTGCCGTGAGCAGCTCCTCGATCGAGGTGATCTCCCGACCGGTGACCTTGGTGTTGGTGCCGATGCCGGTCAGTCCCGACTGCCACGGCAGGGTGTACTTGCGGTCGGGGTCGAAGGAGGGCGACTGCAGGCTGGCGATCAGGTTCTTGGCGTTCGGGATGTTGGCGGTGTCGATCTCCTGGACGAAGTCCTCCTCGATCATGCGCGCGGCCCAGTCGTTGGAGAAGACGACGACGTCGGATCCGGTGGGCTGGCCGGACGAGAGCTGCGGGCGGATCTTGGCGTAGAAGTCGGCGTTGCCGTTGATCTCCTCGACGTAGTCGACCTTGATCCCGGTCTCCTTCTCGAACTGGACCAGGGTCGGGTGCTTCCCACCGTCGTCGGTGTCGATGTACAGCGGCCAGTTGGAGAAGTTGACCACCTTCTCCTTCGAGGAGACGTCCTCGGCCTCCTGCGTCTCCTGGCCCTGGGTCCCTTCGGTCCCGCAGGCGGAGAGCAGGCCGGCCCCCGAGACGGCCATCCCGCCGACTCCGACGGCGCGGAAGAAGTCTCGCCGGGCGAGCCCCGGGTGGTTGATCCCGGTCGGGCGAGGGTTCGTGGACAGTGGTTTGGTCATGATGGTTCCTTCCAGGTGGCGGGGGCTCAGGACCCTCGGAGAACGATGTCGTGCCAGTCCTTGTGCGCCTCGCCCGTACCGTCGAACATCACGTGCTTGACGACGGTGTACTCCTCCAGGGAGTACGTGGACATGTCCTTGCCGAAGCCGGACGCCTTGACGCCTCCGTGCGGCATCTCGCTGATGATCGGGATGTGGTCGTTGACCCAGACGGTGCCGGCCGACAGCGTGCGCGTCGCCCGGAGGCAACGGTGGACGTCGCGGCTCCACACCGAGGCGGCCAGTCCGTAGCGCGAGTCGTTCGCCAGCGCCAGGCCCTCGTCGTCGCCGTCGAAGGGCAGCACCACCAGGACCGGGCCGAAGACCTCCTCGCGGACGATCGGGTCGGTCTGCTCGACCCCGGTGATGAGCGTGGGCTCGTAGTAGGCACCCGCGGCCAGCGGCCCCTGCGGCACCCCGCCGCCGACCACGACCTTCGCCCCTCGGTCACGGGCCCCCTCGACGTGGGCGGAGACGCGATCCTGCTGTTGACGCGAGATCAGGCTGCCCATGTCGGTGGCGGGGTCGCTGGGGTCCCCCAGCCGCACGTGCGACATCAGCTCGGCCACTCGGTCCACGAAGTCGTCGTACAACGGACGCTGCACGTAGGCCCGCGTGGCCGCGGTGCAGTCCTGCCCGGTGTTGATGAGTGAGCCGGCCACGGCCCCTCGTGCCGCGGCCTCCGGGTCGGCGTCGTCGAAGACGAGGAAGGGGGCCTTGCCGCCGAGCTCGAGCTGGACGCGCTTGGGCGTCTGCGCGGCCACCGCCATCACCCGGCGCCCCACCGCGCTCGACCCGGTGAAGGAGACCATGTCGACGTCGGGATGCCCCACCAGGTGCTCCCCGACCTCGGCCCCCGTCCCCGTCACCACGTTGAACACACCGGGAGGCAGGCCGGCCTCGGTGGCCGCCTCGGCGAACAGCAGCGAGGTCAGGGGGGTGAGCTCACTGGGTTTGAGCACGACGGCGTTGCCGGCGGCCACCGCGGGCAGCACCTTCCAGGCCGCCATCTGCAGCGGGTAGTTCCACGGGGCGATCGAGCCGACGACTCCGACCGGCTCACGGCGCACCATCGAGGTGTGGTCGGGCGAGTACTCACCGGCGGCCTTGCCGCCCAGGTCACGGGAGACACCGGCGAAGAAGGAGACGTTGTCGATGCTGCCGGGGACGTCGAAGTCCCGGGCGAGGCGGATCGGCTTGCCGCACTGGCGGGTCTCCGCCACGGCCAGGTCCTCGGCGCGCTCGGTCAGCAGGCGGGCCCACCGGGTCATCACTTCGGCCCGCTCCACGGGAGCTGCCGCGGCCCACTCGGGGAAGGCCGTTCGGGCAGAGGTGACGGCGTCGTCCACATCCGTGGCGGCGGCCATGCGGAACCGGGCCAGGGTCTCCCCCGACGCGGGGTCGCTCAGCGTCGCCTGCTCACCCCGGCCCGCGACCCGCCGGCCTGCCAGGTAGCTGAAGGCCCCGGCACTCCTGCTGTCGACTCCTGGGATCGCATCCCCGGGACTGTCACCGCCCATCTTCGGCTCCTTCCCCGATCCGTGGCCGTCGGCGTGCATGACGCATGATTTTTACAGAGCGTGATCCACTGCACAAGGGATTCCGTGTCATTCGTCGCATCGTGCAAGCGAATTCGTAATCGACGCCCGCGTGGTCACCCAGGGCGCGGGCTGCGGGAGCGGTCGGGAGGAGGCCCGTCGGGTCACATGAACTCACCGTGCGCCTCCCCCAGCGCCGTGTCGAGGATGCCGATCCCTTCCCGGACCTCCTCGCTCGTGGAGGTCAGCGGCGGGACCAGGTGGATCCGGTTGTTGCTGGCCAAGGGCAGCAACCCCCGTCGCTTGCAGGCGGCGAGGATCGCGCCCATCTCCGGGCTGTCCCCTGCGTACGGGGCGAGCGGCTCGCGCGTGCCGCGATCGCGCACCATCTCCAGGGCCCAGAAGACACCCGTGCCGCGCACCTCGCCGACCCACTCGTGCTTCTCCGCGACGGCATGCAGCTCGGGCCCGAAGACCTCCCGCCCCAGCGCGGCCGCGTGCTCCACGACGCGGTCCTCCTCCATGGCCCGGATGGTCGCGACGGCCGCCGCGCAGGCCAGCGGGTGTCCGGAGTAGGTCAGCCCACCCGGGTACACCCGGTCGGTGAAGGTCGCGTGGATCTCGTCGCTGATGGCGACCCCGCCCATCGGCACGTACCCGGAGTTGACCCCCTTCGCGAAGGTCAGCAGATCCGGCACGACTCCCCCGTGCTCGATGGCGAACCACCGACCGGCCCGGCCGAAGCCGGCCATCACCTCGTCGGCGATCAGCACGATGCCGTGCCGGTCGCACAGGTCGCGCACGCCCCGCAGGTACCCCGGTGGGGGCAGCATGATCCCCGCGGTGCCGGGGATGGGCTCCAGCAGGACCGCCGCGATCGTCGACGCCCCCTCGAGGGTGATCACCTGCTCGAGGTGCTCCAGCGCCCGCTGCGACTCCTCCTCCTCGGTGACCGCGTGGAAGGCACTGCGGTAGAGGTAGGGGCCGAAGAAGTGCACCGTGCCGGTGGAGGCGGTGTCGTTGGGCCACCGGCGGGGGTCGCCGGTGGCGTTGACCGCGAGCTGGGTCCCCCCGTGGTACGAGCGGTAGGTCGAGAGGACCTTCTGCCGACCGGTGTGCAACCGTGCCATCCGGATCGCGTGCTCGTTGGCGTCCGCGCCCCCGTTGGTGAAGAACACCCGGTTCAGGTCGCCCGGGGTGTGCGAGGCGATGAGCCTGGCCGCCTCGGAGCGCGCGGCGTTGGCGTGCTGGGGCGCGACCGTGCACAGCGTCTCGGCCTGCTCACGGATCGCGGCGACGATCGCGGGGTGCTGGTGGCCCAGGTTGGTGAAGACCAGCTGCGAGGTGAAGTCGAGGTACCGGTTGCCGCCGTCGTCCCAGACGTGAGAGCCCTCCGCCCTGCTCACGACCATCGGGTCGAGGGACCCCTGGGCGGACCACGAGTGGAAGACGTGCGCCCTGTCCAGGTCATAGGCACGGTCGACGTCGGTCGTCTGCGTCATGGATGGATCCCTTCATTGCGATCTGCACCCCATCGTCCTCGCCACACACCCAACCGGCGCCATCATTTCGTAGGATCACTGCACTGATGTCGACAGAATGTCGGGGTACGACATGGCCGTCACCGTCGCGGACGTCGTGGGCATGCCGGTGCTGCGTCGCTCCGGCGCGCGCGTGGTGGCCGGTCACGCCGGCCTGGGCCGCGACGTGCGGTGGGCGCACGCCGCGGAGCTGGTCGACATCGCCTCGCTCCTGCGGGAGGGCGACCTGCTCCTGAGCACCGGGATCGCGATGCCCGACACGGGCGACGAGCTGCGGGCCTTCGCCACCAGCCTGCAGGACATCCGGGCGGCCGGTGTGGTCATCGAGCTCGGTCGCCGCTGGCAGGAGCTGCCGCCGGCGCTCGTGGCCGGCTGTGACGATCTCGGCCTGCCGCTGGTCGCGGTCTCCCGGGAGGTCGGCTTCGCCGCCGTCACCCAAGCCATCGGTGAGCGCATCCTCGCCGAGCAGCTCGCCGAGCTGCGTCAGGCCCAGCGGGTGCACGAGACCTTCACGAGCCTGAGCATCGCCGAGGCCGGACCGGAGGCGATCCTCGAGGCCGTCCAGCGGCTCTCCGGCGCAGCCGTCGTCATCGAGGGCGAGCAGCACCAGGTGCTGGACTACCGCTCCGGACCCGATGACATCGGTGGGGTGCTGGCGGACTGGTCGACGCGCTCGGCCGCGGTGCGGCTGGAGGGCCGCACCACGTGGGACGAGGACAACGGGTGGCTGGTCACCCGCGTCGGGCGAAGGGAGCGGGGCTGGGGGCGTCTCGTCGTACACCTCGCCACGCCCCCCTCGGAGGGGATGATCGCCATGGCCGAGCGGGCGGCCGCGGCCCTGGCCCTGCACCGCCTGCACGACCGGCAGCGCGACAGCGCAGTGCGCCGGACCCACCACGAGCTGATCGTCGGCCTGCTCGCCGATCCGAACGATCCCGACCTGCTGCGCCGGAGCGAGCTGGCCGGGATGCCAAGTGCCGGAAGGACACTGGTGGGGCTCTCCCTTCGCCCGCTCGTGGAGCGACCGACCGGGAGCACCGGACGCACCGGCCGGGTGGACGAGGTGATCGCCGCCACCGTGCACGCCGCGCAGGAGGCGCGGGTGCCCGCGCTGGTGTGCGACGTCGAGGGCGATGTGCGCGCCCTGCTGTCCCTGCCGCCCACCGCGGACGTCGACCGGGTCGTCGACGACCTCGCCGCCCACGTGTGCCGCCGCCACCGCGCCGTCGTGGGCGCCGGCCGGCCGGCCCTGCGCGCCGCGGACATCGACAGGACACTCCGGGAGGCTCAGCACGTGGTGGAGTCGGTGCGCACCGTCGACGCCCGGCCGGTGCACCGGCTCGAGGACGTCCATCTACGCGGGCTGCTCGCCCTCCTGGCCTCCGACGACCGCGTCCGCCTGTTCAGCGAGCGTGAGCTCGAGCAGCTGCGCCGGCACGACACCGAGCACGATGCCCAGCTGCTGGAGGCCGTCCGCGCGCTGCTGCTGCACCCCACCAGCAAGTCGGCCGCCGCAGGCAGCATCCACCTGTCCCGTCCGGTCTTCTACGACCGCCTGGCCAGGGCCGAGCAGGTGCTCGGCCGGGACCTGGACGACCCGGACGTGCGCTCCTCGCTCCACGTCGCCCTGCTCGTGGACGAGATCACCACCGGCGGCTGAGGACCGGCGACACCAGCCGGCCGGTGCACTACAGCATGGTCCGCGCGCGGTACAGGAACGCCGCCATGGCCTCGCGGGTGATCTTGCTCTTCGGGCGGAACGTCCCGTCGGCATGGCCCGTGGTCAGGCCCCGGTCCGCGATCCAGGCGATGTGGTCCTCGAACTGGGTCCCGGCGATGTCACTGAACTGGTAGGGAGCGGTGGCGTCGGGCGGGCGCCTGTCCAGCAGGAACCGCGTCATGAAGGCCGCCATCGCCTCACGGGTGATCCTCCTCTTCGGACCGAAGGAGCCGTCGGCGTACCCCGTGGTGATGCGCTCGTCCTGCAGCCAGGCGATCTCCTTGGCGAACGCGCTCGAGGAGTTGACGTCCGTGAAGTCGGGCGCGCTCTGCACCGGTGGCCTGCCCGCCGCCCGGTACAGGAAGGCCGCCATGGCCTCGCGCGAGATGTTGTCCTTCGGGCCGAAGGTCCCGTCGGGGTAGCCCGTCGTGATCCCCTCGTCCTTCAGCCAGGCGATCTCCGTCGTGAAGGCGGTCGTCTGCGGGGTCACGTCCGGGAAGGGCCACAGGTTGGTCCCCGTGATCGGGGAGGCCACGTAGGTGCTGTAGAGGCCGAGCTGACGACGCATCTTCTCACCCGTCAGCGTCGCCCGCGTGCCCGTGATGGACGTCGCGACCACCTCGGCGACGCCGTCACCAGTGGTCCGGCGCGTGATCTCCAGTTTCACGACGTCCCCCAGCCCGAACGCCTCGTCGACCCTCGCCCCCGGGACATCGATGGTCCACGACCTGCGCGGGTTCTCCGGCCGCAGGGAGTACGGGTCGTCGACCGAGCGCAGGTACGGCACGTAGCCACCCCACACGTCCTCGCTGTCCTGCGTGCGGCCACCGCTGCTGGAGGAGTACACCGCCTCGATCAGGGCGCCCCCGTACCGCGGGACCATGCCCGTGGTGCTCGTCCCATTGGCTCGCACCGCAGCCTTCCACCGGTCCCACCCGGCCGCGCCCGCGCCGGTCGGGTGGCTGCCGAACACCTGGTCGCTGGTGCCGTCGTAGACGTGGCACTCGCAGGCCGAGCGGATGGGTTTGTTGACCTTGCGCAGCGCGTACCCGCGCGCGGCGGCCGCCTGCGCCTGCAACGCCGCCGCCGGCCACGACCAGGGCATCTCCTTGACGTTGTCCAGGTACTCGTCGTGCAGGCGCACCTTCATCACCGCGTGCACACCGCCGCTCGAAGCGGGCACCACCTGCGCCGACCCCGACAGGTAACTCTTGTCCTCGATCGACAGCAGCGTCCTGTCGTCATCGAAGGCGACCTCCGCCGAGGGGCCGGTGGCCTTGACGGTCTTGGTGCCGTTCGTGCGCGACACCTCCACCTTCGAGTCAGAACGCTTCACCTTCACGACCGAGGACGTCGACGCCGACAGGGTCCTGTCGCCGACCGTGACCGTGAACGAGCCGCCGCCGGAACCTGTCGCAGTGGTCCGCAGCGTCACCGACGGACGAGAAGCGGCGACGTTGACGTGCACCGTCTTGTCGTCGCGCACCCGGTCGACGGTGATGCCCTGGTAGTAGTACTTCAGGATCTGTGCGGCGCTCCTGCCGTCATCCGCCAGCGCCTTCGCGCCGTACTGCGACATCCCCACCCCGTGACCGAAGCCCTTGCCGGAGAAGGTCCACGTCGGGTCCGAGGCGGTCTGTGCCACCTGGGCGGCCTGGACGGGTGCCGTCCCGCCTCCGAGCACCAGCCCCGCCACCACGGCAGCGACACCTGCCACACGCACTGATCGAACGACCACAATGGACCAACCTTCGCGCGCCAGATGCGCAGCAGACGACAGGGAGATGCCGCCGGTCGGCGGCTACAGCAGGAACCCCACAACAGCGCGGGGCCGAGGCGCGAGTGCGCCCCGTCTTCTCCGCACGGGTGAATGATCCCCCAGGCGGAGCGAAATTGCCACCCCGTGCGCATCTTTGCTCACTCGGCACCCATCTCACGGTGGCGCCCTTCGGTTCAGCGGAAGGCGGCGACTCCGGTCAGCGCCTTGCCGATCGTCAGCTGGTGCACCTCCGAGGTGCCCTCGTAGGTGAGCACGGACTCGAGGTTGTTGGCGTGCCGCAGGACGGGGTACTCGAGGGTGATCCCGTTGGCGCCCAGCAGGGTCCGGCACTCGCGCGCGACATCGATGGCCTCGCGGACGTTGTTCAGCTTGCCCAGGCTCACCTGCTCGGGGCGGAGGGTCCCGGCGTCCTTCATCCGGCCCAGCTGGACCGCCAGGAGCATGGCCTTGCCCAGCTCGAGGGTCATGTCGGCGAGCTTGGCCTGGGTCAGCTGGTAGGCCGCGAGCGGCTTGCCGAAGATCTCGCGGTCCCCCACGTACGACAGGGCCGTGTCGATGCAGTCGCGGGCCGCACCGACCGCGCCGAAGATGATCCCGAAGCGGGCCTCGTTGAGGCAGGACAGCGGGCCGGAGAGCCCGGCCGCCTCGGGCAGCATCGCCGAGGCGGGCAGCCGCACGTCCTGCAGGACGATCTCACCGGTGATCGAGGCACGCAGCGAGAGCTTCTTGGTGATCTCCGGGGCGGAGAATCCGGGGGTGTCGGTCGGGACGACGAACCCGCGGATGCCACGCGAGCCCTCCCCCTCGTCGGTGTTGGCCCAGACCACGGCCACGTCGGCGATCGGCGAGTTGGTGATCCACATCTTGGTGCCGTTGAGGACCCAGTCGTCACCGTCGCGCACTGCACGCGTGCGCATCCCGCCGGGGTCGGAGCCGAAGTCCGGCTCGGTCAGCCCGAAGCACCCGATGGCCTCGCCCGCGGCCATCCGCGGCAGCCACTCCTGCTTCTGCTCCTCGCTCCCCCAGCGGTGGATGGCGAACATCGCCAGTGACCCCTGCACCGAGACCAGGCTGCGCAGACCGGAGTCGGCCGCCTCCAGCTCCAGGCACGCGAGGCCGTAGGCCGTGGCGCTGGTCCCGGCGCAGCCGTACCCCTCCAGGTGCATGCCGAGCACGCCGAGGTCACCGAGCTCCCGGGCGAGCTCCCGCGCCGGCAGGTTCCCCGCCTCGTACCAGTCGGCGAGGTGGGGCCGGAGTCGGTCGGTGCAGTAGCGGGCCACGGTCTCCTGCATGGCCCGCTCCTCCTCCGTGAGCAGCGTGTCGACGCCGAACAGGGACATGGGGGTCTGCGGTGCGCTCATCGTCATCTCCAAGAGGTCCAAACGGTGTTAGGTTTGTGCGGTGCGGTAACCTTATACCGTTAGGTTCCGAACGCGAAAGGCCTGCTCCGTGGCTCGTCCCAGCACACCGCTCCTGAGTCGTGAGCGCATCCGCGACACCGCCCTGCGGCTGATCGACGAGGACGGCCTCGCCCAGTTCTCCATGCGCGGCCTGGCGCGCGCCCTCGACGTGCAGGCCCCCTCCCTCTACAGCCACTACGCCAACCGCGACGAGGTCCTCGACGCGGTCGCCAACCTGCTCACCCGCCAGGTCGACACCAGCGGCTTCGCCGACGGCACATGGCGAAGGGGGGTGGAGACCTGGGCGCGCTCGTACCGGGCGTCGCTGGCGGCCCACCCGAACGCCGTGCCGCTCGTCGCCTCGGGCGCCGGGCGGCGCGAGGACTTCCTCGCGATGTCGGAACGAGTCCACGCCGGCCTGCTCGCGGCCGGATGGCCGGCTCGCTACGCGACCGAGATCGCCGGCTCGGTGAAGTACCTCGTCGTCGGGGCCGCATCGACCCCCTTCGCCAGCGGTTTCGCCGACGACGCCCGGGTCTACCTCGACCGCTACCCCGCTCTCGCACAGGCGCACCGACTCCCGGAGGTCGCCGAGGAGATCGACAGGGAGAGCTTCGAACTCGGCCTGGCATGCCTGCTGGACGGGCTGGCCGCGCGGTACGACACAGTGGTCGCGGGTACGGATCGCACAGCGTCTGTCCATGCCACCACGAGCGTCATCGAGGACAAGGAGAGGACATGAGTCCCACCAGCTACGCCGTCGTCGGCGGCGGGATCCTCGGAGTGGCCGTCGCCCGGCGGATCCTGCAGCTGCAACCGGGCGCCGAGGTCACCGCGCTCGAGAAGGAGGCGGCCCTGGCCGCCCACCAGACCGGCCACAACAGCGGCGTGGTGCACGCCGGGCTCTACTACGTGCCGGGCTCGCTCAAGGCCCGGCTGTGCCGCCGCGGGGTCCACCTGCTGCAGGAGTTCTGCTCCGAGCACGAGCTGGCCTACGACGAGTGCGGCAAGGTCCTCGTGGCCCTCGACGAGGCCGAGAGCTCCCGCCTGTCCGACATCACCGCGCGGGCCCGCGCCAACGGGGTGCCGGGTGTGCGCGAGATCGGCCCGGACGAGCTGCGCGAGATCGAGCCGCACGTCACCGGTGTGGCCGGTCTGCACTCACCCCACACGGCGATCGTCGACTACGCAGCGGTCACGCGCGCGATGGCCCAGGACATCACCGCGGCCGGCGGGAGCGTGCGCACCTCCTTCGAGGTCACCGGCATCCGGCCGGACGGGGACCGGACGATCGTGACCGGCGCCGACGGCCAAGAGGTCCGCGCGGAGCGAGTCGTGCTCTGCGCCGGGCTGCAGGCCGACCGGGTCGCGGCCCTGGCCGGGGACGAGGCGGACCCGCGCATCGTCCCCTTCCGGGGCGAGTACTACCTGCTGCGTCCCGAGCGCCGGGACCTCGTGCGCGGTCTGGTCTACCCCGTCCCCGATCCCCGCTACCCCTTCCTCGGCGTGCACCTGACTCCTCGCGTCGACGGTGAGGTGATGGTCGGTCCGAATGCCGTCCTCGCCCTGGCCCGCGAGGGTTACGGCTGGTCGCATGTCTCCGCGGCCGACCTGCGTGACGCCGTCGCCTGGTCCGGCTTCCGCCGCTTTGCTGCCCGGCACTGGCGCACCGGGATCACCGAGATGCTCGGGTCGGCGAGCAAGCAGCGCTTCGTCGGGGCGGCCCGCCGCTACGTCCCCGAGCTGACGGCCGACGACGTCGTCCCGGGGCCGCGCGGCGTGCGCGCCCAGGCACTGGGTGTCGACGGCGCCCTCGTGGACGACTTCCGCATCACCCGCCGCGGGCCGGTCCTGGCGCTGCGCAATGCGCCCTCCCCCGCGGCCACGTCGTCGCTGGCGATCGCCGAGCACGTCGTCGACATCCTGCTCGGCCGGACGGACGCACCTGCATGAGCGACGCCCTGGCCGGCCTGAAGGTCGCCGACTTCTCCCGGGTCCTCGCGGGCCCCTTCGCCACCATGGTGCTGGCGGACTTCGGCGCCGACGTCATCAAGATCGAGCGACCCTCCGGTGACGACACCCGCAGCTGGGTGCCGCCAGTGGACGAGTTCGGGGTCGGCACCTACTTCTCCAGCGTCAACCGCAACAAGCGCTCCATCACGTGCGACCTGGGCACCGCCGAGGGCCTGGCGACCGCGACCACCATCGCGATGGAGGCCGACATCGTCGTCGAGAACTTCCGGCCCGGGGTCATGGAGCGCTACGGACTGGACTTCGACACCCTGCACGCGAGCCGGCCCGAGCTCGTCTACTGCTCGATCACCGGCTTCGGCAGCGCGGGCGGGGCGACCCTGCCCGGGTACGACCTGCTCGTCCAGGCCGTCGGCGGGCTGATGAGCGTGACCGGCTCCCCCGACTCCGAGCCGAGCAAGGTGGGGGTGGCCCTCGTCGACGTCGTCACCGGGCAGAACGCCGTCATCGGGATCCTCACCGCCCTGCGGGCCCTCGACGAGACCGGCGTCGGTCAGCGCGTCGAGGTCAACCTGCTCTCCTCGCTGCTGAGCGGGTTGGTCAACCAGGCGTCGAGCACGCTGGTGACCGGGCTCGCGCCGCAACGGATGGGCAACGCGCACCCGAGCATCGCGCCCTACGAGACGCTCGCGACCGCCGACGGACCACTGGCCGTCGCGGTCGGCAACGACAAGCAGTTCCGGGCGCTGACCCGGGTGCTGTCCGTCCCCGAGCTGGGGACGGATCCGCGCTTCGCCGACAATTCCAGCCGGGTGACCCACCGAGACGAGCTGAAGGCGCTGCTCGAGGACCGGCTGCGCACCGGGTCCGCCGCGGACTGGGCCGACCGACTCACCGCCGCGGGGGTCCCCGCCGGGAAGGTGAACTCGGTCGTCGAGGCGCTCGGGCTGGCCGAGACCCTGGGCCTGGAACCCGTCGTCGAGATCGCCGACCCCGACGGCTCCCGCACCAGCCAGCAGGTGTCCAACCCGATCCGGCTGTCGGGCACGCCGGCTCGCTACCGACGTGTCCCCCCGCTGCTCGGTGAGCACTCGGGCGCCACCTTCGGGCATCCGCCCACCGACGGTTGAGGAGGTCGCCCCACCACCGTCTCGCCACCGACGGCTGAGGAGGTCGCTCCGCCACCGTCTCGCCACCGACGGCTGAGGAGGTCGCCCCGCGACCGTCTCGAAGCCTCAGATCGCTCGGCACAGCCGCGCGGCGTCGAGCATCGCCGCGTGGACGTTGCGGCTGGACACCGCGTCCCCGATGCGGAAGAGCCGGAAGGCGCCGTCCTCGTTGCGCACGATCGTCTGGGCACGCAGCCCCAGCAGTGCGTCCAGGTCCACCGCGCCGTGGTTGGTGGAGTGGCCGACGAGGTCGTCGTAGACGTCGTGGACCGGCTCGGTGCCCATCTCGGCCACCACGGCGTCGACGGTACGGCTCTCCCGGAAGTCCGACCCGTCCACACCGAGGTCCACCGCCACCCGTGACCCCGACCGGCGCGCGCCGGTCAACCGCCGCAGCACCGTCACCGGCACCTCGGCGCGGGCGAGTGCGTCGATGTAACCGGCCGCGCTGATCGCTCCGACGTCCGGCGAGAGCATCCGCTCCGGCGTGACGAGCTCGACGTCCGCACCACTGCGCAGCAGCGCCTCCACGGCGTCGAGCGCCTGGTGGCCGCCGTGGTCGTCGTAGACGAGGACCCGGCCGTGCGGATGACGGGCCCCGGACAGCACGTCCCAGGTGTCCAGCAGCAGCTGCGCACCGGGGACCTGCGGAGCCGCGGGCACTCCCCCGGTCGCGACGACGACGTCGTCCCACTGCTCCTCCAGCAGGGTCTGCGCGTCGACGAGGCTGCCCAGGTGCACCGCGGCGCCGAGCCGGGCCAGCTCGTCGCGCCGCCAGTCGATGATCCCGCGCAGGTCGCGACGGCGGGGTGAGGCCGAGGCGAGCAGCAGCTGTCCACCGACCCGGTCGGCGGCCTCGTGCAGCACCACCTCGTGCCCGCGCTCGGCCAGCACCCGCGCCGCCTCCAGACCGGCCGGACCGGCGCCGACGACGGCCACGCGTCTGGTCGTGCGGGCCCGCTCGACGCGCTGCGGCACCTCGAGCTCGCGACCCGTCGAGGGGTTGTGGATGCAGTACGCGGCACCCGAGGCGTAGATGCCGTCGATGCACATGTTCGCGCCGACGCACGGACGGATCCGGTCCGAGCGCCCCTCGCGCACCTTGGTGGGCAGCTCGGGGTCGGCCATGAGTGCCCGGGTCATGCCGACGAGGTCGAGCAGCCCCTCGCGGATCGCGTGGCGCGCGGTCTCCACGTCGGCGATCCGGGCCGCGTGCATCACCGGGACCGAGAGCTTCCGCCGGATCTGCCCGGCGAACTCCAGGTGCGGGGCGGCCGGTGTCCCCATCGGCGGGATGACCCTGGCGAGCTCGGCGTCGGTGGCGATCGTCCCCCGGATCACGCTGAAGAAGTCCACCCCTGCCGCCACGAGGTCCTCGGCCACGCCCAGGGACTCCCCGGGGCCGAGCCCGCCCTCGCGCTCCTCGTCGAAGCTCATCCGGACACCGACGACGAAGTCCGGGCCGACCGCCTCGTGCACGGCCCGCACCACGCGCAGCGGGAAGCGCATCCGGTTGTCGTGGCTGCCGCCGTACTCGTCCTCGCGGTGGTTCCACGTCGGGCTCCAGAAGGCGTCCAGCAGGTGCCCGTAGGCCATCAGCTCGATGCCGTCGAGGCCGGCGGCCCGGCACCGCTGGGCGACGGTGACGAAGTCGTCGACGACCCGGTCCATGTCCCACTCCTCGGCCGCCCGGGTGAAGGCCCGGTGCGCCGGCTCGCGCACGGCACTGGCCGAGACGGCCGGCAACCACTCGTGGGCGTAGTTGCTCGTGCGGTGCCCCAGGTGGGTCAGCTGGGTCATCACCGCCGCACCCTGCTCGTGCACCTCGTCGGCCAGCTGCCGCAGCAGCGGCTCGGACTCCTCCCGCCACAGCTGCAGGTTGCCGAAGGCCGGCGCCACCTCCCGGCTGACCAGCGCGCTGCCACCGATCATGGTCAGGCCGACGCCACCGCGCGCCTTCTCGACGTGGTAAGCGCGGTACCGCTCCCCCGGCAGCCCGTCCTCGCTGTAGGACGGCTCGTGCGAGGTGCTGACGATGCGGTTGCGCAGCCGGACCCCCTTGAGGACGAAGGGGGTCAGCAGCGGGTCCTCGGCGCTCATGCGTCCACCACCACGTCCTCGAGCGGGGTGGAGCAGCAGGGCAGGATCTGGCCCCGCGCCACCTCCCGCGGGCGGATGCCGCCCGCGTGCTGCATGTCGACGCGGCCGTCGAGCAGGGTGAGCTTGCAGGTGCCGCACATCCCCTCCTCGCACGACGAAGGGAGCGTCACCCCCGCCCGGCGCGCCGCCTCGAGGATCGTCGAGTCGGCGTCGCACTCCACGACCCGTCCGCTGCGCCGCAGCTCGAGCCGGTATGTCGCCGTGACGCGGTCGGCGCCTGCCTGCCCGTCGGCGTTCGTCCGGCCGTCGGCGGCCGGCGGCCCTGTCGACGTCGCGCTCTCGAGGACGAAGGACTCCTCGTGCGCGCGGCGGGGGTCACCCCCTTCGCCCTCGAGCAGCTCGCGGACCGCCGCCATGAAGGGTGGCGGACCACAGGTGAAGACCTCGCGGCGGCGCAGGTCCGGAGCGACCTGCCGCAGCGCGGCCGCGTCGAGCCGGCCGCGCAGGCCGTCCCAGTGCTCACCCGGGGAGTCGTCCTCGCACAGGACCGCGACCGTGACGCCGTGCCGGGTGGACAGCTGCGCGAGCTCGCTGCGGAAGACGATGTCGTCGGGGGTGCGGGCGCAGTGGACGAGGACGATGTCGACTGCGGCACCGGTGTCGCACAGGGTCCGCACCATCGACATGGCCGGGGTGATGCCGCTGCCCGCCGTGAGGAAGAGGTGGCTGTCGGCGGGGTGCAGCTCGTGGCTGAACTGCCCGCACGGCCCGCTCGCCTCGACGACGTCCCCGGGCCGCAGGTGCTCGTGCAGCCACGGGGAGACGACCCCGCCGGGCACCCGCTTGACGGTGATCTCCAGCAGCTCGGGCCGGGTCGGTGCGGAGGAGATGGTGTAGCAGCGCGAGACCGGCCGGCCGTCGACGACGACGCGGAAGGTCAGGTACTGGCCCGGCAGGAACCGCAGCATCCGGCCACCGGGAGGCGCGAAGGTGAAGGTGCGCACGTCGTGGGTGAGGTCCACGACGCCGGTGCACGTGAGCGGACCGTCGATCGTGTCGGTCCACGCTCCCCCGGTGTCCGCTCCGGGCCCCGCTGGGCGGACCAGCATGTCGGTCATCCGAGCTCCTCCGCCAGCCGCTCGACGTACCAGGTGACGAAGGCGTCCACGTCGCTCTCGGAGGGCGAGTAGGGGCCGGGCTCGTACGCGGGGTCGCTGATCCCGGCCTGGGCGCGGGAGACGAGGCCCGCGTCCTGGGCATTGGTCCGGTGCCACACGTCGGTGAGTGTCGCCAGGTCGTAGTCGACGCCCTCGACGGCGTCCTCGTGGACCAGCCACGTGGTGCGCACCAGGGTGCGGTCGGCCGCCAGCGGCAGCGCGGTGAAGGTGACGGCGTGGTCACCGACGACGTGGAACCACGAGTTGGGCTGCAGGTGGATCGACAGTCGGCCCAGGCGGCGGACGTCCAGGTCCCCCAGCAGGCGCTCGCAGACGGCCCGCCCGTCGCGGGTGTAGGACTCCCCCGCACCGTCCAGCGGCCCCCGGTCCACCCGGAACGCCGTCGGCCGGCCGGACACCTCACGGATCAGCGCGGTGGGGATGTCGCGCGTGCGACAGGTCTCCTCCAGCTCGGCCGTCGCACCCAGGTACCGCTCGTGCGCCGGCAGGAGCCGGCGCGGGATCTCGTCCTCGGCGTATCCCCACGTCGGGAAGAACGTGCGGGTGAGCTCCGGGTGGCCGGCCTCGCAGTGGTAGCACTCGCGGTTGTTCTCCATCACCAGCTTCCAGTTCGCGTGCTCGACCAGGTCCTCCCGGGCGGCGACCTTCGTGCGGGCCAGCCGGTGGGGCGCGAGGTAGGGCCGCAGCCGGGCAGCGACGTCGTCGATGTCCGAGGGCGGGTCGGGCGCCAGGCAGACGAGGACCAGCCCGTCCACGGAGCGCACGTGGAGCTGCTTCAGGCTCCAGCAGCCGGCGTCGAAGCCGGATGACTGCTGCCCGGCGTGCAGCAGGCGCCCGTCGGTGGCGTAGGTCCACTGGTGGTAGCCGCACACGAGGTTGCCCACGGACCCGGAGGCCTCGGGGAGCAGTCGTGCGCCGCGGTGCCGGCACACGTTGTGGAAGGCGCGCACCTGCTCCTCGTCGTCGCGCAGCACGATGACGGAGTACGGACCGATGTCGACGGTCACGTAGTCACCGGGCTCGGGGATCTCCGGCTCCGTGGCGACGAAGACCCAGTGGCGAGCGAAGACCGCCGCCACGTCGAGGTCGAAGACCTCCGGGCTGGTGTAGAACGGCGCCTCGAGCGACCGGCCGGGCGCGCGCCGCGCGACGAGCTGCGCCAGCCCGGCGGCTCCGAGGTCCCCGGCGGCGGTCCGGCCGTGGACGCGGCGGCCGTGTCCGGGGTGGTCGGTGGTTGGGGCCGGGTGGTTGCTGCCTGCGCGGTCACGGTGCACTCCTCGATCCGATCGGGCGTCCCACGTCGATTGTGACCCGGATCACTGGTGAGGAGAAGCGCACGTTCTTGCACGGCGTCGTGCAAGATCGTTGCATGATCGATCGCCGTCTCAACGTGCTGCGCGTCGTCGCCTCGCACGGCACCGTGACCGCCGCCGCCCAGGCGCTCGGCTTCTCCCCGTCCGCGGTCTCGCACCAGCTGCGCTCGCTGTCCGCCGAGCTCGGTGTGCCGCTGCTGGAGCAGGACGGGCGCGGGATCCGGTTGACCGAGCCGGCCCGGATCCTGCTGGAGCACGCCGACGACCTCTTCGCGCTCTGGGAGGAGGTCCGCGCCGACCTGGAGCAGACCGACCCCGACCAGGTCAGGTCGCTGCGGCTGTGCGGTTTCGCCACCGCGGCGTCCGCGCTGCTGCCCTCGGTGGCTGCACAGGTGCGCTCCATCCACCCGCGGTGCAGCGTGCGGATCATCGAGGCCGACCCCGAGGAGTGCTTCGACCTCCTGCTGGCCCAGCAGGCGGACCTGGCGGTGGTCGTCGCGACCGCGACGATCCCGACGAGCACCGATCCCCGCTTCGACCAGAAGGCCCTCCTCGACGATCCGCTGGACCTGCTCGTCCCGGCCGACCACCCCTTCGCCACCAGACCCTCGGTCCTGCTGCGCGACGCCGCGCAGGAGCCGTGGATCCTCGACCGCCCCGGCCGGCCGCACCACCGCCTGGTCCTGGCCGCCTGCGCCGCCGCCGGCTTCACTCCGTCAGCGGCCCACGAGACCTCCGAGTGGGACACCGGCGCCGCCCTCGTGAGCGCCGGACTGGGTGTCGCCCTGATCCCCCGGCTCGCCCGCCTGCCCACCGGGGAGCGGACCGTGCGCGTCCCCCTGCGCGGCGAGCCGGCTCCTGCGCGTCACCTCCTGACTGCCGTGCGCCGGGGCGGCCGCAGGCAACCCGCTGTCGCCACCGCCCTCGGGGCCCTCGACGCCGTCGCCAGTCGTCGTGTCGAGCGGCCCGGGGCGGGCGGGACTCACTAGGGTTGGGGTGTATGGGTTTCTACTTCAGGGTCGCGCCCGGGGTCCGGGTGCGCCTGACCGGCCGTGGGGTGCGCACCAGCCTCGGGCCGCGGGCTGCGCGCGTGCACGTCGGTGCAGGCGGGCCCGGGGTCTCCACCGGTGCCGGCCCGGTCAGCTACTACCACGGCCTCGGTGGGTCACGGCCGCGTCGGCGCGGCTCGACCGGGCAGCGCAGTCGCTCCCTCGCGGCGGCGACCAAGGCCGAGCAGGCCGAGCAGATCGCCCGGGCGATCGACGCCGTCCTCGAGCTGCACCGACCACACTTTCCGCCCGCCGAGCGGCCCGAGGCCGAGCGGTGGGACGTGCTCCCCCTGGGCGAGCTGATCCGGCGCCGGGAGAAGGCAGCCGCCGCGGAGCACTGGCTCTTCGCCGTCCGCAAGCGCCGGGCCGCCCGCAAGCGCGCCCGGGCCACGGCGATCGCCGAGCACGCGGCGCTGGTGCGCTCGGCGGACGTCCAGCAGGAGCAGGACCAGCTGGTCCTGGACGCCTGGTGGCACCGGCTGCTGGACAACGACCACGACGCCGTCCTCGCGGCCCTCGCACGAGCGCTCGAGGACAACGACGCCGAGTCCGCCCCGGTGGGCGTTGAGGCGGACGTTGCGTCGGTGGTCGTGCGGGTGCCCGACGCCGAGGCGCTGCCGGAGCGGATCCCCGGCACCACGGCAGCGGGCAATCTCTCGCTGCGCAAGGCGACCAGGAGCCAGTGGAACGCCCTCTACTCCCACATGGTCGCCGGGTACGTCGTCGTCACGGCCAAGGAGGTCCTGGCCACCGCCCCGTCGATCCGGGAGGCCGGCGTGGTCGCCGTCCGCCGCACCCCGGCCGATGCGTACGGGGACCGGGAGCCCGAGGCGCTCATGGCGGCACGGTTCACCCGGGAGACGCTCGAGGGCGTCCGCTGGGAGGAGGCCGACGCGATGCAGGTGCTCACCGACGCCTCCACCGAGTACGTCCTGGAGCAGAAGGGCATCGCGCGTGAGATCCAGGCGCTGGACACCGACGACCACCCGGACATCGCCGCCGCCGTCAGGGTCATCGACCTCGACGACGACGACGACGAGTGAGGTCGACGACCCGGCGACCACGCGCGAAGGGGCGGCCTGCGTTGCCGGGTGCACCGGGCCGGGGCAGAGTGAGGACATGACCAAGCGACGCATCCTCATCACCGGATCGGCAGGCGGCGTGGGCTCGATCCTCACGCAGCGCCTCCAGCACGAGTACGAGATCACCGGACACGACCTGACCGCCGTGCCGGACGCGGACCCGGTGGTCCTGGGGGCGGACCTCGCCGACTACGAGGCGGTGCGCACCCTGATGTCCGGCATCGACACGGTCGTCCACCTCGCCGGCGCCGCCTCCCCCGAGTCCTCCTGGGACGCGGTGCTCGGGGCGAACATCATCGGCTCCCGCAACGTCCTCGAGGCGGCGCGTGATGCCGGCGTGCGGCGGGTGGTCTTCGCCTCCTCGAACCACGCGATGGGCATGTACGACCGTCACGAGGAGTGGCCGGTCTACCCGGACAGCCCTCCCCGCCCGGACTCGCTCTACGGGGTCTCGAAGGTCTTCGGCGAGGTCCTCGGCCGCTACTACCACGACGAGTACGGGCTGTCCTTCATCGCGTTGCGCATCGGGTGGGTGGCCGGCGACCCCACGACCGTGGACGCCGACGTCCTGCACGCGATGTGGCTCAGCGAGGACGACACCGTCCAGGTGGTGCGGCGGGCCATCGAGGCGGAAGTCGAGTTCGGGACCTACTACGCGATCTCCGACAACCCCAACCGCCGCTGGTCGATGACCAATACCAACCTCGAGCTGGGCTACCGGCCGCAGGACTCCTGGTCCGACCTCGCCCCCGAGGACGAGCCCGTCATCGAGGGCGGGGCCCCCGTGGACGACAGCTGGCCCGAGGGCTCGTGATGACGCGGAGGTGAGAGACTCCGCCCGGTGAGCAGTGTGTGGACCGCGCGGGGGATGCCCTCGCTGCTGTGGGCGACCTTCCTCGGGTTCAGTGGCTTCGCGGTCCTCCTGCCGGTCGCCCCTCTCTGGGCCGTGCACGGCGGCGCGGACGAAGGGGGCGCCGGCCTCGTCAACGGCGTCCTGCTCCTCGTCACGGTCCTCACGCAGTTCTCCGTCCCGGCGCTGCTGGGTCGCTTCGGCTGGGGACCGACGCTCGCCGCCGGTCTGGTCCTGCTCGGAGCGCCGTCACTCGGCCTCATCGCCACCGACTCGTTGGCAACCATCCTCGGGCTCTCGGCCGTGCGCGGCGTCGGCTTCGGCATCCTCACCGTCACCGGGAGCGCGGCCGTCGCGGAGCTGTCCGACCCGAGCACGCGCGGCAAGGCCGTCGGCGCCTACGGCCTGTCGATCGCCGGGCCCCAGGTCGTCCTGCTGCCGCTGGGCTCGTGGGTCGCCGAGACGGTCGGCTTCACGCTCGTCTTCGCCGTCGGCGCCCTACCGCTGCTCGGGGTGCCGGCGGCCCTGGCCCTCGGACGTGCGCTCCAAGCCTCCCCCCAGCACGACGAGGTGGCCGACGCCCCCGACGGGCCCAGCACGCCACGCGTGGCACTGACGCTCCTGCGTCCGATGGTCCTGCTCGTCGGCGTGACGATCGCCGGCGGGGCCGTGCTCACCTTCGGTCCCCAGATGGTGCGCGACCCGGCCGTCGTCATCCCGGCCCTGGCCTTGCTGGAGCTCATGGCCGCGATCCTGCGCTGGTGGATCGGCGGCGTCGCGGACCGGTACGGCGCGGAGCGGTTCGTCGCCCCCTTCGTCGTCCTCACCGTGGTCGGGGTCAGCGCGATCGCCTGGGCGGTGCACGTGCAGTCCGTGCCGCTGCTCCTCCTGGGCGCGGTCCTGCTCGGCAGCGCCTACGGCGCCCTGCAGAACCTCACCCTCGTCATCTCCTTCGCCGCGGTGACCCGCCGGCACATCGGGCTGGCCAGCTCGATCTGGAACGTCGGCTTCGATCTGGGCACCGCCGTCGGGTCCGTGACCGTGGGCGCGATCGCCGTGCGGTACGACTTCTCCGTGGCGCTGCTCGTCACCGCGGCCTTCGCGCTGCTGACGCTTCCGCTCACCCTGCTGCACCGACCAGCTCGTCGACCCGTCACCTGAGTGCCGGGCGCCGGCCCGTCAGAGGATGGTGCCCAGCGGTCCGAGGTCGAGGTTGAGGTCCTCGGCGGTGAGGTCGAAGCGCTCCTGCAGGTCGGTCATCGCCTCCTCGAGGCGCATCAGGGCGGTGCCCAGCTCCTCGACCTGGTCGTCGCTGAGGTCGCCCTCGTCGACGCGTCGCAGGGCCTGCTTCTCCATCAGCTGGCGCACGAGCTCGACGATGGTCAGCACGAGCTTGATCAGGTCGCGCTCGACGGAGTCGGCGTCGGTCTCCATCCGCCGGGGAAGGGAGTACGCCTGCCCCTGCCCGGGTGGGTCGCCCTCTGGGTCGCTCATGCGCCGTCCCTGCTCATCTCGCTGCGCACGGAGGTGATGAGCGCGTGCAGGTGCACCTCCACGAGGTCGACCCCCGCGAGGGAGATCACGAGGTCGCCGGAGAGGACGACTCCCTGCCCGAGCAGCCGGTCGAGCAGGTCGACCAGCGCCACGGGCGCCAGGGCGGCCTGGGACCGCTGGTGCACCTCCCCGGGGCGACGGTCGTCGGCGGGCAGGCTCATCCCTGCTCCAGCACGGCGAAGGAGTACGGGGGCCACGGGCCCTCGACCGTGAAGCGCAACCCGGCGGGGGCCGGACGCTCTTCGACGAGCCCGCGGAAGCGCTCGGCGTCCTCGTCGCCCACGAGGTAGGCGGCATTCATGATCATCTCGCCGGTGTACCCCCCGAGCTGCCGGTCCTGGGCGCTGAGGTGCCGTCCGGCGAGGGCGAGCTGGGCCAGCTCACCGTGCAGTGCCTCCACCGCGTCGACGTGCCGCTCGGACGCCGTCTCCCTGGCCTGGGCCTGCTGCTTGCGGCGGGCGAGGTAGTCCCGTCCGGAGAGTGGCTTCTCCTCGCCCTCCGGCGCTGCATCGCCCCGCTCGCTGAAGGCCTTGACGCTCCACTCGCTGCGGCCGTCGACGCGGTCGAGGACCTCCGTCAGCTCCGCCGCCATGCCGGCCAGGCGCTCGACCACCGAGTCGGCTCCGAAGAAGACGGTCGCCAGCCGCATCGGTGCGACGGGACCGGCCTGGGCCACCTCGCGCACGACGTCGTCGTGGGCGAAGGCGACGTCGCGCACCCAGTCCAGGTCCTCCAGGTGCCGGCGCAGGCCCTCCTCGCCGAACTCCTCGAGATCCACCGTGGAGACGAGCGCCGCGAGGCCCTCGTGGGTGACGGTCGTGACCGGGGCGCCGTGGATCCCGGTGGTGGCGACCCGGTCCGCGACGTCCGCCCGGGTGAGGGCGTACGCGTAGAGACCATCAGCCACGGTCGGCCTCCAGCTGCTCGAGACGACGGCGCAGCTCGGCGTTCTCCTGCTCCAGCGAGTCCGAGCGCTCCCGGCCCGCGTCGATCTCCTGGCGACGGGCCCGGGAGCTGAGCATCGGGTCGTTCTCCCACCAGTCGATGCCCATCTCCTTGGCCTTGTCCACCGAGGCGACGAGCAGCCGGATGCGGATCGTCAGCAGCTCGACGTCGACGAGCGAGACGGAGATGTCGCCGGCGATGACGATGCCCTTGTCCAGCACCCGCTCGAGGATGTCGGCGAGGTTGGCGTTGCGCGGCTCCATCTGTCGCTGCATCGCGCCCTGGAAGGCTTGCGGCGGTGCGGCGGGCTGCTCCCGCTGCGAGGGCTGGTCCTCAGCCACGCGTACCGCCACCCTCGGTCTTGCCGCGGATGTAGCGCTCGAGGCGCTCGTAGCCCTCGATCTCCCCGTCGTCGTCGAGCTCGACGCGGTAGATCGCCAGCACGTCCGTGGTGTCGGGGATGCGGCGGGTCTCGACGACCTCGAGGTCGACCTCCCAGCCGTCGTCGGTGCGCTGGACGCCGATGACCGTCTCGCTCTCCTTGTTGAGCAGCTCGGCGAGCTGCTGCTTGGCCGAGCGGGCGATCTTCACGGCGTTCAGCCGCGAGCCACGACCCGAGGACGAGCGCGAGTCGCCGTCCGAGGACGAGCGCGAGTCGCTGTCGTCCGAGGTCGACTTCTTCGTGGAGACGGCGCGCTTCTTCGGTGCCGACTTCTTCGCCGTCGTCTTCTTGGCGGTCGACTTCTTGGCCGGGGTCGTCGAGTCCTCCGACGTCGTGCTGTCGGTCTCCTCCTGGGCGGCTGTCTCGCTCTGCTCGGCCATCAGTGTCCTCCTCCTCGGGCGCCGGGTCGGCGCCTGCTCTCGATGAGTCGCTCGATGAGCGCATCCTCCCACTCCTCGGCGGCCTCATCGCTGATCTGCCCGGTGCGCCGCAGCTCGTCCACCTGCTCGATCTCGCGACGGATCAACCCGGGGTTGTAGTAGTCCTCCTCGGCCTTCTCCAGCACGCGCTCGGCCACCCAGACCGTCCCGCGAAGGGGGGCGGCGGGCAGCAGGAGCACCTCCTTGATCAGGCCCATGGGCGCTCAGTCGGTCGGGACGAAGTCGTACATCGCCATCGGTCCGACCAGGCTCACCCGGGCCCAGGGGTGGGCCTGCTCGGCGAGCTCCTCGGCGGCCGCCTCGAAGTCGGCGACCTGGTCGGTGCTCAGCGCGAGTGCCAGCTCCGCGAGCCCGTCCATGCCGCCCACGTCGCGGGGGCCACGGCGGTGACCCATGGCTCGATGCGGGAGCGCACCCACTCCGCGTCCTGCCCCTTGCGGGCCTCCATCGCCTGCGAGACCAGCTCACCGAGCCGCACGCGCTCGTCGTGCCGCTCCTCGTCGGGTCGCCCCCGCGTGCGCTCGCGCAACCGGGCGATCTCCGGGTCGGAGTCCACCAGCTGCGCGAGCGCCTCGTCGAGGTCGTACTGAGCCCTCAGGACGTACTGGCTCAGGCCCTCGAGCTCGGCGAGCCGATCGGCGTACCAGCCCGGGTCTGCACCGAACAGGTCGACGACGGCTTGGCCGTCGTCCGCCAGCACCGAGCCGAACTGCAGGGGCAGGACCGGGCCGTCCTGCGCCAAGCGGTTGAGCAGATCGGTGTGCGCGGTGAGGTGCCGCTTCTTCGCGAGGTTCGCCTGCAGGTCGACCCACTCGCCGACGACGGCCACGGGCCCGACGGCCGCAAGGTGCGGCTCGTCGAAGCCCATGCCCGTGTCCGGCAGGTCGGTCCGACTCGAGGGGACGATGCCGTACGCGTAGAAGCCCCGCGTGGTCTCCACGGTCACCGACTGGATCGCGCCGCCTGCTTGCGGGGACGGCTGGAGGAGCTGCTGGAACGACGGGGACGCGACTGCTCGCCGTCGTCGTCGTCATCGTCGTCGTCGCCGAAGACGGCGTCCTTGGCGCCCTCGAGGGCGCCCTTCGTCTTGCCCTTGGCCCCGCTCTCCATGGTGCCGCCGACCAGGTCCTGCAGGTCCTTGGACTTCGCCTCCAGGTCGAGTCGGTTGGTCGCCTCCGCGAAGCGCAGGTAGGTGTCGACCGAGGCGATGACGATGCGCGCATCGATGGTCAGCACCTCGATGCCGATCAGGGAGACGCGCACGTACGCATCGATGACCAGTCCCTTGTCCAGGATGATCTCGATGACGTCCGCCAGGCCGCTCGGTTCGGGTCGGGACAGGTAACCGCCGCCGGAGCGGCCGGATGTCACGGTCATGGTGTGTCCTTTCGTCGGGCGAATCTATGGACGCGCAGGCTCAGCGCTCGCGCTCCTCGTCCAGCTCTTCCTCGGGCTCGTCCTCGACGGGCTCGACGTCGTACTCCTCCTCGTCGGCGTACTCGCCTTCTTCCTCGGCGGGCTCCTCCTCGGCGTACTCGCCTTCTTCCTCGGCGTACTCGCCTTCCTCCTCGGCGGGCTCCTCCTCCGCGTACTCGCCTTCCTCCTCGGCAGGCTCCCCCTCGGCGTACTCGCCTTCTTCCTCGGCGTACTCCTCCTCGGGGTACTCCCCCTCGTCCTCGTAGTCTTCCTCAGGTGCCTCGTCCTCGGCCACCTCGTCGTCGGAGTACTCGTCCTCGGGAGGTGCCTCGCTCCCTTCGTCGCGCTGCTGCTGCTCCTCCTCCACGACCTCGTCGTGGTCCGCGACGACCTCCTCGTCGCGGATCTCGCCGCGCCAGCCCTCGATCTCGTCGGCGTCCTGCAGGATGCTGCGGGTCTGGACGTGGCGGGCGTAGTGGCGCAGGTCCGAGCGGGCCCGGCGGCCCTGGGCGCGCCAGAGGTTGGCGGTCTTCTCGAAGAAGCCTCCGGGGTAGTACTCGAGGACGACGATCACCTTCGTCAGGCGCGGAGCCAGCTCGTGGAAGCTGATCGTCCCGTCGACGTGGCCCTTCTCCCCCTCGGAGCGCCAGACGATGTGCTGGTCCGGGACCTGCTCGATGATCGTGCCGGTCCAGGTGCGCTTCGACAGGAAGATCTTGGCCGTGTACTTGACCTGGTTGTCCTCGGGCGTGTCGACGTTCTTGACCTTGCGCATGTAGTCGGCCTGCTCGTGGAAGAGCGTCCACTGGTTGTAGGCGACGCTCAGCGGCACGCCGACCTCGACCGACTCGATGATGTTGGTCGAGTGCGAGGGGTCCTTGTCGCCGCCGGTGAAGACGGAGACGATCTTGTCCTTGACCCCCTTCGCGCCTCCGGCGATGGCCCCCTTGACGGGCGAGTCACCCTTGGCGGCCGCCTCGGCGCCCTCCTTGGTCGCCCGTCCGACGACACCTCCACCCTCGGTGATGTCGTTGAGGGAACCGGTCGCCTGCTTGACCTTGTCCCCCGCTGACGAGATCGCCTTGTCCCCGGCAGCGCCGAGGGCGTTCTTCGCCTCGTCCTTCAACCGGTCCAGCGGCAGGTTGCCGCCGATCTCCTTGAGGACCTTGCCTGCATTGTCGCGTGCGCTCATCGTTGCTCCCTTCAGGACTTCTTCGTCGACGACCGGCGGCGCCCGTTACCGGACGACGCGGTCTTCTTGCGGGGAGCGCTCTTCTTCGCCGAAGCCTGCTTGCTGGCGGACTTCTTCGCCGGGGCGGACTTCGACGCGCTCTTCTTGGCCGGCGCCTGCTTGCTGGCGCTCTTCTTGGCGGAGGCCTGCTTGCTGCTGCTCTTCTTGGCCGGCGCCTGCTTGCTGGCACTCTTCTTGGCGGAGGCCTGCTTGCTGCTGCTCTTCTTCGCCGGCGCCCGCTTGCTGGCCTTCTTGGCCGGTGCCTGCTTGCTGGCCGACGACTTCGTGGCCGAGGCCCTCCTGGCGCCGCGCTCGGACCGCTGCTGCGCAGGGGCCTGCTCACGGGCAGGCTCCTCCTCGGCGGACTGCTCCTCGTCCTCGGCCGGGGCCTCCTCCTCGGAGGCGTCCTGGGGCTCCTCCTCCGCAGGCTCCTCCTCCGATGGCTCCTCGTCCTGGGGCTCCTCGTCCTGGGGCTCTTCAGGGGCCTCTTCCTCGGAGGTGTCCTCGGCGGACTCGTCCCCTGCCGACTCCTCGTCGGCAGCGTCCTCGGACTCGCCCCCTTCGTCCTCCTCCACGAGCTCGCCCTTGATGTCCTCGACCTCCTCGACCAGACCGCGAAGGGAGTCGGAGCGGTCCTTGAGCGTGTCGGAGAGGGTGTTCATCCGGTTGGTGAGGATCGCGGTGGCCGCGGCCTGCGCGGCCTGGAAGAGCTCTCCGGTGATCTCACCCTTCAGCTCGGCCAACTTCGGGTTGGTCTCGATCATGGTGGCCAGCTGCTTCGCCAGCTCCTTGGGGTCGGTGCTCACCTGCTTGCCGATCAGCATGCTGGCCAGGCTGAACGCCAGCTTCATCTTCTTGCCGCGCCCGAGCAGGTAGCCGGCAGTGACACCAGCGATAATTCGCGCTTCAGCACTCATGCGGTGCCTCCTGAGCTTCGTTGCGATGTTGTGACCAACCTGTCATACCCAAGACGTCGATGGGCAAAACCGCGCGTGATGGTCTGGCTGGATCCGCGGGTGGAGTCGACTGAAGGAGGCGTGGATCGTCGTGGATGTCAATGTGGTGCTGACGCTCTTTGCCGGGGCGTTGCTGGTCTTCGCCGCGTTCTCGACCGTGCTGCAACGGGTCAGCCTGCCGGGTCCGCTGCTCTGCCTGCTCTTCGGGCTGCTGGTCGGGCCGCACGCCCTGAGCCTGCTGGACCCTCATGCGCTGGGGGTCTCGACCTCCGGCCTGCTGGAGCAGGTCGCCCGGATCACCCTGGCCGTGGGACTGGCTGGTGTCGCTCTGCGCCTGCCGCACGGGTACTGGCGGGCCAGTGTGCGCTGGCTCGTGCTCATCATCGGGGTGGGGATGGCGATGATGTTGCTCGTCGCCACCGCGGCGCTGTGGTGGGGTCTGGGCGTCTCGTTCCTGCTGGCGCTGCTGCTCGGCGCCGTCGTGACACCGACCGATCCGGTGGTCACCACACCCATCGTCACCGGCTCCCTGGCGGCCGAGAAGGTGCCCGAGCGGGTCCGTCACGACCTCTCGGCCGAGAGCGGCATCAACGACGGGCTGGCCTATCTCTTCGTCATGCTTCCAGTGCTCCTGATGACCTCTCCCGGGCGGGCCTGGCACGACCTGCTCACCCGGGTCCTGCTGGTCGAGGTGCTCGGTGCCGTGGCGCTGGGCCTCGTGGCCGGGTACCTGCTGGGCCGGGTCTTCGTGCTGGTGCAGGAGCGGGGGTGGATGGAGGAGAGCTCGTACCTGGCCTTCATCGTGCCCCTGGCATTGCTGCTGCTGGGTGCCGGCAAGCTCATCGGCACCGACGGACTCCTCGTGGTCTTCGTCGGTGTGGCGGTCTTCGGGCAGGTCATCCCGCAGCGTGACGAAGCCGAGGAGGACAAGATCCATGACGCCGTCGCCCGCCTGTTCCTCCTGCCGGTCTTCCTGCTGCTCGGCACCGCACTGCCCGTGCAGGAGTGGGCCTCGTTGGGGTGGGCCGCCCCGGCGGTGATCGCGGTCGCCGTCATCGCGCGACGGATGGCCACCGTGTGGTCCCTGCGGCCACTGCTGAAGACCGTCCACGACCGTAGCGAGACGGCCTTCTTGAGCTGGTTCGCACCCGTCGGCGTCTCGGCGTTGTTCTACGCCACGCTGGCCGAGCGACACACCGGGAACCAGGAGATCTTCGTCCACGCCAGCCTGGCCATCACGGTCTCCGTACTCGTGCACGGGCTCACGGCAGCCCCCTTCAGTGGGTGGCTGCACGCTCGCCGGATGCGACTAGCCGCGCCCGGGCGAACGACTCGGTAGACAACTGTCAGGACCACCACTGGGCAGGGGCCCCGGCGGAGCCATTCCGCCGTCTCGTGCCTCAGGATCGCCCTAGAGTGCATGGCATGGCTTCCTCGACAGCACAGGACGACACCATCGGATCGTCCCGGCGGGTCCTGGTCACGGGGGCGACCGGCTACGTCGGGTCCCACCTCGTACCGGCGCTCCTCGACGCGGGACACACCGTCCTCGCCGCCAGCCGGTCGGGCACCAGCGCCTTCCCCTGGGACGGGGACGTCGAGACCCGCGAGTTCGACGTCGAGGACGAGGAGCTGATCGATCGCGCGGTCGAGGGGGTCGACGTCGTCATCTACCTGATCCACTCCATGGCCTCCTCGGACTTCGAGCGCCGGGACCGCGAGGCCGCGACGCGGGTCGCCGCGGCGTGCGAGCGGGCCGGGGTGGACCGCATCGTCTACCTCTCCGGCCTCGTCCCCGACGGCGAGCTGTCCCCGCACCTGCGCTCCCGGCACGAGGTGGAGCAGATCTTCCTGGAGTCCGCGGTCCCGACGGTCGTGCTGCGGGCCTCGATGATCATCGGTGCCGGCTCCACCTCCTACGAGCTGCTGCGCAGGCTCAGCGAGCGGTTGCCGATCTTCACCCCGGTCCCGTCGTGGATGCGCAGCCTGATCCAGCCGATCGCGATCGAGGACGTCACGCGCATAATGCAGCGCGCGGTGGCCTCCCCCGAGACGATCAACCGGGCCTTCGACGTCGGCGGCGAGGACGTCCTGACCTACTTCGAGCTGCTGCAGCTCTTCGCCCGGGTCGCCGGCCTGCTCCGCGTCCAGGTCAGCGTGCCCGGTCTGCCCCAGGAGGTCGTGGGTGAGTCCAGCGCGATCATCTCGGGGATGCCGCGCAACGAGGTCAACAACCTCATCGAGAGCCTGCGTCACGACATGGTGTGCGAGGACTACGACGTCCGCGACGCGCTGCTGGAGCCCGACTACGACTACCTGCCGATCGGCGATGGGCTGCGCCGGGCGCTGGGCCAGGAGGACGAGTCGAGAACGCCGTGAGGAAGTGGTCCCGGAAGGCGTCCATCCGCCACACCGGTGACTGCTCGCCCGGCACCAGCCCGGGCGTCCAACCCCACTGCGAGATCCGCTCCAGCACCGCCGGATCGGCAGCGACGAGCGAGGCCGGCACGTCGTGGCCCGGGTCCTCCCCCGCGACCTGGCGCCACGGCTGGTGGTCGCCCACGAGCAGCACGACGAGGTCGGGGTGCTCGGCAGCGAAGGAGACGACCGACTGCAGCGAGTACCCGACCGACGCGGCGTACCGCGAGCGCACGTCGTCGGCGCCATCGCCGGCGCACCCCGGCATGCACGCGTAGACCGACCCGTCGCCCACCTCGGCCCACGGCACGAAGGGGGTGGGTGCGGCCACGGGTTGTGGCTGGTGACGAGGTCGACCTGCGCCATCACCGGTGCCCCGCCGCCCGACAGCACCTCCCGGTGGAGCCACGACAGCGTGTACTGGTCCGGCACCTCGCCCCACCCCAGCACCGGCCCCCGGTAACCCAGGTCCTCCGCTGCGTGCAGCCGGTCGAAGCCGTAGAACGCTTTCCCCTGCGGCCATGCCTCCTCCACCGCCGGCTGCACGAAGCCGGTCCGCCACCCCGCCTGCGAGAACGCCCGGGTCAGCGTCAGCCGCTGCGCCGACAGCAGCTGCTCGTGCCGTCGGTCGTCGTCCACCCACAGCCCCGACTGCAGTGTCGCGTGCGCCAGCCACGACCCGGCGCCGAAGGTCGGCGACGTCAGCCACCCGCTCCGCGCCTCGACCCCCACCTCGGCCAAGGACTGCTCGCCGGCCGTGAGGACGGGGGCGACCCCCTTCGCCAGCTCGGGGTCGGTCAGCGCCGCCGCGCCGTAGCTCTCGACGAAGACGATCAGCACGTCCTTGCCCGCCAGCCCGTCAAGGAGCCCCGACCGCCCCGCCCACGGGTCATCCGCGATAGCCGAGCCGAAGACCGACGGGTCGCGGTGGTCGGCGTAACCACCGGCGACGTGCTCGCGCACCAGCCCGGCGGTGCTCGTCGACGCGACCGGCCCGCCGCCCACCTGCACGCCCGTGAGCGCGCAGGCACCCCAGACGAGAGCGCCCACGAGCAGCGCCGCGAGCGACGGTGTGCGGTGGCCAGCGACCACCCGCGACAGCCGCAGCACGGCCGGCACGAGGAGCGCGACGACGAGCACGGTCACCAGCACGAGCGCGACCACAGCGGCGACCGCCCAGCCGCGCCCCACCCAGTCGGTGAGCACCGCGTACCCGCGCTCGAGGTTCGCGAGGTCGTGGAGCGCGTGGAAGCGCCGGTCCAGCACCGCGGAGAAGCCGATGTCCAGCGACTTCACGACGACGACCAGCGCGAGCACTCCCCCGATCACGAGCGCCACCGCCCGCCGGGCCGCTGGCGGCACCACCAGCAGTGCCGCCAGCACCACGAGCACCCCGAGCGGCAGGCGGACGAGGGAGGCCCAGGACAGCGACGCCAGCGACGACGGCAGCACCAGAGCACCCCAGACGAGGGCAGCGGCCAGCACGCCCCAGACCGTCGCTCGGACCTGACCCGATCTGTCCCGAACCATGGTGCCTCCGTGGTCCTACGATAGGGAGGTCAGCGGCAGCGCCGTCGCTGGAGGAGGTGGCCGACCGTGAGTGCCCGGGCCCACGACGCGCGCGCCTACTGGGTCCTCGAGCCCGGTCGCGGCGAGATCCGCTCCGAGCCGCTCCCGGCCCCCGGTCCCGACGAGGTGCTCGTGCGGGCGCTCTGCTCGGGGATCAGCCGCGGCACCGAGGCGCTCGTCCTGCGCGGGGAGGTCCCGCCGGACCAGTACGAGGTGATGCGGGCACCGTTGCAGCAGGGGGACTTCCCCGGCCCGGTCAAGTACGGCTACCTCTCCGTCGGCGTCGTCGAGGACGGGCCCGCGCACCTGCTCGACCGGGTCGTCTTCAGCCTGCACCCGCACCAGACCCGCTACGTCGTCCCGGCCGACGCGGTCGTGCCCGTCCCCGACGACGTGCCCCCGCGGCGGGCGGTGCTCACCGGTGCCGTCGAGACCGCGGTCAACGGCCTGTGGGACGTCCCGCCGCTCATCGGTGACCGGGTCACGGTCGTCGGTGGCGGGATGGTCGGTTGTTGTGCCGCACGGCTGCTCGCGCGCTTCCCCGGCGTCGAGGTCACCCTCGTCGATGTGGACGCCGCCCGAGCGCCGGTGGCGGAGGCGTTGGGGGCCGGCTTCGCCCGACCCGAGGAGGCGAAGGGGGCTCAGGACCTCGTCGTGCACACCAGTGCGTCGTCGGCCGGCCTGCAGACCTCGCTGGACCTGCTGCGCGCGGAGGGCACCGTGCTCGACCTCAGCTGGTACGGCACCCACGGCGTCGCGCTGGACCTCGGCGGCACCTACCACTCGGGGAGGCTGCGGATCCGCTCCAGCCAGGTCGGCACGATCGCCGACGCCCGGCGCGGGAGCCGCTCCATGGCCGACCGCAAGGCGGTCTCGCTCCAGCTGTTGCGGGACCCGACGTTCGACGTGCTGCTGACGGGGGCGACCCCCTTCGCCGAAGTGCCGCAGGTCATGGCCGACGTGTGCGAAGGGCGGCTGCCGGCCATCTGCCACGTCGTCACCTACGAGCACGAGGAGGGAACGTGAAGCACGCGAAGTTCTCCGCGACGGTGCGCGACCACATGATGATCGCGCACAGCCTGGGCGGTGAGGTCTTCGGACCCGCGCAGCGGCTGCACGGGGCGACGTACGTCGTGGACGCGACCTTCCACAGCGGGACGCTGACGGCGGACGGGATCGTCGTGGACATCGGTCGGGCGGCGGAGGAGCTGAAGGACGTGCTCGCCGGGCTGAACTACCGCAACCTCGACGAGGAGCCGGACTTCGCCGGGCGCAACACGACGACCGAGGCGCTGGCCTTCGCCGTCGCCGAGCAGCTCGCCCGGCGGGTGGCCGCCGATCAGCTCGGTCCGGGTGACCACCTGAGCCGGATCACGGTCACCCTGCACGAGTCGCACATCGCCTCCGCCAGCTGCGAGGTGGTGCTGTGAGCACCGTGCACGTCGTCCTGCCCGGCGACATCGACGACCCGCTCCACCCGAGCGGGGGCAATGCCTACGACCGCGAGGTGTGCACCGGCCTGACCGACCTCGGCTGGACCGTGCGCGAGCACCCGGTGCCCGGCTCGTGGCCGCACCCCGACCCGGAGTCGCGTGCGCGGCTGGCGACGATGCTCGCAGGCATCGCCGATGACTCGCTGGTGCTCGTCGACGGGCTGGTCGCGGTCGGCGCGCCGACGCAGACGGCCACGGCGAGCGAGCGCGTGCGCCTCGTCGTGCTCGCGCACATGGTCGCCGCGGAGGACGACGCACCGGCCGAGCGGGTCGCGCTGCTGTCCGCGCGGGCGGTCGTGACCACGAGCGCGTGGACTCGGGACGAGCTGGTCGAGCGGCACGCCCTGCCGGCCGAGCGCGTGCACGTGGCCGAGCCGGGTGCCCACCCCGCCGAGCGCACCGTCGGCAGCGAGAGCGGCGGGCGGTTGCTGTGCGTCGGGCCGGTCTCCCGGGCCAAGGGCCACGACATCCTCCTTGACGCCCTGGCCGACATCGCCGACCTGTCGTGGGAGTGCACCTGTGTCGGTCCGCTCGACCGGGACCCGGAGCTGGCGAGCGCGCTGCGCGATCGCGTCGAGGAGCTGGGCCTGACCGACCGGATCACCTTCACCGGACCCCTCCCCGACCTCGAAGAGCAGTACGCCCACACCGACCTGCTGGTCCACCCCACCCGGGCCGACTCCTACGGGATGGTCGTCACCGAGGCCCTCGCCCACGGGGTGCCCGTCCTCGCCTGCGGCGTCGGTGGGGTGCCGCTGGCGCTCGGCCGTGACGGCGACGGCCACCGCCCCGGGGTCGTCGTCCCGCCCGGCGACGCCCACGCCCTCGCCGGTGCGCTGCGCCGCTGGCTCGGCGACCCCGGGACGCGACAACGGTTGCGGGACGTGGCCCGGGTGCGCCGGCGCGAGCTGACGCCGTGGCCGGAGACGGTCACCCGCGTGGCGCAGGTGCTGAGTGAGGTGGCGGATGGGCCGCGCACCCCCTGAGTCCCACTGGCTGCCGTGGCTCCGCCCCACCATCGGCGCCGCGATCCTCGCGGTGCTGCTGTGGCAGGTGGGCGCCGCCCCCTTCGTCACCGCGCTGACCGAGGTCACGTGGTGGTCACTGCTGGCCGCGCTGGTGATCACCGTGCTGACGACGGTGTGCGCCGCGTGGCGGTGGAGCACGGTCGCGACCGGCCTGGGCGTGCGGATCGGCCTGCCCGCCGCGGTCGCGGCGTACTACCGGTCGCAGTTCCTCAACTCCGTCCTGCCCGGCGGTGTCCTCGGGGACGTCCACCGCGCCGTGCGCCACGGCCACGACGTGCACCGGATGGGAAGGGGGGTCCGCTCCGTGGTCTGGGAGCGTGTCCTCGGTCAGGTGGTCCAGGTGGTGCTCACCGTGGTGCTGCTGCTCGTGCTGCCCTCGCCGGTGCACGCACTGGTGGCGATCGCCGTCGTCGGGCTCGTGGCCGTGGGGCTCGGCTTCGCGCTCGTGCGGGTCAGCGGGGTGCTGCTCGACGACCTGCGTCGCATCCTGCGCGTGGCGGGAGCGCCGGTGGGCATCGCGCTCACGTCGGGGCTCGCTGTGCTCGGTCACGTCACGGTGTTCCTCGTGGCTATGTCGGCCTCGGGGGTGGAGGTGTCGTTCGGTCGTCAGGTGGCGCTGGCGCTGATCGTGCTGCTCGGCGCCGCGATCCCGACGAGCCTCGCCGGTTGGGGCCCGCGCGAAGGGGTGGCGGCCTGGGCCTTCGAGGCAGCCGGCCTCGGCGCTGCCGCGGGCGTGAGCGTGGCGGTGCTCTACGGGGTGCTCGCGCTGGTGGCCACCCTCCCCGGTGCGCTGCTGCTGGTCGGTGGCGGCAGCCTCGCGGGTGACGGCGGATCTCGCAGGAGCCTAAGCAGTTGCGAGGGCCGGACCCCCTTCCTTCGCAAGAGCCTAAGCAGTTGCGAAGGGGCCGACCGGTGACCCGCCCGTACACCGTGGTCAGTTGCGCCGTCTCCCTCGACGGCTACCTCGACGACGCCTCACCGCAGCGCCTGATGCTCTCCAACGACGCCGACTTCGACCGGGTCGACCAGGTCCGCGCGGACAGCGACGCGATCCTCGTCGGCGCCTGCACCCTGCGCAAGGACAACCCCCGGCTGCTCGTCCGCAGCGACCAGCGAGTGCACGAGCGCATCGCGGCTGGGCGCACGGCATCACCGATCAAGGTGACGGTGAGCGATCACGCCGACTTCGACCCGGGCGCCAACTTCTTCACCCGCGGCGACGTCGACAAGCTCGTCTACTGCGGGCACTACGGGTTCGACGACGCACGCGACCGACTCGGCTCGGCGGCAACGGTGGTCGACGGCGGCCATCCGGTGGTCATGCCGTGGGTGTGCCACGACCTGCTCGAGCGGGGTGTCGAGCGCCTGCTCGTCGAGGGTGGGGGCACCGTGCTCACGCAGTTCCTCCAGGAGGGGCTGGCCGACGAGATGCACCTGGTGATCGCGCCCTTCCTCATCGGCGACTCGCGGGCGCGGCGGTTCGTCGACGACGGGCACTTCCCGTGGCGTCAGGACTCCCCCGCGCACCTCGTCGAGACCCGCGCCATCGGCGACGTCGTGCTGCTGCGTTACGCGTTGTCCGACCGCTGTCGGGTGTCCTGAGGGGTGAGGGCCTCAACGCCTGAACCGCGACGGACCGGCTGAGCGACCGCGACGACCGCGAACTTGCGGACCCTCCCCGTGCGCAGCCACGCGCGCCAGAGGCGATGCGACGTCACCAGAGCCTCGAGCTCCTCCCGACCGAGCTGGGCGGCGATCGTCGACTCGAGCGTCCTGAACTCGGTCAGGAGAGAGTCGACGACCTCGAGGTGGGCCTCTGTGCGGTCCCGCTGCCAGGTCACCCCGAAGCCGGTCCGCTCGAGCAGCTCGTGCAGCTGGTTCAACGGGATCGGCCAGACCGTGTCTGCGGCGGGCATGGCAGCGCGCTCGTGCTCGTCGAGGGGCTGCCCCTCCTCTACGGTGAAGGCGAAGCGGCCACCGGGTGCCAGCGCGGCGTGGACCTCGCGCAGCAGGGCGTCCTTGTTACGGAAGGCGAGCATCGTCTCGAGGAGCAGGACCACGTCGAAGGTGCCAGGTGGGACAGGCGGGATGTGCCCGATCTCGTAGCTGCACTGCGGAGCGCTAGCGTCGTCCCGAGCAACCGCGACGGCGGCGGCATCCGCGTCCACGCCGAGCAGCTCGCACCCCGACTCCTGAGCGACCAGACGTCCGGGGCCACCTCTGCCGCAGCAGAGGTCGAGCACTCGCGTGCCCGTTCCGATGTCCGCCGCGGCGGCGAGCTCGAGGATCTCGCTCGCGCGCATGAATCCCTGCTGGTCGACGAACTCCCCCAGACCATAGGCACCGCGTCGTGCCTCCTGGAGCACGTCCTCGGTGTCGTCGCGGTGGCGCCACAGCCACCAGATGTCCCGGCCGAAGGACTCCGCGATCAGGGCGAGTCCCATCAGCAGTGCGATGACCATGGCGAGCGACGGAACTACTCCAGCGGTGGCGACGACGAGGATCGTGCTCGTGACGGCGGTGACGACTTTGCGCCAGTACCGCGGGGGCAGCTGCGCGCGCATCCACGGCAGCACCCAGCCTGCGGACGCGAAGGCGTAGCGCGCCAGCCCGATCGCGAGCACCCACCACCCGAGCACCGGCGCGACCCAGACGCTCAGGACGAGCATGAGCGCGGCATCAGCCTCCCCGTCGAACCGCGCCCCGAAGGGAGTCACCCGCCCGGTCCCCCGCGCCACCCATCCATCCACGAGGTCGAGCGAGAGCGAGACCCCTGCGAGGACGGTGATGCTGGCCGTCCACGGCGAGGTCTCAAGCAGCTCGCCAAGAGTGAGCGACTCGACGACGAGCGCTGCGACCGCACAGGTCAGTGTGGCCCTGCCGATGGTCACCATGTCGGCCGGCGCGAGTGTGTGGGCTTGGTAGCGCCGCATCCAGACCATAGCGAATCCGTCCAGTACGACTGCAGCAGCGATGGCCACGAGCCACCCGGTCACGCCCCATGCGGTGGCCAGGGCGAGCCCGAACAGCAGCACCGCTTGCAGCAGCGGTACTACTCGAACAGTCATCCGACGAGTCTATGGAGACCCAACGGTGGTTGAAGTGCAAGGAGCTCTGCAACGAAGCCTCGAAACCACCACCCGTTGGCGGAAGACTGAAGACGTGCCCGACAACGTAGCCCGCGCCGACGCCGACTGGCTCGCCCTTCGCGAACCAGCCGACGCAGGGGCCCGCTCGACGGACCTCGTCGAAGCACTCCGCCCTCACCTGCCAACCGACGGTCTTATGGTCCACGACCTCGGCTGCGGCACCGGCTCCATGGCGCGCTGGCTCGCACCGCAGCTGGCCGGCCCACAGCATTGGGTCGGCTACGAACGCGACGATGAACTCCTCTCCCGCGCCGCCGCTGCTCCCCCACCGCTGTCGCGCGACGGCCAACCGGTCACGATCGAGACGCGCCTGCGCGATATCACTCGCCTGCCGACAGACGACCTCGACGGAGCGTCACTCATCACGGCTTCGGCGCTGCTCGACATGATGACGAGCGATGAGATCTCTCGCACGGTTGCGAGTATTTCTGCAGCCAGGTGTCCGGCGTTGATCACGCTCACCGTCGTCGGTCAGGTGGAGCTGGCGCCGGCGCACCCGCTCGATGGCCATCTGAATGCGGCATTCAACGCCCACCAGATGCGGGATACCAGTCATGGGCAGCCGCTGGCGGGCCCGGATGCGGTCTACGTCGCAGCGCACGCACTGAAGCAGGCGGGCTACACCCTCCAGTCAACCCCGAGCCTGTGGCGCCTGTGTTCAGACGACTCCGCCCTGCTGAAGGCATGGCTCGAGGGATGGGTCGACGCTGCTTGTGAGCAGGACCCTTCGATCCGCATCGAGGCTTCCGAGTACCGAGGTCGCCGCATCCAACAGATCGATAGGCGTCAGTTGACGGCGACGGTCCACCATCAGGACCTCCTTGCCCTGCAGTGACCCTCAGTCAGTACTTCGCCGCCACGATGTCCGTTGCAGAGAAGTCGTCTCCCTTGAAGAGCAGCTCATCGTCACTCGCGACGGCCAAGGCGTACGAATAGCAGTCACCCAGGTTGAGGCGGGCACCGCTACCGCTCCCTCTGCCGAAGTCGCGGTGGGCCTCACGGGCGATTCGAGCCTGATCCGCCGTCAGATCGGCGATGCCGATCTCCAGCGTGGTCAGGAGTTGGTCGAAGCGGCGTCGTGTGGCCGGGCTCGACCGCCGGTCGATGACGATGGCGCACTCGACGTAGGTCGCAGCAGACATGCGCGCGGACTCCGCCTCAGCGATGGCGGTCAGCAGGCGGTCGGCCTCGGGCTCGCCGGTGATGATGGCGACGAGGGCCGAGGTGTCGATGATCATGCGGGGAGGCCGTCTTCGTCGTACATCGCCTCCAGATCATGGCGGATCCCCGAACGCTGCTCATCGGTCATGTCCGAACGCATCTGGTGGACGATGTCGCGGGCTCGCGCCAACTTCACCGCCGCACCCGACGTGCCGTCCTCGGCGCGCAGCACCTCGAGATACTGCTCCAAGGCCGCCTCCAACACACTCGTCTGGGTGGTACCGGCACGTCGAGCGGCCTCGCGCGCCAATTCATGAACCCGCTCGTTCTTGATGTTCATCGCCATGACTACACCTCCATACCGTGAAGGCTACACCTCAGTACCTTCAGCCCCCCAGATGGCGTATCAGACCGCCAGGCCCACCTGATCGCCCACGGGCGAGAGCAGGGTGATCTCGGGCGGGCCTTGCACGAGGGTCTTGATCGCCTCGCCAAATGCAGCGAATTCGTCCATCGAGCTGTGCCTGCGCAGAGCCTCCTGCGAGTCGTAGCTCTCCAGGAGGACGTAGTCCCCGTCGCTCTTCGCGACGCGCTGGAGGTCGTAACGCAGGCAGCCGGCATCCGCGAGGAAGGGTGCACGAGCTGCCGCGACGGCTGCCTCGAAGTCCTCGGTGGACTCGGGCTTGACGGAGATTCGGGCGATGACATTGATCATGTCCACACCATAGGTGAATCCGGCTTCAGGTCGAGGCTCGCGGCGGCGACACTTCGAGGGTCGGCCGACTAGGCTCGCGTCGGGCCACGGCCGATCGTGGTCCTCCGGGAGGATCGATGAGGCAGGGCAGCTTCGCGCAGACGCGCCCTGTCGCCACACCGTCATCCGGCCGCCGCCGATCGATCTGGATCACGCTCGCGGCCCTGCTGGCAGCGGGGTGGTCGACGAACCACTTCGCCGCCCTCCTACCCGTGCTCGCGGAGGTCGCGCACATCTCCAAGCCTGGCCTGGATGCGGCCTTCGGCCTCTACGCCATCGGTCTGCTTCCGGGTCTGCTGCTCGGCGGAGGCCTGTCGGATCGCAGGGGTCGACGGCCGGTCGTGCTGACCGGGCTGGTCCTGTGCGCCACGGGCAACGTGGTGATGCTGCTCTGGCCGACGCTGGCCGGGGTGCTGACTGGCAGGCTCGTCGTCGGAGTGGGGGTCGGCTTGGTGGCGAGCGCGGGGACCGCGTGGGCGGCCGACCAGGACTCGGCGAAGGGGGCCATGCGGGCAGGGGTCGTGCTCACCACCGGGTTCGCGGCCGGTCCGCTGGCCTCCGGGCTGATCGCGCAGTTCACCCCCGGTCGGATCGGACTGGTCGTGGCCTTCACCGTTCCCGTGCTCCTCACCGGACTCTCGGCGCTGCTCTGCCTGGTCCCGGACCGCGCCAGTCACGTGGCGACTGCCACGAGACCCCATCAGGATCGCGACGGAAGCCCCGCCCCCTTCGTCGAGGACCGGCGCATCGGCACCGCTCTCGCCGCCGCTCTGCCCATGGCGCTGTGGGTCTTCTCCTGCGTCACCGTCGCCATGCTCGTGCTGACCGAGCGGATCGGGGGCCAGTACGGCGGGCCGCTCCTGCCGGCGGTGGCAGCCGTCCTGGGTCTGGGCACCGGGATCCTCGTCCAGCTCGGGACTCGCCGGCTCGCCGGCTGGCGACCACTCGGGGTCGTCGGAGCGGCGTTGGCGGCAACCGGCTTCGTCATCTCCGGGGTGCCCGGTGGCCAGATGAGCATCGCGACCTTCGTCCTGTGCTCGGTCACCTTCGGGGCCGCGTACGGCCTGTGTCTCGGGCAGGGCCTGCGCGACGTCGACCGGCTCGCACCCCGCTCCACCCGGGGGCTGGTCATCGGCATCTTCTACGTCGTCACCTACACGGGCTTCGCCCTTCCCTTCGTCCTCAACACCTACGAGGACAGCATCGGCGCCTCGGCTCCGATGTTCGTGCTCGCAGCACTCGCCGCGACCAGCGCACTGGCCCGACTCGTGCAGGTGCGGCGAGGCGACCACCGTCATTTCGAGTAGAGCATCGGGAACGAACCGTGCCTCCCGCCCTCACGGCGAGGGGCCGCGCCCCAACAGGGATGCGGCGCGAAAGTTCGTCGATGGCCTGCGCCCTAGCCCCGGTTCGTGGTACCGATCGTATTCGTGCGCGTTGCCACCTGGAACATCAACTATCCCGGCCCGGCGGTCTCTCAGTCGCTGGGCCAGATGGCACGTGAACGGGGTGTCGATCTCCTCCTGCTCCAAGAAGCAAATCCCAACTCACTGGACCAGTTGGTAACGGCTGCGGGTCTGGACTGGGTCATCACAGCCTTCACGGAGGGAGCGACCTACCCGAGCGCGACAGGGCGCCGTCGAGTCACGGCCATCGCCGGCCGAGGGCAGGCCCCAACTACCGAATCTGGTGTGCTGGCCGAACTGACGCTCCAAGAGCGGATGGTCTTCGCGCACCTGACTACCGATGCTGGACCTTTGAGTGTGGCCTCCTATCACGCTCCGCCCGGCGTCTCGTGGGGCATCACCAAGGTGCACCACGCGCATGCGTTGTTGAAGTGGATCGATGAAACCGATGGCTCTGTCATCGTCGGCGCCGACGCGAACACCCGGCCATTGATCATCCGGATCCCGAGTTGGTCCGCACGCACTGGCCGACCGGCGCCAGGAAACTCGCAGGGATTGAGGGCGACGACATCACTTTCGGCGGGCGACCACAGCACCGTCTCCGTGACGCCCTTCGATTGTGGCTGGACCACCACCCGGATGAATCGGAACGCCTGGCACGGGCGAACCCGTCGGGTCCCCTCGCACTCTCACATCGCACCGGTCGCAGACGAAACAGCGACGGGACGCCGCGCCGCTACGACGCACTATGGCTGAGCCCCGATCTGGTCCCGAGCTCCGTTACGTACGAGTACGAGGCATCAGTGGAGGCAGGCAGCGACCATGCGCTTGTCATGGCTGACGTCTCGGCACCTCCACCCCGCTGAGTCACCGAATAAGGGCACTTGCTGAGGTCGTGGAAGCGCACTCGCCATCCATGGCCGCCTGAGACCTTGGGGCAGCAGGTCTGGAGTTCGCAAAGACCGTTGGGATGGTCGGTCCCTCGGTGCGTTGCTCCACCGCCTCAGCCGGGACGGTCGTCATCGCAGCACTCAGGACCAAGTTCCCGCTTCTTAGAGTGGTGAGACCCGGCGACAGACGACGTCGTTGGCGCGAGCGCTACTTTCTCCGACTTCGCCCTCGTGGGATCACACCGGATCATCAGGCAACTGCATCGGCAGCAGGTCCAACGCCTCGGTGGTCAACCGCGCGGTGTGCTCCAGCAAGTCACCGACGGAGGAGGACCGCAGGAGGGCCAGCTGGTCGAGGGCGCCCAGAGGCGAGATTCCGGCCAGCTGCCAACTCCTGGTGACCGGGTCGTCGGAGAGCTCGACATCGGACGGCCAGAGGTCGGCGCGGTACTCGCTCATCACCACCAGGGCCCGTCGCACGGTGCGCTCGGTCTCCGCCAGATGCGTGAGCTGTTCGCTGCTCCACTCCAGAGCCGGCAGGGTGCGCACCTCGGCGCGTGGGTAAGGGTCCTCGGGCAGCCACGTGGCGACCTCGAATCGATCCCCTCCACGCGCCAGCAGCCGGACGCTGCCATCCGCCGTCGGCTGCAGCCGCTCGATGGTGGCGACGGTGCCGATCGAGAACCGCTCGTCTCCCCCGCCGACCTCGAAGCCCCGCTCGATCAGCACCACACCGAAGCGCCCATCACCGCCGACAATATCCCGCACCATCCCCAGGTAGCGCGGTTCGAAGATCTGCAGGGGCAGCAGGTTGCCGGGGAGCAGGGCTGACCCCAGCGGGAACATCGGCAGGGCGTCCATCCGATCAATCTCGCACAGTCTCAGGTCAGACGCGCTCGCCGCGCTAACGCATCTGCTGCTCCTCATACTCACAGCGCGGCCGCCTGGCGTGACGCCCCCTTCGTCATCACTCTGCACCGGACCCCTGCCAAGGGAGCTCAGCAGGCTCCCTTCGTCGATCTGAGCTCGGTGGGCCGCGAGGTGATCGTCGAGCTCGCCAGCAACCAGCTCCTGGGGATTCACAACTGACGCCTCCGCTCACCGGTCGTTCTTGGTTCAGTCGTCGGTCCGTGCCGTTGCCGCTGACATCTCTTCGGCGATCATGCTCACGACCACCGGCCACAAGTCAGGGGCAAGAATGCGACGTAGATCAGTGGTGACCTTTCGGGCTGCCTGCCGCGCCATCTGCTGAGCGAAATCATCCTCGGCGAGCACTTCGGTCTGAACGTGCATCAGGCCCGGCACGGGCGTGGATTGACCCTCGAGAGTGACCGGCTCCGGCAATGCCTGACCGAGCAGTTCGTCAGACGGCGAGGCTGGCTCTTGCGGAGGGGCGGTGGCGTCGATCGTGGTCACCGCGACGCTGTCTGTGGAGATGCTGGGCAGTCCCAAGGGCGACCCGCTGTGCACCACCGAGAGGTGCCGCGTCGTGCGCGTCATGGCTATGTATAGGAGTCGGTGGCCGTGAGGAGCCTGGGCGATCAGCTCCGGATGAATTACGACAACCGCGTCGAACTCGAGGCCCTTCGACTCCTGGGGAGTCATGACATTAATTGAGGACGTGAGGTCCCCCCGCGAGACATCCCCGAAAGCCACGTCGTTGTTGCGGAGCTCGTCCTCCACCTCCTCTCGCAGCTCCTCGGGGCAGACGATGCCCACGAAGCGCCCCTTGCCCGCGTGCTCTTGTGCGTGCTCGACACCGGTCTGACTGAGGTACCACGGGTCGTGTTCGATCAGGTCTGGGTCGGCCGGACCCTCGCGAACGACTGTTGGCGGCGTCAGTCGCGGCGCAGCGTATGGCAGAAGCTGAGCGGCGAACTCGTAGATCTGTCGGGGCACGCGATAGCCAAGATCCAACTCCACGACTTCGGACCCCGCATCTGTCGCCAGTTGGGCAACGACTTCATCCCAGCTCTCGCGAGCCCAAGCGCCGGTCCCTTGGGCCAAGTCACCCACCACGGTGAGAGACCCGGAGGGGGCCCGACGACTCACCGAACGCATCTGCATGGGCGAGAGATCTTGCGCCTCGTCCACGACGACGTGCCGGTAGGCCCGCGCGCTTCCTTGGATCAGGTACTCCGCCTCGTCCAACAGCGCGACGTCGGCGTCAGACCACTTCTCTTCGGACAGTCGTGTCGATGGCGCCCGCGACAGGAGGGTGACCTCAGAGGCAGTGAAGTCATCACCCGCTGCAGCCAACAACCTGTCGCGTGAAGCGAAGAACTCCCGGAGGAAGGATTGTGGTGTCAGAGGTGGCCACACACGATCAACAGCCTGCTCGATGGCCTGGGCGGAGATTTCCGCGCGCTTGGCACGCTCCCTTGCCTGAGCGGCAAGGTGATTGCGGAAGGCCGTTCTACCGACGTTGTAGGTACTACGGTCGAGGAAGCGCTCGACCATCTCGTCGATCTCGGACCGGTCGAAAACCGGTCCAGTGTTGCCACCGATCTGGAGGGACGGCGCTCGCTCTGCCAATCTCACCCGTTGTCGGAGTGCGGTCACCAGCACCTTTGCCATGCGCGCGTCACCCTTGAGCTCAGCCAACTCAGCGGACTCCACCCGTCCGTTCGATCGCACCGGTCCGAGTTCGCGCAGGCTGCTGTGCTGCACGTTCGCGTCACCAAGTGACGGCAGCACCTTGCGGATGTAGCGCGTGAAAGTGGGATTGGGCCCGATGACGAGAACGTCCGATGCGTCCAGCCCGGGCTCGTTGTAGAGCAGCCATGAGACGCGGTGAAGGGCGACTGCAGTCTTCCCCGTTCCCGGTCCACCCTGGATGACCAGGAGTCCCGACATGGGGCGACGAATGAGCGCGTACTGGGCTGCATGGATGGTCTGGACGATGTCGTCCATCTCGCCCGTGCGTCCCTTGTCCAAGTCCCGCAACAAGGTGTCGTTGACACCCCACTGCTCCTGCCCTGTGAGGTTGCCCACGCGTTCCGCGAGTTCTGCGAAGACGATGTCTTCGAAGTCCAGCACCTCGTTTCCGTCGGTGCGGAAGGCCCTCCGCACGGACACGCCCATGGGATCGGCCACGGAGGCCTCGTAATAGGCCGCTGCCAGAGGGGCCTGCCAGTTGATGACGAGAGGATCTTGCTCACCGTCCAGAATCGAGTGCGTACCGATGTAGTACTCCTCGCCCCCACGATCAATCTTTCCGAAGGCGACTGGCGACTCCGGGTCACCGAGCTTGGCGGCAGCCTCCTTACCGGCTTTCCCCACTATCGCAGCCACCTTGCTCGGACCCCCGGCAGCGTTCGCCGCACCTGTCAGTCGCTGGCGTGAGGCCTCACGCGCATCGAACGCCAGATCGAAGTGCTGCTGCTCCCCTGCCAAGATCTCATCAGTACTCCCCGTCATGGGCACATTTTGCACCACGGCAACGACATTCGGGGGCCGCCATCAATTGATGACGCCCTCTCGCGTCAGATGCCTGCTCGGTCGGAGCGAATTCGCTGAGCAGCAGGATGCGAGTCGGCGTCCCCTCGAAGGGGCACCGTACGAATCAGAACAAGCACGCCGCGACCAGCTCCAGACCTGACTGAACCACTACAACTACCATTGCCCCCACAGCGCTGCAGGCGACCAACCCCCCGCGTCACGACTCCCCACCGACGTCACCAAGACCCTTCCCAATTACAACTAGCGGTGCGGTTGAGGTCAGCCTTCCTGACCGAGCATTACCGCTCGAATGTTGGTCTGAGTGCTCATCCCAGCGACATGTAGGTCCGGCGGGCTTGTGGATGATCGGGCGTTGCTACGTATGCCACGCCGACACCCAACTTCTCAATCTCGACGCTCAGGTCTGCGCCACGTCTGCCCCGAAGGTACCCGGCCACTCCGCGAGAGGCCGGGTAGTTCGTCCGGAAGACGATCTTGGTGCCGGCATTCGCCAGGACATCCTTGTGGAAGTCATCTGCGTTCTGACTCGCCACGACGACACTCATGCCGTACTTTCGCCCTTCCTTCATCAGCTTGGGAAGGGTGACGTCCCGCGCCATCCGGTGTGCCTCGTCAAGGACCACGGCCAGCTTCATCGAACCATCCTGCGGCCACTTGAACATCTCCCGATAGACCTTGCGCAGCATGAACGAGGCTGCGAACAGTTGGACCGCCTCGAGACCGAGCTGGCTTAGGTCGACAACCACCCCGCCGCGATATGCGCTCAAGAGGTCGAAGGACTCGTCCGCATCATCTCGGAAGAGACCGAAGTCCGTCATCGGGCGGAGCCTCTGGCGAGCGTTCCGACCCCGAGACTCTGCCTCAGCTGCCTCCATAGCGGGCCCGAACTCGCTGATCACCGGGAGACCGTCTCCGGGCGTGGTGCCTTCCCAACCGTGCGTCGCATACATCGACTGGAGTGCGTCGTAGACATGGTTCCGTTGAATCTCACCCAGGTTGGTGACGTAGGCGACGATCTCCGATATCTCCCACGCAGTCGTGTTGATTGGGCGGCCGACCCTGACCTCTGCCTCAAAGGGGCTGAAGGGAAGCCCCTCCGCAGCGTTGAGGACCGTGGCACCCGCCGGCGGGTCCTTAGCCATATCGCCATGGAAGTCGAAGACGAGTGACGGCAGTCCCTGTGACGCGAAGCTTCGGATGATGTGTCGGGTGGAAACAGACTTCCCCTGCCCCGGTATACCAAGGAGGAAGGCGTGCGGACTCCCCTTGGTACTGACTGGCCACAGGACGTCCGCAGAATGCGCATCGACCCCCAATACGGTCTCGGCCTCTGTGGGATGGCTCGCTTCCGCAGGCCCGGCTGCCACTTCCGCATCGCTGGTACCAGTCGCGGTGGTCTCCCTCCGGACAACCTCTTCGCCGGTCTCCTTGATCGTTCTGGAGCCGGCCGGGACGGGCACCTTGGCACCTGCGGTCACCTCCAAGCCCTCAGCAGCGGGACCAGGTTCGTCGGACGGGTGCTCGTCCGGCCGCCCCCCACCTTGGCTCTCGGGCTCAGCAGGCTGTGGCGCTCTGCTGGGAGAGCGGGTCTCCCGGGGCGTCTCGGAGGTCTCGGGTCGAAGCGGCTCCTCCGTGTGGGTCGACTGTGGGTCTTGTGGCGATGGGGGCAGCACGGTGGTGAAGCCGACCTGCCTCAAGTCCGCAGCGGTCAGGACCGTGAGCGGGACCTCACCGTACTTCTTCTTGAAGCCCTCAGCGCCCTCCAAGCTGATCACATAGCCGCGCAACGACATCTCAGGTACGACCTGGCCCTCTGTCACCCGGTCGATGTGGCGATGGACGTCGGCCGCCCTCTCCTCGGGGATCAGACCATTCCGCACAGAGCGATCTGCGTAGTAGTGCAGAACGCTCGCCAAGCGGGCCAACTGGAGCTTGATGTCAATGCGGGGCGGGTCATTGGCGAAGAACCGCGACTCCAGAACCCGTCTGGTGTCTTGGACCTGGTTGACGATGTGGTCGGCCAGCACCTGAGGGAGGCGAGCCTCCTTGCGTGACTTCACCTCAACGCACTCGATCTTGAACGACCGCTGGCTGACCTTCACGAGGAGCAGATCACAGCGTCGCGCAGGTCCCGCATCCCGAGCCGCGACACCGAAGATCTCCGGGTGTGCGTCTACGGGCACGACGATCAGGCCGTCCAAGTCACCGCGGGCTCGCAGATGAGTTACCACTGCGGCCAGGGAGACTGCCTCCCTCGCCCGGTTGCTGCTCTCGAGCAAGCGCAACGCCAGACGCCCGGAGACAACGGCCAGAGTTGACAGGACGGCACCCACGCTGTGCTGGACGTTCGCCAGGCCGAGCTCGTGCATGGCCTCTTCGAGGAGGACTTCTACCTCGCGCCGGTTTCCCGTCGTGACCGTCAGCCGCTCACCAATCCCTTCAACGAAATCAGGGGCATAGTCGAGGATGTAGGCCTCGCCGAAGGGGCCCTCACCCCCTGACTCAAACAGGTCAACGCCGACGAAGCGGTCGACGCCGATCACCCAGTCCGCCCGCGAATGAGCAGCAGCGATACGGGCCTGGCCCTCGCGGTCCAGAGTGATCCGCACTGATGGGACGGCGGAGTCCGGCCCCGAGTAGTACCGCGCTACAGCGCGCTGATGGGCTCTGTGCACGGCGGGGAGCCCCCCTTCGCCACCTCCCGCGGCAGCCGCGCTCTCCCAGACGAGATCACCGGCTGCCCTATACGAGCGAGTCACGAGCGGCACCAACAGGTTCTCGAAAGCAGGCTGCCGCTCAGGTGCTTGAGCGAAGGCGACGGTAGGTGACCCGATGTCCTGCATCAGGGCCAGATGAGCGTCCTGCGGGTCCGACTTGAACTGCTTCATCGGGCGGACGGAGAGCGAGACGGGTGGAACCAGATGGGTCGTCTTACGGGTCAGATCCTTGCGACGCACAGACCGTTGCAGATCGGCCAAGGCTGGCACCGGTCTCGTGAAGGACGGACTGTCCGAGTATGCCAACAGCTCGAGCCGCCGCGGATCGTCCTCGTCCTCGACATCAGCCCGGCCGGGCTGACGGATTGCGCCCGCGAGCAACTCTCCCGAGCCAGGATTAGCCGCAAGCATCCGCAGCGTCCCTCCCGGGTTGTGTGCACCTTCGTACGCCCGGATCCTTTCGGCGACCATCTGCGACGACGCCCGCATCGTGGAGCCAGCGCGTTGCAGCCCGAGGACGGAGGCCACCGACTCGGCCGCTGCCTCGCTCTCGACCTGGCCGGGCACAAGGTAGAGACCTGCACCGAACGTCAGCTCTTCGGCGTAGACCGCCACTTCGCCCTCACAGGGAACGGTAAAGGGCAGGTTTGCCGGTACCACTTGGCTGACTTGACCCGGATCCACCATCCGGGACCGCGCTCCTCGAGGAGAGAGTTCCGTCAGCTCTCGGGCCCAGCCCCGCAGGACCATGTCGTGAGTTGCCGACCAGGCAGCCCGAAGGGGATGCGTGGGCAGCACGACGACTGCGCGGACCACGGTGTTGTTGCGCAAGACGTCAAGACGGAGAGTGTCCATCTGCAGCAGGCTCTCCAGGTGCTGGCCCGACTGCTGCTCCAACGCCCGCTTGTACGACGCTGCGTACGCCGCAGCCAGGTCTCGCAGCCCTCCCTCCCAGGCCGTCGCTTCCATGGTGTCGCGATGGGGTGTCGCTGCTAGCGCGGTGAGAAATTCTGAGCGAGCTTTACTGAGGGCGGGTGGGAGGGGCACCTCGATCTCCTCCACACCCGAAGGGTCCAGGGGTGTGCCGTACGCCCCTCCCATTTGGAAGCGCAGTGCGCGATCGGGGTTAGCGGTAGCCGCTCGTTGACAACTGATCAGAGGAGCACAGATGCGGATCTGGACAGCTCGCTTGTTGCCAAGCCGGACGGAGAAGACCTGCCCCTCCAAGTCCCATGACGGCAAATCCTCAGTCAGGTCATCGAGACCGCCGTGAGCTGCCAATAAGACGGCCTCCGGAATACTCTCAGCCACCGTTCGTCTCGGCGAGGAGTCCACTTCCGGTCCGCCGACGATCTGAAACTCCTGGCTGTCAGCCGCGGCGGGCTCCCCGGAGATGAGGTTGATCGACTCCCCGTGCTCCCCCAGCGCCTTGACGCTCACGACGAAGCGCGTGCCCTCGGACAAGGAATCCTCTTCCAACTCAACCTTGACAGTCGCCTGCCTCCGCCCGCCAGGCACAGTCGAGGAGGCCAGCGGAATCGTGTCGTCGGTCCGCAGATCGTCCGGCGGTACGACCGATAGCTCCCACCTCGCGACTCCCGCCACCCTCGGAGGCGAGGTCTTCCACTTGACCGTGATGGGTCCGGGACGGTCCTCCGGGACCTCCAGGACCAGCTGTCCGTCCGCTCCCTGCTTGAGCTTGCTCCACTTCTCAAGGGCACCACCGGCGCGAATGAAGGAGACGATCTCCATCTCGGCGAGGTCTTCAGCCACGTCCTCTGCGAGCACCCAGTTGTCGAACGTGAGCTCGGGCAGGCTCTCCGCGAGAGTCCGCGTCCACACGCGTGGGTTCGCCAGTTCAGCACCCCGCTGCTCACAGAACTGACGTAGTGGAGCTCGCCAGGCTCCCTCTTGCAGGCCTGCGACGGTGAACCGCTCGTCCGTGGACGCGGCCGGTCGGTTCGGACGGCTGATCGCCTGCACGGCCAGCCGGTTTCGCTCCACCCTCGCGCCAGGGTCAGGGCCTCGGTCCGGCACCAGCCCGATCATCCAGAGGTTCTCGCCGAAGGAGGTGACGACCGGGTCAATGCACAGCTGCGCCAAGAAGAGACTCCAAGCTTCCCGCCCCCCTTGGGCCCGTAGCCCGCGGCGGTTTCGCGAGACCAAGTCACGAACGTTTTCGTCCTCGATGCCGTCAGTGAGCAGGCGTTCAACCTGGGTGAACGCATCGAGGATGGGGATCCGGTTGAACGAGTTGTCGAGCGAGCTGGCGGCGTGTCCCTCGCCGGCAGGAACCACGAGTAAGCAAACCTGCTGCTTCCGGTTCCGGATCTCAATGGCGCGCTCGGCAGCAATATCCCGCTCCTCTTGCGGATGCGCCCGAAGGATGTGCACCGCTGCCGAAGGGAGTTGCCGGGCCAAGGCGGCTGCAAGGTTGGGCGCGAGGTCGGCGTTGACGTCGTCCACCCGCACGCAGTGTCCTGGCTCTGCGTCCTGAAGTTGAGACGCCAGATGCTCGGCTAGCGTCGAGGCGAGCAATTCACGGCAAGAAGAACTCATCACACAGCCTTTCTCGGCCTGGTCACGAACTGAGCACTGAAGTCATCGGACAACCCCTCAAAGCAGCCGAGGAGCTTCATGCGTTGGGTGAACGCGGATAGATTCTCTGCGGCACCAGCACGGGCGTCCGCGGAGTCGAGTCCCCGTGGCGGTGTGGCGATGAGCAGGCCGAAACGCCTCTCCAACCGAGCCAAGACCTCGCGGATAGGGAGCCGTGAGGTAGTGCGCCGGCCGCTGTCGTCGACGAAGATCATGCAGAGAAGGGCGACGAGCGTCTCGTCCGACAGGGAGTAGCGCCAGGTGGCACGGGACCGGAGCTCCCCCTTGAGCAGGCCGTAGGATTTCTTGATCCCGCCTGCCGAGTGGAACCACTTGACCTGGTTCTCCAAGCCCCGCTTGCGCAGGCCCTCCACAAGGATCGCCGTGAGCTGATCCGCAGCGTTGAGACCCTCGGACTCCCTGAGCTCGCCGATGAAGGACCGGCCCTCGTCATCGGGCGCCAGCCCTTGCTCGATCTGACTGATCTGCATCTTCAGAGCCATCTGCATCATGGGATCGTTCTTTAGGTTCGCGAGTCCGGAGAGCTCGTCCGCAGCCGTCTCTCCCAGGTTCGGTCGGCTCGGGAGCATCGGGACTGCAGCCTGGAGGGAACGCATGAGGAGACGGTCGCCGAAGAAGGTCCGCATTACCTCAAGGTCGCGCTGGACGGACATGCGGGACAGCTCGTCCGATGGGTGGCCGCGTCGACGGACAAAATCTACGTACTGAGCACACGGGTTTCCGGTCGAGGGAGGAGCAGCCTCCCCGGACAGGAGTGCCCGGACCACATGCGCAGTGACGATCGGCAGCTGGAACAGGCGCAAGCTGAGGAGAGCCGAGAACTGGGTATAAGCCTCCGCCACGGGGACGTTGGATCCGTAGAAGGTCAAGAATTCCAAGAGGTCCCGGGCGATGGGGTCCACGGCCAGAGGAACAGGAGGATCTAGTCGCTCCAGCTCCCTCTTGTGGGCCTCGTTACCGGTGAACTGCTCGATGAACCTCAGAGCCAGCAGAGTGTCGATGTCCACCTCCGACCCGTTGTACGCCGGGTTGGTGGACGGATATGGGCCAAGGTCCACACCACGACCGAACGTGTCCACGAACAACCTCTGGATCACCGCAGACACGTTCGTCTCGCCACGGCTCCCGAGGTCGCGGGCCATGGCCTTGTAAACCAGCGCGTCGGCCTTTCTGTTACGCGATTGACTCCGGGGCAGACCCGTGCGGTAAGCAGCGACCGTCAGGGGCGTCAGATAGCCCATCTGGACTGTGTCCCGACGAAGCCCCGCCGTCTCCTGCACCAGTACCGAGGACCGGATCCAGCCGTCGAGCACTTCCAACCCCCGAGCACCCCCGACCCCCGTGAGGTGTGGCGACGCCTGGAGTCTCCTCAGGTATCCCTCGTAGTCCTTCGTGTCGACTTTGGAACCCGCGACCCGGCCCCTCTTCACGCCGCGCTCGAGGATCTTGGTCATCATTCGGTCCACGTCCGTGTCGTTCAGCTCGACGTTGATGACGTTCTCCGTAACCAACGAGTTCTGCGGAAGCCCCTTGGGGATGGCGAACCTCATGCTGGCAGACCTCCCTCGATGTCGAAGGCGATGTTGACACCAGAGATCGTCGCCGTGGACACGGAGCCAGACGAGTCGACGATGTGTGCAGTCTTGGACGGATGCATGCTCAGTTGGCCGGCGAAGGCGTCGATCTCTTGGCGAATCGCGTCGGAAGCTGGGTCGTCCACGAGCTCACCGTCGGCTGCACGCAGGATCATCTCCGCCGTGTCGAGATTGAGCCTGAGGGTGCTCCGGACCGAACCATCCACATGTTGCAGCTCGACGAGATCGGGGATCGTCTCCAGATAGCGATGGGTGGGGTCGGCGACACGCACGCTGAAGGACTCCCGCTCGATGCCGTGCAGGACCGCCCACCCGGAGTCCCTGACGCCCATGCTGAACGCCAGTCCGGGCTGCCCGTAACCAGGTGCCCCAAGAAGTCGGCTCATGCCCAGGAGCAGCCGGTCCCTCGTCGTAACGGGATCCGCATCTCTGAGCATGCCGAGAAACTCGTCCAGGTACCGGTACACCCTCACTTGGTGCCGTTCGACATCCTGAAAAGAGCGATCGCCGAAGTAGATGGCACGAGCAGCGCTGTCGGCACTTCGGAAGAAGGGCTCTCTATCGGCAGTGGTCGACAGCCGGCGGACACGGTCAACGGCCGGACTCGGGACCAGCGCCGGGTCGAGGTCGCTCCACTCGTCGACGAGGTAGTCGTTGCTGTCGGTCACGAAACCGAGGTCGTGGGTGAGTGCGTGGGGCATCAGTCGCGGGTCCTTCCCCTCTTTCACCAGTTTGTGCACGTCGGAACAGTCCCTGTCACCGGTGATGAGCCAAGCTGCAGCGGACCTGACATCTCGGAAGGTAGCTCGGCGGCGCCGGCGAAGGTGGCTGATCAAGACGAGTTCGCCGAAGGCTGCGGCTCCCTCACCCACCAACTTCTCTCGGTTGCTGAGGATCGGGCACAGGGAGCGGGCCGCACACGACGAGCAGTCCTCCCACAGATCTTGGTGGACCAAGGATTTCAGGGTCCTGTCGGCCAGCCCCTCACCGTCTGCCGACGCGAAGGCGCGACGCTTCAAGTCGACAAGCACCACCCTGGACTCGCCTACATCCTTCCCCGCGAGTTGGTCCTGGACCTCGAACCACCAGTCCTCGTACACGTCACTGTTGTCCTCGAAGAACTGGTGCAAGCGTCCGTCGTTGATTGCGATCAGCGCCGTGGCGGGGCCTTGCTTCTGTGACAGGACAGGATCCAGTGCCCTTTTCACGAGCTCGTCGGACGTGAGCTCCCCATGTGATTCGCTCGCGTCGAAGACTGCGTGGAATGCCCTGTCACCGTGTTGAATGGCCCACCCAGCGTCGTCCTCGTGCAGAATCCTCGCCTCTGGCGATCCCTTGAGCTCGTGGCCGAGCTGCACCAAGAGGGAGGTCTTACCGTCTCCAGGGTTCCCGCTCAGCAGGACGACGTCCAGCTCTCCCGCGAGCACCCGCGGAAGAAGGCGTTCGTCCAGACGCGTCGGGACGTATGTCGCTAGCGCGAACTTGTCATCCAGCCCACGGTTGCCAGCATTGCCCTCCGAGCTCGCGCGGTAAAGCCGTCTGATCGCTCCGACGTTCTCATTGACCACATACTTGTCATTGGCCGTCAGCTCCTCAGGACGTGATGCAAGCTGGGTGCTGCGCAGGAGGCTGAGAAACTCCTTGGCGGACGGTCGCTCAGAAGGGTCCTCTGTGGCGCTGCTGAGGAACATCTCCAACAGGCGTTCGCCGCCTTGCCCCCAGGTTGACTTCTCATCCGGTGTCGGGGGAAGCAGCTCAAAGCTGCCCGAAGCGGTGGAGCTGATCGTCCGACCCAGCATGGCGTAGGCCATCGTCGCCGCGATTCCGAACATGTCGCTAGCGATCGTCGCCGGCGAGCCCTTGACCAGCTCCGGTGCTGCGAACTTGGGCGTCTGGCCAGCCGGTTGCTCACCCGAACGCACCATGAGACCGAAGTCGATGAGCTTCGCGGAGTTTCCGTCGGGAGCGACGATGACGTTGGACGGGGTGACGTCCCCGTGGACCAAGTCACGACCATGAATGTATTCCAACCCGCGAAGCGCGTCTGCTGCGATCGCCCTCAGCTGCTCAACGGTGAAGGCCTGCCCCTCGTCCCCGAGACTCTCTCCCTCGACGTACTCCGAGACGATGTACAACGGTGCCTCGTTGACGTGAAGATCGTAGACCCCGCCAAGGTAGTCGGAGTGCAGGCTGTGGGCTGCACGGAATTCGGACCGGACGGTCTCCGGCAGATCGGCATGAAACTGCTTCAGGACCAGGGACAGCTCGCGCTGGCGGTCATGGACCTTCCACGACGTAGCGAACCCGCCGCGCCCCAACTCCTCGAGGATCTCGTAGCGGTCGTCGATAAGACCTCCTTCTTCGAAAACGCCCAGCTCGGTCGTGACTGCGGGTGTCTCCGCGCGCACAGGCCTGAGTTCGCCGACCAACTCCTCTGCGTCTGGCCGATCCTTCGCGTCGCCCGACAGTGCCTTCAGCATTGGCTCGGCCCACGGATAGGCGCGCACCACGGCTTGCCCCAGTTGCTCGTGCGTAAGATCCAGCACGTCCATGCCCAGCAGCCAGTAGGCCGTGCACATGGCCAGACTGTAGACGTCAGATTTCGGCGTGGCGAAGGAGATGCTGGCGGCGCACTCAGGGGCTCGGAAATCCTCGCTCATGTCGCCGTCGACCGCCCACAGGGCGATCGACTCGTCCCCGACGACCCGTGCGAGGTTGAGGTCGCTGAACATGATCCGTCGCCTCTGGTGCAGCCACACTCGCTTAGGGTGCAACGCTCGGTGCACCAGCCCGGCGGCGTGCAGATCGTTCAGACCTTCGAAGGCGTCGATCACCACAGCACGAGCCAAGTCGGTGTCTAGCCTGCCATCAACGCGCTCCGGAACGGCCTTCTGCACGGACTTGTGGAGCGTCATCCCCCCGCGGGGCGGGACGACAGGGACCACGAACAGGCCGCTGGGGTCGTCCTTGAAGGGTGGGAACGCCCGCCAAGTCCGACCGAGGTCGGCGACACGGTTGACAGCGACATACTCGCGCCGGAGGAACTCTCCGGGATCCCCATGCCCGCCGAGGGCAGCCATGGGGTATGACTTGAGAATGACGCGCTCACCTGCGGAGTCGACAGCGGACCAGGACTGTTCCTGGCCCGCACTGGAGAGTCGGGACTCCAATCGGTAGGGGCCGAGCGTGGGCTTCCCCACCGGTTTGGGCAGATCGTCCAGATAGGCCATCGCTGATCGACGTGCATGCCCCAGCGACGGGCCGTCGAATTCGCGATCGAGGCGGGTGAGAGCAGGTGCCGCCTCCTTGAGGCTCCAGATGTGCTCCCGCCCGTCGTGGTTCGCTCCCCCCAGCACCTGCAGATTGGAGTGGCTCAACACCACAGCCGGCACCACCCGGTGGGCGCGCCCCAGGTTCTTGTACCCCTTGGCGTTCTGCTTCAACGTGGTCGCCACGATGCGTGCCACCTGAGCCACCCGGTTGAGGGGATTTGGTCTTGGATCGTTGCCCACGTACCAGTGGTTGTCGTCGACGACCACGGTGGGGCCCCATGCCTTTTCTTCGACGACGAAGAGGAGATTCTGCCCCACGATCACCAAGTCGGCGTCGTCCCGGTTCGGCCCGGGAAGCTTGCGACCGGCGAAGATGACCCAGTCGTCGGGCAACGCCCCGCCGAGGTGCTCCGCGGTCTTTTGCTCGCCGGGTCCGACGTACTCGCCCTTGACTCTCAGATCTGCCATCAGTCCTCCTCGGGATAGTCGTCGGGCCAGACCCACTGACGAACGAGATCAGCGGGCAACGCTCGAATCCGGTCCAGGTAGACGTTCTCCTTGCTGTAGGTGAGCACTAGCTGATCCTTGGCCCGGGTCGCGCCGACATAGCCGCTGCGTCCCTCCCTGTTGGCGCGAACACTCCCGTCAGGGTTGGCCAAGTGCTCCATGCCTACAAGGAAGACGACGTCGAACTCATAACCTTTGGCGGAGTGTACGGTCAGGACCTTGACGACGGGCTTGGACAGATCAAACTCTGCCGCCTTATTGGGGTACACGGGTTCGGCCGGGATGTCCGCGTTCTTCAGGGCATGAAGCACCCTTCCCATGTCCCATTTCCGCGTCACCAGGACACCGATATCCTGAAGCTGGCGTTCATCTTCATCCAAAAGCAATCGAACGTCTCTCGCAACGGCATCCGCGCTACTGGCGACGTTCTCCGCCCAGACAAGATCGACGGGTTGGCCGTCGAGAGCTTGGTCTCTGCCAGAGACATCCATGGTCGGATCCAGCGCAGAGGTTACGTCGAGAATTTGTCTCGTCGATCGATACGGCTTGGAGAGAGTTGCCATCTCGACCGTCCGCCCTGCCAGGGCAACATCCCAGTCACCGTCGCGGTAGAGCGCCTGCTTCGGGTCACCGGCGAGGGCCACACCGCCCCGGCCCGGCCGAACCACGCCGAGGATCAGACGTGTCCATGCATCCATGAAGTCCTGCCACTCATCGACCAGAACGGCGTCAAACGCTGGCGTGATCTCCCTCAACGCCCGGTCGACGTCGCGCTCGGCCCGCTCCTCATCATCCAGGGAGACTCGCACGCGCAGCAGACTTGCAAACCTTCCTACGGTGTACACGCTGATGTTGGCATGTCCCCAGACGAGTGCTTCCAAGTAGGGGACGAGCGCCCGGTTGTAGCAGAGAAGTGCAATCCTCCAACTGGGATGCTGGCGCGCCAACCACTTAGCCCTCGCGGCCAGGACAAGCGTCTTCCCGCTGCCCGGTGGCCCCGTGAGGAGGAGGACATCGTCTACAGGCCGGCAGGCAATCTCACTCTGCTCTGCGTCAAGAACCAAACGCTGAACAGCCCTCTCAGCCGCTCCCTCATCGGACAGGGGGTCGCGTCGCGGGACGTCGATGTTGAGACGAGGAGCGAAGTGAGCGGATACCGCGCTCCGCGCCTCGTCCTCCATGCCCTTTCGTGCAAGGTGTTTGAGAAACGCGCCCGCGACAGCATCCTCGGCAGTCGCAATCTGTTCACTGGATGCTGTCGCGCCGTGGGTGATGACAAGTCTCTGGGCGGGTACCCGTGAGATTTCTGGAATGTCCTTGCGCAGACGACCCAGCTTTTGGTTCAGGTCCACCATTCCGAGCTCTTCATCGTCCGCGAGGTCGATAACAAGCAGCCCCAAATGCAGATCAGCCGCGACCAACCACGGCAATTCTTCGGATTGTGGACGGTAGACGTCAAAGCCCACCTCGCTGAGGTGCATGGACAATGCGTCTTCCAAGTCGGCGGCACTAGCACTACCCATCCTGGTGAACCCCCCTTCTACCCAGATGTCTTGACCCGCGCCTCGCTGCATGAGGTGTTAGGGGCATCCTGTCATCCTCCCTGAATGGGGCTAGCGCGCCCCAGTTTGTGCCGTCGTAGTCTCTTCGTAGGCCTTGAAGAGCAGCCGTTGTCGCTCCTCCAGCGTGGGTGTCGCGCCTCGGGCTCCGAAGGCACCGTCCACGATTGCATCGACATCATCGTGGGCCCCACGCAAGTCAGCGGGCATACTTGTAGTCCGGTACAAGTCGGACATGGTTCTATCTGGATAGGCCTCGCGAGCGACCTCAAGTGCCTTGCCGGCTGCGATGAGTGCCTGCCTGGTCTCAGGGCTGAACGTGGGGATGGGCAGGTTGTTCCACACGATCGTGTTGGAGAAGCGCAGTCGTGACTCCAATCGACCGCCGACAGTGGACTGCCAGGCCATGAACATGGCAGAAGAGATGATTGGGAAAAGCAGCCCGTCAGGGTCAGCTGCGGTGAAGGTGGCATCGCTTGCGATCACGCCCGAGTCGACGCGGCAGACGGGGTAGTAATCGCGGAGTTCACTGGAGACACGGGGGATGACGAGGTATGGCTGGGTGTAGAGGGCAGGGCGTTGGCCGAACAAGTGCGGCGTCTCTGCCATCTTGTGCGTACTTGCGGCGGTGCTTTTCAGCCTGAACCGACGTACCGCGTTGACACGGTCTTGAAGGATACTGCTGCGGTGCAGGTCCTCAGGGTCGAGAGCGGTAAGCCACAGGCACCATCGCTTCTTCCCGTTCAGAAGTTCTTCGGCTCCGATGAACGGCCGAAGGTACTTGCGAGCGACTGGGTCGCGGTGGACTTCGTCGAAGGAGTTGGGCAGAACGACGAGGTTGCCGTCATCCCGTGGCATGTTCCCGAAGGTGGCTTCGGGCAATCCGGCGACGAGGGGTCTGGAGCGTTTGGTGATGAAGACGTTGGGGCCTTCGACGAGGTAGGCGTTGATTGTGTTCACCCGACGGTCGGCCGCATGCGCGTCGGGGGCGTGGTCGAACAGCCTTGGCTTGGTCTTGCCCAGCACCGTTGTGAAACCGACGATGACGCAGTGCACCGCGGCCTTGCCGACTGCCTCGGAGGACCACGGGAAGGTGCGGTGGGCGAACTTGATCACCCAACCAGCGTCGAAGATCGGCCCGAAAAGGTGTGGCACCGGGTCACCTTGAGTTATCGAGTTGGTGGTGACAAAAGCGAAGAGCCCGTCGCGGCCCTGGAAGTAGCGCAGTGCTTGGGCATGCCACCCAGTGACGTAGTCCAGGCGGCTGATGTCGTCTTTCCCCCAGGCCTGACGCAAGTCCTCGGCCTGTTCCCCGGTGCGGGTGGCGTGTCCCAAGAAGGGAGGGTTGCCGGCGATCACGACTTCACCCTCGGGAGGACACACTCGGGCCCAGTCTGTGCGGAGGGCGTTACCGACGACGATGGTGGCCTGCTCTTGGATTGGCAGCCGATCGGGGGCGAAACCGAGAGAGGCAGTGAGCTTGAGGTCGCATTGGCGGTCAACGAGGAACATTGCGGTTTCGGCGATGCGGGCGGGCCACTCATCGATCTCGATGCCGTAGAAGTGGTCCAGGGTGACTTTTAGGCCGACATTGGCTAAGAGCATCGGGTTGTCGCCGGTTATCTCTTGGAGACGTTCCATAATTGCCAGTTCGAGGTCCCGCAACTCGCGATAGGCGACGATGATGAAGTTGCCACAGCCGCAGGCTGGGTCCATGTATCGGATGCGGCCGAGCTTGTCGCGCAACTTGCGGAGCCTGTCGGCTTCGTATCTACCGAGAGTCTTGATGTGGTTGAACTCGGCACGAAGTTCGTCGAGGAAGAGCGGATCAAGCGTTCTGAGGATGTTCTCTTCGGAGGTGTAGTGCTCCCCGAGCTGACGACGGGTTTCAGCATCGCGCACGGATTGGAACATGGATCCGAAGATGGCCGGGCTGATGGTTGCCCAGTCGCGGTCGCAGGCTTCCAGCACGACGGTGCGGAACTCGGCGGTCATGCTGGCCGGGAGGGTGATGGCTTCTTCGAAGATGCCACCATTGACATAGGGGAATTCGACGAGAGCCTCCGGCGTGTCTGTCCGGTCGGTGTCGCTGGTGTCGAGGTAGGCAAACAGGTCAGTGATCCGTTGCCCGATGTCGGATCCATCTTGGGCGGTGTGGTTGTAGATGTAGTCGCGAAAGAGGTTGGGCCGCCACATATCAGTGTCGTCGCCGAACATCAGGAATAGGAGTCTGGCGAGGGTGACCGAGATCTGGTGATCCCGCTCAGTAGCGGTCGTCCGCAGGCCGGCGTAGGCATCTGTCATGGCCGCGTACATGCGGGCCATCAGCTTTGATGCGGCCTTGGTTTCGTTCTGCGCTTCGATGTCGAAGGCTTCGCGTACCTTGGCCACGACCTCGTTGACGTTGAGCCCGCGGTCGTGCGGTAGGCGGATGACGTCGAGTTTGGCGGCGAAGGTTGGATCGGCGCTGCCGGTGGTGTGGCGGTGGCGACTCAGGCGAGTGGCGGTGCTGTTTCCTGTGACGCGTCTGGCTGGCCAGCGCCAGACCTGCGTGTTGTCGTCGTGGAAGATGACGATCCGGTCGGTGCTGTTCTGCGCCAACAGCCGGTCGATCTCGGCCTCGAGCTTGGACTCGGGCTTCTCGTTGACCGCCCACACCCGTAGGCCCTTGAAGGAGGAGACGTTGGTCGCAGTCACCGAGCGCCCCTCGTGGTCGTAGACGACGGGTGGGTGGTCGGGTGCGGACCAATGCAGGTCTTGCAGGAAGAGGCGCTGATAGTCGCGGGCCTCGGTGCGGGCGACGAGTGGGTCGGTCATGCGTTCTGTACCCCCAGTGAGCAGACGATTTTGATGGTGTCGGAGTCTCGTGTGCCGATGACGAGGCGGTCTTCGCCGTGCAGTTGGGCGATGAGCGCTGCGAGGTCGTCGAGGCTGTACTTGTTGCGTCGCGCCTGCGTCAGACGCACCGTCGCATGGGCTGTGAGTGGCCGCTCGTGGAGGGCGTCGAGGCCGGGGCCGGCTGCATTGCCGAAGACGGTGCCACCGAGTCGTTGCCAGGTCCACTTTCGGATGCCTTTGAGGTTGCCTGCCGCCAGGGATTCGATGTGTAGGGGTCCGTGGACGAGTTCTGCTTCCCACTCGAAGTGGTCTTCGCGAATCGCCACGGTCGGGGTGGTCGGTTCGGCGCGGAAGAGGGTCATCGCTTCGAGCGGGGTGAGGAGCTTGGTGCTGCCCTGCCCGTCGGGGGTGATGCTGGCGGTGGCGAATGCGTCGACCCCCGACTCGGTCGAGACGAAGCAGCTGACCGATCCGCCGGGTTCGTTGAGGCGCTGGTCGCGGGTGGTGTGGACCATGTCCTGCATGGTCAGGACCTTCTGGGTGATGGCGGGGTGCTTGTCCTGCGCTTGAGACCAGACCAGCCAGGCTTCGCTGACGGCGTCAACGTCGGCCTCGGCTTCCTCGTCGTCGCCGACGCGGCCCTTGTAGAGGTCGTCGAGGATCCTGACTTCCTCGTCGCCGCCGAAGAAGCGCTCGTCCGAGCCGAAGGCTTGGGCTGCTGCACCCAGGCGGTGCTTGATCCGCTTGCGCAGGTTGATCTGCTCTTCGATCTTCTCGTGGGTGATCAGGTAGACGTTGACCACGTCGGACTTCTGTCCGATGCGGTCGACGCGGCCGGCGCGCTGGATGATGCGGATGATCGCCCACGGCAAGTCGTAGTTGACGACGATGTGGCTATCCTGCAGGTTCTGTCCCTCGGAGAGAACGTCGGTAGCTACGAGGACATCGATCGGGTCCTTCACCGTCACCGGGGTGGTGGAGTCTTGCCCGGGGAGAAGGTTGGACTCTGGGGAGAAGCGACGGGCAAGATCCGACGGATTCTCGCTGTCACCGGTGGCCAGCCCGACGTTGTTGATGGCCGCCGCGGTGAGGGCGGAGGCGACGTAGGACGCGGTGTCGCTGTACTCAGTGAAAACCAGGACCTTCTCACCCTTGTGGTCGTGCGCGAGTAGGTCGATGAGCGCGTTGATCTTGGAGTCGCGACTGGCATCCCAGTTGCCAAACCGGTCGAGCATGTCGTTGATGGCCTCGTTGTCCTGCTCGAGTTCGGCCCGCAGTGTTGGTTTGAAGACGCCGGAGTTGATCCAGCGGGTCTTGGCCGGTGCGGAGTCGACCATGGCCTCGTACCGGGTGGCGAGGCTTCCACCCGTGTCGGCGTTGGCCTCGACATCTTCGTCGCTGACCATCACCTGTCGGTTGCTCAATGAACCGATAGGAATCGGTTTGCCAGCCTCGATGGCGTAGATGAACAGCTCGTTGCGGGCCCGTTGACGCTGCAGGGACAGGACGAAGGAGTGCCCCGAGGAGCTGAGCCGCTTGAACAGGCCGATGCGCACAAAGCCGCTGACATTGCCACGCCCTGAGCGAATGTCTTCGAGGATCGTTCGGTCCTCGTCAGTCTTACGTGCTTTGGGGTCTTCGTAGTCCGCGAGGCGATAGCGGGGCAGCTCGAGATCACGAACAGCGTCGAGGGTCGCCTCGTCTTCCATCAGCCGGGCCGGGTCGTCCCTGCTGAAAGGGTGGCTGATCGGGGTGGCGACGCGGGTGGGGAAGTGGAACTTCGCCCCGTTGGCGAACTGCAGGTACTCCCGTTCCACGAGCGAGCCGTCCGGGCCGCGCACCGTTTCGGTGCGGGCGGTGCGCTTGATGAAGGAGCGGGTGCGGCGGATGAGGTGGTCACTCATCAGCCGTCGCCAGTCCTCGGGCTCCTCCGAGAGGCGGAAGGCAGCCAAGGTGTCGATCTTGCCATCGACCTTGGTCCGCAGGTTTGGGTCCTTGGCCAGGGCCGCGCTGGGCGTGAAGCCCAGGTCGTCGTCCTCGTCGATGTACAGGGCGAGCTGGTTGGCCACGTCGGTGAAGGCCAGGTTGTACGGGGTCGCGGTCAACAACAGCACCTTGGAGCTGTTGGCGCGGATGTAGTCGTGGATCGCTTCGTAGGCGACGGTGCTGTTGTTGCGCAGGTTGTGCGACTCGTCGCAGATGACGAGGTTGAACCTCTTCAGTTCCGGCAGCACCTTCTCGGCCATGGAGTAGGGCACCACGCGGCCGGTGATGTCGTACTTCTCGAGGTGCTCGTTCCACATCTTCTCGAGGTTCTTGGGGCATAGCACGAGGGTGGAGTAGTCCTCGGCGGCCTGCAGCATCAGAGCGGTCGCGACGGCGGTCAGCGTCTTGCCCAGACCGACGACGTCGCCGAGCATGGTCCCCCCACGGCGCACGATGCGCCGGGAGAGCGTCCGCACGGCGTTCTCCTGGTAGTCGAGCAACAGGGTGCTCATCGACTTCGGAAGGACATAGCCCATGCCGTCACGGGCGTCTTGGCTCAGGGCGTGGCAGACCTTGAGGTAGACCTCGAAGGGGGTGGGCTGGTCCTGCTCGGCCCACGAGTTGGCGATCAGCTCGATGATCTCTTCGGTGATGGGTAGCGAGAAGGGGTCCTCCCACTGCTCGTCGAACCAGGTGGCCAGCTTCGCTGTTGCGTCGGAGTCCTGGACGTCGATGTTCAGCTCGAGGTTGTTGTGCAGGCCGGCGCCGGTCAGGTTGGAGGACCCGACGTAGCCCCACTTGCTCGCGAATGGGTCATCCGGTGCGTGGAAGATGTAGGTCTTGCCGTGCAGGGGCCGCTGGGTGAACACCTTCATCTGGACACGGCCCGTTTGGAGCTGGCCCTTGAGCGTCTGGAGGGTTTGCTGGCCCTTGGCGGTTGCCAGGCCGCGCATCAACTGGTTGCGCAAGTGTTTGACGAGCTGGTCGCGCCGCTCCCGGGCCCTGTCCATATCGACGATGTCGGCTCCGTAGGCTGGCGGCTGCACCTGCTCCTTGAGGGAGTCCAGCAGCTGCTGTGAATCCGCTGGGGCAACCATCCCGACCAGCACCCGTGCCACCGGAGGATCGCCTTCCTCGAACGCCTTGGCCTCGACCACGTCCGCTAACGAGTCCCAACCCCGCAGGTCCAGGTAGCCGGTCGCCGCGTCGACCGTCTCGAAGTGCTCAAGCGAGGTGCGCAGAGCGGGACCAAGCATGGTTGTGTGGTCCAGGTTGTCGTAGATGTTTGGCACCGAGGGTCCTCTGGGCTTGGACGGTCTGGGGTCGGAGGCGGGGAGGGTGTGGTATGCGGGTCGTCGTGGTGGATCGCGCCGAGGGCATCCACGGCGATGCGACGTTCAAAGCAGTTGATTTCTTGACGTGATACGCGTGGCTGCTTGCACAGCTCATCGTTCCCTTCCAGCAATTGAGTCAATTCGGCCTTGAGGAGTCGCACTGGGGCAGGGTCGCCCCCGTGAGAGGCGATCTTGGCGCGTAACTCGCTTGCGAGTCCGTTGGCCGATGGGTGAGCTGCCACCGTTGCGTCGGGGTCGTGCGTCGCCTTGAGGTGCTGGCCGTGGTCGATCAAGTCTCGGATCGGTGGGGCGGACTCCATCGTCTCGACCTGCTCGTTCCACGTAGGGAGCCGCTGGAGGCACGCGATGCGTGACACAGCCGGGACGCCGAATTCCGACACGTGCTTCCCGTGGAGGAGGACCGACCGAGCGTCAGTAGCCTGCGCGCCTAGCGCCGCCCGCAGAAACGCCGCAACGAGCGCATCCGATCCGAGGAACCGAGCGCATCCGCCACGAGCTGAAGCCGTCGGAGCGCTCGATTCACCCCACGTGCTGACCTGCCCCACCGCACCTCCTCCATTGAAATGCCACGATGCATCGGAACCTATCCGACGCCACCGACAATGAGCAGCACGTCTGTCTAACCATTTGGCATACCGCCTACTGAAGTGCAAGACGCCGCTACGAGGTGGACTGGGAATCATCCGTGGGCGTCAACGCCTGGCCAGTGAAGGCCAGAGCCGCGACAGCGCCACCAGCCACAAGGGCCTTCTGACCCGCTTCCTTCCCGGCTGTCCGCCTTTGTTGCGGGTCACGCACAGCCTCACGCCACCGGATCGCACTTAGCGGTCTGCGAGCGGACCCGATCCCCAGAGGGGCGTGAAAATCCTCCACAATCTCCGCCGTGGCATTGAGCCAACCGATCACGGAGCGCGCCGCGCGAGCATGAAGAAGGATGTTGTCGTTGGCTATCGCACCGGCTGCATCCAACCGGGACATGAGCCGACTCGTGCTGCCGAGCACAGCTGCTCGCCGCATCTCCCGTGCCGCTGCGACGCCAAGCCGGTGACCTTCAAGGTTCTCAGGGGCCGTACTAAGGACGTAGTCGAGCTCGACCACCCGGAAACTGTCCTGGAGCTCAAAGCAGCGAGCGAGGATCGCGAGTTGAACTGCAACCTCACCGTCGATGCCCCGTGCCGCTCGCTTTAACTCGCCGGTCTTGGTCTTGCCATCCATATTGTCTGCGAGTGCGCGTAGGTCAAGGAGCGCCTGATCTTGCACGTTGAAGATCGTGGTCGAGACCCCGCTGACCTTGTCCCACACCGTCTTCGGGTCACCGCCCTGTGCATGAATAGTCATGGCCTCATCGATAGCGGCCCCAGCGCTCGTCATCCTGGCGAGCACGGCGTCCCGCTGCACGCGCCGTACATCATCAAGCTTCTCGTCGATGCGGACGAGCAGCTCCTTCAACTCGTGCGCCTCGACCTGCTGAGCGAGTTGACTCATGAGGCCACCCACGCCAGAGAGCACGGCAGGGTTCGACAGGAGCGAACTCGGACCATCCTCCACCTGGAGCCACTTGAGCGACTTCTTGCCAGTCTCACCGAGCATCGCATGGCTTACGCCCTTGGTCTTGGTCTTCATAAGACCGCCGGCATCTCGAAGCTGTTGTGCCGACTCGGGCGTCAATTTGAGGTACATCCCGGACTTCTCCACGATTTTGGCCACGGTTGTGAGAGTGTCACCCCCGGCCTGCGTAGCAGTGCGGAGCCTGCCGAGGTCGAACCGCTGAGCTTGCTCCCGAAGGCCCGCGTGATCGAGGAATCGCTCAACAGCCGAGGGGTTTCCCACGATCGCGACGCCATCGCCGTCACCGACCAGTTCAATCTCATCCGCCATAAAACACTCCCCTATTAATCCCTTCGTCACCGCGATGTGGCTCACGCCCTCCATCGTGCGCCTAACCTTCGCGACAGCAGCGACGCCCCGATGACCCAATCACCTCGGCCTAGTGAACATTACCGCTCTGATGGCCATCTCATGCTGACGCGTGCGCAGTCGCCTACCGCCCTATGCGAGGAAGGATCGAGCTCACAAGTGAGACTTTGCGCACCGCCCTGAATCGGCAAGACGGGTAGACCTCTGCCGACGAGACATGTGCGCCACTGCATGAGCCTTCGTCGGCGCTAGAGCCGGATCACCTGTCAGGCAAGACCTCCCTGAGGACGGACAGAACCTCGATTGGATGAAGCGTCGGGCATAGCCGCGCAGACCCCTTCGTCGCGGTCTCCACATCCACACCGCCGATCATGGCGTAGGCGATGCCCACCGTGGGGGTTCGCGACTCGGCGGCCACGCAGTGGATGAGGACCTGGTGGCCTTCGGCCCGCAGGTCGGCCACGGTCCGGGCAGCGTCGGTGATGACGTGCTCGACGTTGAGATTCGCCTCGCGCTCTGGTTCATCGATGAGGCGGAAGGGCACCTGAAGCACGCCAGCTGGGACCTGCTTCGAGCCAGTGAGGCAGAGGCTGACCACGGCAGTGATCTCCTGCGGCAGGTCGTCGAGCGCCTTGACGTTGCCGAGCCACACCCCTTCGTCAAAAGGGTGCTGCACGAGGACCGGCAGGTGGGCCTGCCAGTACGGGATGTACTCGCAGCCGGGCCAGCCGTACCCGTTGGGCTCTCCGCCGCGTGTCGCGAGGAAGGCGAGCTCGACGAGGTCCTCCGCCGTACGGCCCGGGTAGCCGTGGACGATCCGACGCCATGCAGCGGGCACCGCCGAGGCTCCCCACCGAGCACCGAGGAGGCCGCCGGCGATCGCCGCGACGGTGTCGGTGTCGTTGCCGATCCGGATCGCGGTGTCGAGGGTGTGCTGCAGGTGCAGGCACGCCATCTCGTCCGGGACCGGCGTGTGGTGGATCGCCGACCACGCCGCCTGCAACGCGCTGACGACGTAGCCGTTGGGGGTGAAGATCGACGGATCCTGGGACTCAGCTTCGTCGATGCGAGCGGCCCAGAAGACCTGGGCTTCGCTCGACAGGTGAGGCAGCCCAACGCGCACGTTCAACGGGACGCGGCGCTCTGTCGGTCAGCTCTGTGGCGGTCGCGCCGAAGGACATCGTCGGCTTGGTGCTCAATCAGATCGAAACTGCTGCCGCGAAGCTGGCCCGTATAAATCTGGTACCGCGCTAAGCAATCGACTGACTCTGAAGTTCGTAAATCACCACGAAAATCTCTATTTTGAGCAATTCAGTGGCTATCCCCGCGTCGCTCGTTGATACATATGCGGAGGACAATATGAACACGAATACTCACGCCCTGCACGCACGCGTAAATGCGTATCGAATAAGGGTGCAGGAATTATTCGCGCCTGCACCCTCATTCGTTCGATCAAACGTCTAGATCCGCCATATGCAAAATCCCTGTCTGATCTGGCCCGAGGTAGAGGCGCAGGTCGACCCGCGACTGGATACCCATCGCCCACCGGGCAGAGTCGACGATCTCATCTGCGTGGACACGGACGCTGGGCCGAGCGTCGGGCTTGTGCACGACCAGCGACTCCCACGTCTCGCCCTTGACTCGGACCTCAACGACGATGTCGTCGCTCGGCACCCACGTGTACGTGGTCAAGTCATCTCGTACGCTCATCATCGGCTCCGGCAGGTCGGTGTCGTGGCGAATGAGGTTCTTCGCGCGGATGGCGGCAACGCTTGGTTGGCCCTGCTCGCCTTGGATGTCGTGGCGTTGAACCTGCACGATCTCGTACGGGCCCCAGCACTCCTGCAGGTAATCGGCCAGACGCATGCCCTGCTCCCGCTCCTGCGAGATCTCCCAGTTCTCGAAGCCGGTGATGTCCCAGGCCTCGAGGTCCTCGCGCGCGCTGGCACGCGTCACGCTGTAGCCCAAGTCGTCGCAGATCTCACCCTCCTCGAGCAAGAGCCATACGCTGTCGGGGACGCTTCCACCCCGGTGGATCTCGTACTTCGTGTCCTCGATCTCGAGGATCGACGAGTAGCGGCCGCGCTGTCCTCCTGCTGACTGGGAAGCCAGCTCGTCGACACGGCTGCGAGCATCTTCTTCGGTGACGTAGAAGCCTTCATCGAGGTCGGAATTGACAAGAAAAATGGAACTCATGAGGAGCCTTTCATCGGAAGGAATTGAAGCAGCAATTCCCCTTGCACCTTCTAGGTCTATTTTAGCGTCATTCCACCAACCAACCAAGGCGGAAAACCCCCGCTCACCCTCGGCAAATCTATCTGGATTCGAAGGGCTCTCGGCCGACGTTGTCGGTGGTCAACGGTAGGTTTATCACTATGCACATCAGTTCGTCAGCGCCCAACGATTCCGTCCCTCTCGACGACCTCACGACGGTCCTCGAGTGGGCTCGATTCTCTGCGGGCGCAGGGACGTGGCGAGGCGTCGAGCAGGTGCTGACCCGGCCGGCTCCTGCTGATGTCACCGAGGCGGTGGAGCGTCTGCGCGACACCGAGATCGCGCCAGCTGACGGGCAGGACCCCATGGACCTGCTGAGCGAGTGGCAGCAGGGTCTCGACCCGCGAGAATCGGACATTCTCACCCACCGCCTGCTCAAGCTCGGGCCAGGTCGCAGGACCCTTGATGAGATCGGCCAAGCGCATGGCGTGACCCGTGAGCGGGTGCGACAACTCGAGTCGCGCCTCCTCACGCGCTTCCGGGAGAAGCTCGCACAACCTCGATTTCGTGCGGTCCGGTGGGCCCTCTTTCAGTTCGAGTCGGGTCTGGGTGCCTTCGCGCCGGAGGCAGAGGTGCCACTCGACGAGGATTCCGCCGACGCGGGAGCCTTCCGACTGATGCTCCACGTGAGCGGCTACGTCCACGACGCCGAGCTCGCCGCCATTCGCCGTAATGACTTCCGGCTCCCGCAACCTGATGCGTTGCCGCTCGTGGGCGAGGGCCCGGTCGTCGACGAGGCGGGACTCGAGGAACAACTCACTCAGGATGGTGTCGCGCTCCAGCACCTCCCCTTCGCCATTGAACATATTGCCGGTATCCGTCGCCTCGAGGGGTCACTCGTCCTGTGGCCTCGCAACATCGCCCGCAAGGGGGTCGCTGTCCTCGCCCTGCGGGGCCGACCGATGACCACGGACGAGATCGCGGACGTCATCGACGAGGACTTCAACAGGCGAGGATTCCGTGACCGGGTCTTCAACGAGCCGCGGGTCATGCGGTCCAGTCGCCACCACGTAGCCCTACGCGCGTGGGAACTGCCGGAGTACGGAGGGGTCGTTCCTGCGATGATCGAGCGCCTGGGAAGTGGTCCGGCTGTCTTGTCCGATCTCGCGCAGGATCTGTCGATGGCCTTCAAGGTCTCGCCCAACTCGGTGTTGATGTACAGCGCAGCACCGGTCTTCCGCACCCACAAGGGCATGATCGAGTTGCGGCCGGCTGACGACCCCTTCGTCCCGACCAACGCACCGGAGACTGTCGCCGGCCTCTATCGCCTCGACACGGACCGGTTGGCCTGGCACCTGCGCGTCGACCACGACGTCCTGCGCGGTAGTGGTCGCGCCGTGCCCGACGAGATCGGCATCTTCCTCGCCGGCGCTCCCCCGCTGTCGCTGCAACTGAAGAACACTGGCAGGGACATCGCCTTCACGTGGGCGGAGACCAGTCACGTGGGGCCATCGATCGGATCCATCCGCGAGCTCGCTCTCGGGGCCGGGAGCCACGAAGGGGTTCTGCTCCGGCTTGTCCTCGACCGGACTGACCACTCCGTCACAGCCCACGTCGTCGAGACCACCTCCCCGGACGGCGATCCGCCAGAGATGCTCGCCCAACTCACCGGGATCGGCGAGCAGCACCTCGCGAGCCAGACGGCATTCGCCAAGACCGTCGGCGCGGGCCACGACGATCTTGTCGAGCTTCTGCGCAGTCGCGGTGACGGTGCCGTGGCCGACCTCGTCGACACGCTTCCAACGCACTGAGACGACAGGGGGGACATGATGAAGGCCGCACCGGGGACCGCCACCCACGTATCGACGTCAGAGCAGGCGCGCCACCTTGCCCAGCGCATCACCGATCCGCAGCGCCGCCACCCCTTCGTCGTCATCACGAAGGATGACTCGGGCACGTCGAGCTTCAACGCGGACGACATCGCTGCCACTCTGCGGATCCACGCAGACGTCTGGGTCGTCAACTCAGGGTGCACCTGGGATCTGAACGAGAGGCTGGGGCCCCACAAGGTCTTCGGTGACGCTGCCGCGGTCTATCCGCCGCTGGCCGGCGACGACCTGCGGAGCACAGTCCGTACAGGGAGCAGCGGGGCAGCGAACGAAGACATCGTCGCGACCGCGCGCGAAGCCGCCCCAGGCAGGGCTGCTCGGCGATCGACCGTGACCCACGAAGCCGAGGAAACGACGGGGAGCACACGACCGAGCGGCGGTCTGCACCTCGCAGACACCGCCGCGAAAGTCGACGCGCTCGCCCACCATCTGCTCGACCCCACCCGCGACCGTCCTCTCGCCGTGGTCACCATCCCTTCGAACCGCACGAAACCGTGGATCGACCCGCAGGAAATCGTCACCACCGTGGGCTCGGGTGCGGAGGTGCACCTCCTCGAGACGGGGCCGCGAACCTTCCAGCTCACCTCCCACCTCAACCGGACGGCAGGTGTCTACGGGGGCGCTGGCCGCGTCTACGACGTGGGCCAGGAGTGGCTGGCCAATCCATACCTCTCGCCCCTGCGATTCGCCTACGACCAAGTCGAAGGGATGCGTGCGTGCGCCGACCTCATCAGTGATCTCGTGGGCGCCCTCGCCCGGACGGGCCATCTTTCGACACAGTCATCGGTGACGACGAAGCGGGTCACCGGCGAAGTGGCCGGGCTCGTGCCCCCGTCGCGCGCCTTGGTCCGGTTGGACAACGGGGACATCGCCACGATCTGGGCCGAATTGGTCAGCCCCGGTCTCGACATCGGCGCCATCGTCGAGACGGGGTTGGCCATCTCCGGCGAGTACGACCCGGAATCGCGCAGGGTCGACATCAGCGAGATGCTGCGGTCGTCCAGCGACGTACGTGCCGAGCTTTCGGCGGGTGTCGTCATCGCCGCATCTGTCAAGGACGTCACTGCGAGCGAGGTCGTCCTCGTCCCGTATCCCGGGGTGACCTCGACCCTCTCCGCGGCCGCCGTCACCGGCTACGAGCTCGACGACCTCACCGAGTTGCTCAGCCCGGACGAGGTCGTCCCCGTTCGCTATCTCGGTCCTGGACTGGAGGCGGCGTCATGGTCGCTGAGGATGGCAGATGTCGACGACGACGAACCGGTCGTGCCTGTGGCACTCGTGCCCGAGGGGCCCAGTTGGCTGACGGTCCCAGCACCGGGAGCTGACCCGACGGGGCCACAGGATGATTTGCAGCCTGCCGACGAGACCGGCGACGAGCGACTCAATCAGGCGCGACTCGAGAGCGCCTTGCGCGAGGCCGAGGAGCGGCTGGCGGAGTTGGCCGCAGACTCCGTCCGCAGCGATGACCTCGCGAGACGAAACGCCGAGCTCGAGATCAAGCTGAGGGCTCGCGACCTCGAGATCGACACCATGCACCGCGAGATCCGAGATGCCATGCGCAAGGTCTCGTCACTGGAACGTCAGCTAGAGCACGAGCGCATGGTGAGACGGCGAGCGGTGCAGAGGTCGAACAAGAGCAAAGGTGACGAGCAGCGCGAGCTCCAGGGATTCGCCGACCCAGAGCAGCAGTTGCGGTGGGACATCCAGCGGACGTGGGTCGAGAGCACCCGCCCCGAGGACAAGGACGAGTGGCGCCTCCCAAAGGCGTACGCCGTGGGACCGGACTTCTGCGAGTCCCTCCACGACGTCGAAGGGGTGAGCCGTGACCGGGTCCTGCATGTGCTGGTCCGCTTGCTGACCGGCCGGGGTGTGCCCGACGACCACCCTTTGAGAAAGAACAGGAGCGGCAACTCTCCGGCTGTCACCCGCGTGGTGGACGGGGTTGAATGGCTGTGTCGACGGGCGCCTCTACAGCAGTCGGCCCCGTCTGCGCGGCGGTTGAGCTACTGGCGCGACGACTCGGGCCGGATCGAGTTGTCGCGGGTTGCCGTCCACGATGACCTCACTCCGTGACCCGGAGTTGAGCCTTCGCGACACAGACCGATGAAGGCTCCCAGTTCCAAGAGCCCCTCAACTCTGCTCGGCATGAACGCCGTCAACGCATCTGATCTGACGATGACAGAGCGCCACTGGGCACGTGATACGGCAACATTGACCCGGTTGCGGCTCAGCAAGAAGTCCATACCCCGCGGCACGTCACCGTGGGACGAAGCGGTCATCGACACGAGTACCACCGGGGCCTCTTGGCCCTGGAACTTGTCGACCGTCCCCACCCGCACTCCGCTGAGACCCGCGCCAGCCAGCGCCTCACGGATACACATGACCTGCGCGTTGTAGGGCGCAACGACGAGGAAATCGCCTTCGCCCAGACCCCGCGGGGTACTCGCGTCATCGGGGTCGGTCCACTCCCGGCCAAGCAGCCGCTGCACCTTGGCGACGATCGCGTCGGCCTCCTCGCTCGAGTGGGTCCGGTTACCCGAGTGCGGGAGCGAGACGACGCCGATGCCGGGCTCCACCCCGTCGAGTCGGCGCTCCCCTGCCGCCGGCGCGGGCTGGAGCTCACCGTCGTAGGACAGGACCGAGACCGGCTCGCAGAGCGCGGGGTGCATCCGATAGGTCTCCGCGAGGAAGTAGCCATGGTCCCGGGGCAGGGTGTCGTGCTCCCCCATGATCCAGCCAAGTGCGGACTCGTCGACGGGCTCCGCGTGAGTGCCCTGACTGACTTGTGGCAGCTGCTGTGGGTCGCCCAGCAGGAGGAGCCTATCGGCCGCCACCGACGCGGCGAGCGTCGGAACGAGGGAAAATTGTCCGGCCTCGTCGACGACGAGCAGGTCGAGACTGCCACGTGGCACCGTCTTTTCGTTGGTGAAGTCCCACACTGTCCCCCCGACGACGCATCCCGTGTTTGCGTGCTCGTCGATGTACTTCGACACCTTGTCCACCAAGGACCACGTCGGGGTTGGGCTCTGCGTCTTCTTCTTGTCCTTGCCAACGAGAGCGGGGTCCAGGCCAGCCTTGACGACGCCGCCCAGCATGTTTTCGACGACCGCGTGCGACTGCGCGACGATCCCGATGCGCCACCCGTCCTCCTCGACGAGCCGCTTGATCACCCGCGAGCCGGAATACGTCTTACCAGTCCCAGGCGGGCCCTGCACGGCGACATATGAGTTGCTCATCGAACGCAGCGCATCGACGATGCTGTCGATCTGCGACTCGTGATGCGGCAGGGCAGCCCCCGCGCGATCTAGCCTCGGAGTACGACGAGCCAGCAGGTCAAAGGCACTCGTGCATGGAAGTGAGTGGGCCGAGGTCGCACGCTCGGCCACCTCTGCGATGGCCTCCTCGATGCTCTTGGTCTGCGGAGGAAACCCGGGTACCAGTGCGCACGGCAGATCCGCGAAAGTATCCGCTGCCGGGCGGCTCTCGGTGAGCAACAAGATGCGTGGGTCATCGGCGTCGACCTCGAGCCCTGCCACGGCTGCCGAGGCGAAGGGAGCGCCCTCCGGTCCCATACTCCTCGGCGGAGCGGGTGTCGGGTAGACGACCTGCACCTGGGCGCTCGGCGCACTTCCGGGAGCCCAATCGCCCACCAGACGGAGGGTGCGACGGGGGTTCTTGGCCTTCCCCTCGGGCACTGCCCAATCCGCGAAGACCTCGGCCGACTCGACGACGAAGACGTCACGACTCTCTGACCACTCGCTGATGGGATGGTTGAGACGCTCGAAGTGCTCCCACCAGAACTGCTTGCGCTCTCGACGGTAGTAGTCGAGAGATGTCGCCAGCATCGCGTAGGCCTGTTCCTCGGCAGTGCGATCCGGGCGCTGCTCCGGGCCGGACCGAGCCATGAGGGTGACGAAGAGGGGGTCGTGCTCCGAGAGCTCCTCCCCCTGCTCATCGATGGCGCGTGGACCGATCTGATCGCGCACGCCGGCCTCGGCAGCCCGCTCGAGGAGCCAGTCGCGCAGACGCAATGTCGAGAGGCAGTCGTACTCGTTGTAGTCGGCGAGGGAGACCAGTCGCCGGTCTGCCTCTCGGGGGTCTGTCTCCCGCAGGTCGCGGTACTCGACATAGGCCGCGATGGACCCGGCGCCGTCGGCGACGTCGCTCTCGCGAAGCTGGTCGCCCATGTAGAGAGGCTCGAGCTTCTTGATGCTGTAGGAGGGCTGAGAGACCCTGACGGATCCGCGCACCGTCGCGTACAGGTCGACGAAGACCTCGGAGCGAAGCAGGTCGTCGAGTTCCTTCTCCTTGGTCTGGTACCTCATCGCGAGGCGCTTGAGAGCCGTCGTCTCGTAGGGGGCGTAGTGGTAGACGTGCATGTCGGGATGGGCGGACCTGCGTGCGGCGAGGTCGTCCATGAAGGTCACGAAGGCCTCACGCTCCTCGGCCGCGGAGTGGGCCCAGGTCGCGGTGTAGACCTCGTCGGTATCGAGCACGCCCCACAGGTACTCCAAGCCAGCCCGGGTGGGGTCGCCCTCGTCGTACAGGGGGTCACCCTCGAAGTCGAAGAACACGTCGCCGGGCGAGGGTGCCGGCAGGCGGCTGAGTGTCTCGGCCGCCCCGTCGATCAGCTCGTAGCTCACGTCGCCGCCCGCCTGCATCTGCTGCCACTGCATGGCTGCCTGGGAGCGAAGCTTGGCGAAGGTCGCCTGCCTCATGCCTACAGGGGCAGTTGTCGCGGAGGCGAGCCCGCCGACTGTGTGGATGCCCGCCGACCGGAGCTTGCTCCGCTGCTCGGTGCGCAGCCCGGCGACCACAATCAGGTCGTCGGCGTCAGCGGCAGCCTGCTCGCACTCGGGGCATCGGGTGCACGCGACATAGCGATCGTCGCCCCATGTGACGGCCACTCCACCGGCCCGGTGTTCCGCGATGAGGCCGCGCAGTCGCTCCCTTCGCTCCGCGAAGACCGGCAGCACGTCGGCCGTGGGGAAGTCCGCCCGCGCACCGTCGCCCAGCAGCAGGGAGACCGTGGAGGACAGCGGCAAACCGGCGCGCTGGATCTGATCGGCGTAGGCACCGAGCTGGATGAGGGCCTTGGGCTTGGCGGAGCGCGCGATCTTGGCGTCACACACCCGCCACCCGTCGTCGGCACGCTCGACGAAATCGGCGTAACCGAAGAACTCACCATCGCAGAAGGTCGCTTGATAGAGCACGTCTGCTTCGGACCGGAAGGCCGCGAGCGTCGCCGATCTGGCGGCATCAATGCCATCCCGCGAGAAGGGGGCCGACACGTGGTCGAGGACCGCGACATCGCGATCTTGGAGCCAAGCGGTGAGGATGCGCTCCTCGTGCGCGATGCCAAGCCGGGCGATGTGCGCCTGAAGGGGATCCTCGGCGGCGGCAACCTTCGGCGACCACCCCATGGCGTCGTCGAGTCGACGGAGCAGCGCATACTCGCACACTGCCGCTGTGGTGAGGTCGCCCGCGCTCCAGTGGAGTTGGTCGCCGATGATGAACATGCGCTACCTCTCGTCAAATGACGTGTTAGGCCAGTCCGGCAGCCGCACGCCGCAGCCCGTCGGAGATATCGATCTTGTCGTTGTGGTCCATCGTCGGGCCGTTCATCTGGACCGTCCAGCCCTTGACGTGCTGGTGCCAGCTCCATCGCTCCTGCACAGCAGCAAGAGGAAGGAGCACCGCTGAGACGACACTGAAGTCGATGTCCGACAGCAGGACAAGAGCTGCGTAGTCGAAGCCATCGGTCCGGAACGGACTTGTCTGCAACTGACCCGACTTGGCAGGTGACGAGACCAACCGCGCCTTGACCTGCACCTTTCCATAGACCCGCGACTCGAGGTCGAACGACTTGGTCGAGTTGGCTGGAAGACGGTTACTGCCGAGTGCTTGGGACACGAGCCATTCGGCGTAGTCGCCGACCGGGGGGTTGTTGGTCCGCAGCACTCCGCGGCTCCGAAGCTCTCCGAGGAGCTGCCCCTGGAGGACGAAGAGGTCGCTGGCCGAGGCGCTGGTCAGGTCCGGTGCACTCCACAGCACGTGCGATGGCGGAGCTGACCCGCCCCTTGTCTCGGCCACGGGCCACTCCAGCGCCTCCTCCAGCACGGTCGAGCCTGCCTGCGGCTCCTTCGTGTATAGGTAGAAGCCAGGGATGGGTTCGCCTCCGTGCCCGAGGACGACACGGTTGAAGACACCCTTCTGGTTGGCCACCACGACGAAGACCGGGTCAGACGTCTCATAGGCAATGAGGTACTTCGTCACTGCCGCCCGGGTGGTGTCGCCACTGAGCCCACACTCGACGCCCCCGATCGTCACGGTGAGGAAATTCTGCTTGTAGTAGCTACCCTCAGCGAGGGTCTTGTCGTAGCTCTCACCGAGCCAGTCGGTGAGATAGGCGTTGAACTCATCGAGGCGGAGTCCGTCCTGGGGAACAGCTGCTTCGTGCATGGGAACTCCCACTTTCTGCATCGGACTGGTCAGGGAAGCGATGGTCAGTTCGCCACGGCGTGGAGGAGCGTCCGGAACGCGCTGTTGGGCGAGGCCGCCGGCAGAGCCGAGCAGACCCCCTTCGTCGCTGTCTCCACATCCACACCGCCGATCATGGCGTAGGCGATGCCCACCGTTGGGGTTCGCGACTCAGCGGCCACGCAGTGAATGAGGACCTGGTGGTCGTCGGCTCGCAGGTCTGCCACGGTCCGGGCCGCATCGGTGATGACGAGCTCGAGGTTGAGATTCGACTCCGGCGCTGGCTCGTCGATGAGGCGGAAGGGCACCTGGAGCACGCCCGCCGGGACCTGCTTCGAGCCAGTGAGGCACAGGCTGACCACGGCGGTGATCTCCTGCGGCAGCTCGTCGAGCGCCTTGACGTTGCCGAGCCACACCCCTTCGTCGAAAGGGTGCTGCACGAGGACCGGCCGGTGGGCCTGCCAGTAGGAGATGTACTCGCAGCCCGGCCAGCCGTACCCGTTGGGCTCACCGCCGCGGGTCGCGAGGAAGGCGAGCTCGACGAGGTCCTCCGCCGTACGGCCCGGGTAACCGTGGACGATCCGACGCCATGCAGCGGGGACCGCCGAGGCTCCCCACCGAGCACCGAGGAGGCCGCAGGCGATCGCCGCGACGGTGTCGGTGTCGTTGCCGATCCGGATCGCGGTGTCGAGGGTGTGCTGCAGGTGCAGGCACGCCATCTCGTCCGGGACCGGCGTGTGGTGGATCGCCGACCACGCGGCCTGCAACGCGGTGACGACGTAGCCGTTGGGGGCGAAGGTCGACGGGTCTTGGGACTCGGCTTCATCGATGCGGGCAGTCCAGAAGGCCTGGGCCTCTGCAGGGAGGTGCTGCAGGCCGGCCCGGAGATCGAGCTCGCCCTCGAGGACGGCGTGGTTGATGGCGAGCGACCACAGGGCGCAGGCTTCGCCGGCGCGGGGGTCGGTGTGGGTCAGGGCGGAGATCGCCGTCGCTGCCTCGACGATCACCGCGGGGTCGCCGAGGTGGGCGAGCGCGACCGGACTGGTTCGCATGAGTGAGCCGTTGCCGGCCGTGTGACCAGTCCGCTCGTGGAGCTTCGCGGCGGCTTGAGTCATGGCTGCTGCGAGGGCGCCTGTGTTCTCCCTTCGAGACGGTCGCGGGGCGACCTCCTCAGGGAGCGGTGGGGTGCCTGGCTTCGAGGGTCGGGTTCCCTCCCTTCGAGACGCTTGCTGCGCAAGCTCCTCAGGGAGCATTCGTGAGACATCGCCGAGGACGCTGCTGGTCTGCATGCCAATGTCCGGTGGGTGCGAGTCGTACCAACGCAGGAAGCCGCGGGCGATGTCGTCGAGCGCCTCCGGGGAGGTGAGGTCCGCTCCCTTCGCCGCGACCTCCGCGATCGCCCAAGTCATTGACGTGTCGTCGGTCCACTCCCCCGGCGCGAATCCGCCGAGGCCGCCGCCGATCATCTCGGGTCCGTCAGGGCCGAGCGGCGCGCAGCCGAACTCGTAACCGGCGCCGAGGGCGTCACCCACGGCCGAGCCGAGGATGACGCCGCAGGCGCGGTCGTTCTGTGCGGTGGTGAGATACATCAGGCCACATCTCCCCCGACGCGCAGCGCCAGGTCGTCGCGGGTTGCGCTCAGCGTGTTGAGGAAGAGCTCCAGCGTCGTCTTCAGGTGCTCCGGCGCGAAGGGCGAGGTGTCGATGATCGCCGTCTGGATGACGTCGCGGCCGATCACCTGCCACCAGATCCACGGGTTGGATCGGTTGAGAATGCCGACCTCGACTGCGGCCTGCCGGCGTGAAGTGGTCCCGTGCGCGGCTCGGGCCGTGATCTCGATGGCGGGCACGTTGGGGATGACACGGATCCAAATCCGTTGACCCTCGTGGTCGACGAAGAAGTCGTCGTCCTCGTCGCGGCCCACGGGCATCTCGGCGCCGATGGTCTGCTCGACGAGGTCGAGCAGCGTGTCGCGGTCGGCGGGGTGCGCGTAGCCGGGGCGGGCCCCCTTCGTCCACTCGAGACCCAGGACACCGGACCACTGGGCGCAGGGGCCGGATGCCCGGTGCGTCAGCAGGTGCGGGTGCGGGATCGCGGACTTGTTGCGGAGCCACATCATCGCTCGGGTCACGAGCACCGCACGGCCCCCGTGGCGCTCGTCGAGGTGGTCGCCGGCGATGGCGAGCATGAGGATGTCCCCCATGACGAACTCCATGGTCGGCAGGTCGTGCAGTCCGCCGGTTCGCCCCACCTCGAGGACGAGGCTGTCCCCTTCGACCTTCATCGTGTGGACGAAGGTCCGCAGCCGGTGCTCGAAGGCCCGCCACTCCCGGTTCGTCTCCTTGGCCCCCGCCACCAGCTCTTCGTGGTTGATGTCAGTCATCGTGACCACTTCCCCTCTTGTTTAGTTCGTCATCCTAGCTAAAGATTAGCACGTGATCCGCGCTAATGTGAGCCCATGTCCCGACGCCCCCCGCTCGACGCCTACCCCCGCCCTGGGGTGACCGTGGATCTGGCGATCCTCACGGTCACCTCAGCGGGCACCGACGACGCGGCCCTGCGGGTGCTCGTGCAGGAACGTCAGGACCCCGATGGGCGGGTGCTGCCGGGGCGGTTCCTGCGGGAGCGGCATACGGTCGTTGACACGGTGCAAGAGGTCTTCGAGCAGAAGGTCGGGGTGAGCCCGAGCGAGGTCACTCCCCCACGGCTGCTGCGGCTCTTCGACGCGCCCGATCGTGACGATCGGACGTGGGCCATCTCGGTGGCCCACTCGGTGTCGATGCCGGAGCACGAGCTCGAGGGGGCGAAGGGCGAAATGGTCGCCGTGACTCGGAACGGCACTCTCGAGGAAGGAGGCCCGCTGCTCTGGGACCACGACGAGATCGTCACGGCAGCGGTGAAGTCACTGCAGGGGCGATATGAGTTCCGGCAGCGCTACAACGACACGATGCCTGATCCGGATGGCTTCCTGACCGAGCCGTTCACACTGCACCAGCTGCGCAAGGTCCACGAGGCGGTCGTCGGCGACAAGCTGCACAAGGACAACTTTGCGCGGCGAATGAAGCCTCAGCTCACCCCGGTTATGCGAGGTGGTGAGGTGTTAAGGTCCAGCTCCGGCCGAGGCCGACCGGCCATTTCATACGTGAAATCACCCCAGACCTGAAGCAAGTGTGTTGCGGAAAGACCCTCTCGCTTCACACAGCCCGAAGAATTAACACTGCAAACAGTCGTCAGCGCGCGGCTCGGGCAAAGTGTTACATCAGTCTTCAACTTTGGAGCGAGCACCACCAGCGCCCGCACCGAGAGCCTCGGTAAGCCTTGCACGCATCCGCGCCTTCCTCTCAGTAAAGAAGTCCATGAAATCGGTTAACTCAAGAGGTAGTCCGATGAGATCGTTCTCCGCCAGGTAGGTCTGCCTCTGGGCGTCAGAAGCAAAGTGGGATTGCAACCACGCGGAAGGTTCGGCGCTCTGCTTCTCCACGTTCGCAGCGCCGACCAGTAACTGCAGATTGGGTAAAAGGTTGAACGCCTCACGGAAGTCATCCACCTGATCGGCAGGAACCCCCGAGGCAGTGAGCCGCTTGGGCGTAAATCGCGATTTAGGGAAAACGTGGTCCTGATGAAAAGACTTACCGAAGTCGAGTCCAGGGTAGAGAATCGACAGCACGGCGAATGTCCGACGACCACCGTACTTCAAGGACAACAGCTCGTCGATCTCTGTCTCTTCAAAGGCTAGCGATTTGCCAGCCCCAGACATCTCGACCTCGATCGCCTCTACAGGGAACATCGGCTCCGTACTGCTATCCATCGCGGAACGGATGCGAGTCAAAGCAGTGTCAAGCCCTGACCCCCAGACCCCTCTCTTGATGAGAGATCGGGTAACCCACTTCTGCACCTCTTGGCGGTCAGCAGCATCCTTTCCACTGTCAAGGTACGCGTCCCCAAGACCTCTACGGTGGAAATAGTAGGCGATAGGAACGATCACGCTGTCGGCCGTCAGGGTTTGATCCGTGAAGCCGAATTGGCGCAATAGGTTGGCTGCGCGGGTTAGCGCGTTCTCGATATCTGGCCAAGCCTTCTCGACTTTTGCCATGTTTTCTTGGGTGAAGTTGGACACCCTGAAGCGCAGGTCTACGCCAGCAATCATCAGAGCCGACTTGAGCACCACATCCTTGGAGAAGGAGAACTGTCGGGTACCTCCGGTGTTTAGTTCCTGAACCAGGTCGCGCACTTCCTCACGTGCGTCGAGTTCCTCCCACTGATTCGTCGCCATTGAGAGCAATAGATCCGAATAAGACAATGGGGTCCCCCCACTGTTCACGCGCACAAAGATCTCGAGAACCTTGTTCGCGTCCTGATCCTTGACCAGATAGTAGTTCATGGGTTTGTGCACCCGCACAGCTTGATGCAGATCATAGAGCCGCTGGTACGCAGCCTCGGTATTCTCCAATCCGCGATTCATCACTTCTTTGAGCATCTTTGGACCCGCATCGTCCAGAGTTAACACGTCTCCGACTTTGAACCACTTAGCTGGCTTGCCCTTAGTGGGTCTAGCTTCAGCATCATCGAGGAACTTGAGGTCGTATCTCACGCCCAACTCCTCGTCGATCGGGTCATCCGCCAAATTTAGATACAGACGCTTGGTCGGGAACGCGGCCGTGCTGTTCCACCACGCGTACTTTTTCTTCACGGCGTGACTGCCATACAGAGCGATATTTAGCGAAGTCAAACGTTGCTGACCATCAAGTATGGCGGTGGTTCCAGAACCCACCGGGACTACTGCCTTGTTGGCGTACGGCTTGTCGCGCTCATGATAGTGGGTCAGAAATTCGTAGAAGGTGTAATCTTGGGCCGTAGTGGGTTCCACGTCCCACAACAAGAAGGAACCGATCGGATACCCTCGCATCAAACTGTCCATCAACTTGATGATCTGCTCCTGACCCCACACAAATTCCCGCTGGATGGCGGGCATCAGGTACTCGTTCTTGTGGATTGCGGTCAGTAGTTCTTCGACAGTCTTGGGTGTCTGGAATGCCATGCACGGCAGGCTAGCGGCTCACGGCAGCAGGGAGGCTCGCGAGTTCATGGCAATTTCTTGGGATAAGCGAAGGTGTGCCGGTGAAGGGCCCCCTTCCCCTTCGCTCCGCGAACCGGGCTATCTGGTCGACGAAGCTGACTTTGTGTGGGTGGCCCCGGTCCCGGACAGTGGCCGAACCGCGGCACGGGTAGAAAGCGCACCACGCTCTTCAGCAACGGCGAGAGGCGTGAAACCTTTCGCAGGACGATCAGGGTGACGTCGATTGTGACCAGCGCGACCGCCAGTCCAAGCCGCTGTGGACTGGCGGGACGAGCCAGCGACGGCGAGGTAAGAGGGGCCAGACCCCAGCCACGTGGCGACCGCCTTCTGACAGAGCGAGAATTGCCGCTGATGGGTGCGGAGAGCCGCGATGGACTCACGTCTCGCCACGCTCCCGCATGCGCTCGAGTTTGTAGGCCGTCGGGGACTCGGCTTCCTCGGGGTCGCTATCAGCCAAGAGCTCCAAGGACTCCCAGTCCGTGTCCCGCATGGCGCGCTGCTCCGGCGCCACCCACGCACTGACGAGCGGGATCCCTTCCCACGCTCCCCCACGGGCGATGGCGACCACCGCGTGCGCACCGGAGAAGTCGAGCTCGACGCGCTCCACCAGGGTCTCCTCGAAGTCCGGCATCCCCGTCAGCACGACGCCGGCAGTGATCGCAGCTGCCCGGAAGCCGTCCTCGTCGAACTCGCCCCGCACGCTCTGCACACAGGCGTACTGAGGATCCTCGACGTCCGGCACGAGCGCACGGGCGACCTCCGCCAGCCCGGGGGCGTCGTCGAAGTCGATGCTCGTCTCGACAGCGGACCACCGCCGAAGGCGGCAGCGCCACCGGCGCACTGCCCCGTCCGGTCGAGTGAGCTCGTCCTCGCTCCGCACGATGCTCTCGACCCGGGTGCGGCACCGCCACGCGTGCCCGTTGGCGGGGGTATCGCTCGGCTTCTCTGAGCGCCACAGCGAGCCGTGGCCCAGCATCTCGGCCACCTCGTCGACGGCCTGCCACACGCGCGAAGGGGGCACCTCCGGGGCGGCGATGACGCTCAGGACGTCGACCGCGTCCCGGGAGAACGGCTTGGCCACAGCGACGAGTCCGGCGGCCTCGGTCCGGACGATCGTCTGCAACCCACCCTCGAGGACGAGGCGATCGTCTGAGTCCACGTGCAGGGGTTGGGTCCACCGTGGCTCGAGGACGAGTGCGGTGGCCAGGAGCAGTAAGGCGCTCTCGTCGGCCTGGATCGGGAACCGGTCGATGAGACCACGAGTCTGCTCGGAGGCCCACCGGTCCAGGTCGGCCTGGTCCGGAATGGAGCGGCTGGCGTCGGCCAGCGGCGTGGTGACACCCTCCGCCACCCACGCGCCGAAGGCAGCGGCGAGGGTCGGGTGCGGCTCCGCCAGCAACCGACGCGCAAGAGCGCTCGCCTCGTCGGTCGGCATCCCGAGGACCTCCGCGAGGCGTTTCCCGTCCTCACCGGTGACGTGCTCGGACACCGACGCCAGGAGCAGCCACAGCCCGGCATAGGAGACAACCGACGTCTCGGCCTGGTGGAGGTCACCCCGGCACCGGGCGGCGAACCTCGAGACCGCGGAAGCAGCGGAGACATCCGGCGCCGCCCACCCGTCGAAGTGCGGCCCCGGGTCCTCCACGGTCTCCCGCTGACCACAGGTGAGGCACTCCGCGGTCCACGTCCCGGGAGCGATGACACAGCCGCCCAGCCGCTGCCACGGACTGGCGATCACGTCCTCCGCCATCTCGTGCGACGGGAAGCCCATCACGATCGAGTGCGTCGCCACCGATCCGCAGCGACGGCACACGAGTCGAGGACCGCTCGGCTGATCTCCCCGGGCCATCACAGGTCCTCGAAGCGGACGCCGCCGGGCCACCCGAGGACCCCCGACCCCGGGAGCGGCAGGTTGCGGACTCCTCCCGAGTCCCAGACCCAGCCGGTGCCCCGGCCACCGGGACCCACGGGAGGCGGCTGCCACGCGGCCCACTGCTCGGCCATCTCGCGCTCTTCCGGATCGAGGTCGCCGCAGAAGCCACCGCACTCCTCGCAGAACTCGACCTCCTCGGCCGCAGCTCCGTGCGACTCCTGCCACTCGGCAAGCACCCTCTGCGCGAGGCGCGCCAGTCCCCCTTCGCCCATGGTGTGCGACGTCGTGTCCACGGTGATCCCCGATCCCTCTTACCCCCGGTGGCACGGCCTGTGCCACGTCCCCTCGTGCACTATCAATGTAGGTGGGACCACCGACAACCGAGCGAGCCTCAGTCGGCCTTCCGGGTGGTCCGGACCCCGCGCCACCTGCCCCGTGATCGGGTCGCTGCCGTCGAAGGAGAACGGGCGCTACTCGACCCCCAGATACGCCTGCACGATCTTCTCGTCAGCCAGCAGCTCGGCCGCAGGGCCGGCATGCACGATCTCACCGGTTGCCATGAGGTAGCCGTGGTCGGCGGCCTTCAACGCCCGGCGGGCGTTCTGCTCGACGAGAACCACCGTTGTACCGGTGGCACGGATCTCCCGGATGACGGTGAAGACTTCGTCGACGATCTTCGGCGCCAGGCCCATGGACGGCTCGTCGAGCAGCATCAACCGCGGCCGGGCCACCAGGGCCCGCCCGATCGCGAGCATTTGCTGCTCACCACCGGAGAGCGCGCCGGCCGGCAGCTCTCGCCGCTCGGCGAGCACCGGGAATCGCTCGTACACCTCGTCGATCGCGGCCTTGTCGTTGCTGTGCCACCCACCGAGCTGCAGGTTCTCGTGGATCGTCAGCGTGGCAAGCACCTGCCGCCCCTCGGGGACCTGGACCAGCCCGTTGGCCACGAGCGTGTGGGCCTGCGTGCGGGTGACGTCCTTGCCCTCGAAGGTGATCCGCCCCCCGGAGGGGCGCACCACCCCGGAGACGGCGTTGATGACCGAGGACTTCCCCGCACCGTTGGCACCCACCAGCGTGATGAGGTCGCCGGCGGCCACCTCGAAGGAGACCCCACGCACGGCCTCGACCCGCCCGTAGCTCACGGCGAGGTCCTCCACCGTCAGGATCGGTGCGGTCATGACGCCTCCTCCGACTCGGAGCTGCCGAGGTAGGCCTCGATGACAGCAGGATTCTCGATGATCTGCTCCGGCGTGCCGGTGGCGATGACCTCACCGAAGTTCAGCACGACGATGCGGCTGCACGTCTTCATCACCATGCCGACGTTGTGCTCGATGAGCAGGATCGTCAGGCCGTCGCTCGCCAGCGACCCGATGAGCTCCGACAGCGCATCGGCCTCGACGTGGTTCATCCCCGCGGCCGGCTCGTCGAGGATCAGCAGGGACGGGTCCGAGGCCAGGGCCCGCGCGATCTCCAGTCGCCGTTGGTCGCCGTAGGACAGCGCCGAGGCCTGGGTGCCGGCCTGCTCGGCCAGACCGACCCGCTCCAGGCACCACGCCGCATGCTGGGCCACGCGCTGCTCGTCCCGGTGGGCCGAGGGCAGCCAGAGCAGCCGCCGCAGGAAGGTCGGCTTGCTCACCAGGTGGCCACCGACCATCACGTTCTCCAGGGCGGAGAGCCGGTCGAAGAGCTTGGAGTGCTGGAAGGTCCGGCTCACCCCGGCCGCGGCGACCTTGTGCACGGCCGCTCTGGCCGGCTGCAGACCGAGCACCTCCGCGGTGCCGGAGGTCGGCTTGGAGAGGCCGCTGATCATGTTGATCAGCGTGGTCTTCCCCGCGCCGTTGGGGCCGATGAGACCGAGTACCTCACCGCCGGTGATCTGCAGGTCGATGTCCCGGTTGGCGAAGACCCCGCCGTAGTCCTTGCCCAGACCGGTGAGGCTGACGACGGTCTCGCCCGGGTCCGGGTGGACCCGCTGGGAGAGGCTGGTCTCCCCCCTTCGCCCGTCGTCGTCCCCGGCTGCACCGGTGGCCAGGCGCTGCCTGCGGTGCGGCAGGAAGCTGGCCAGACCACCGGGGAGGAAGAGGATGACGACGAGCAGCAGCAGGCTGGAGAGGAAGGGGCGGATCCAGCCGGCCTCGATGCCGATGGCGCGCTGCACCTCGGGGACCATCGTGAGGAAGACGCTGCCCAGGAGCGGGCCGATGAACATCGTCGAGCCGCCGACGACAGCCGTGACGAGCCCGTCGATCGCCTTGGCGAAACCGAAGTCCTCCGGGGCGATGAGCCGCACGTAGTAGGCCCACAGCACGCCGTAGAGCCCGGCGACCGCCCCCGCGGCGACGAAGGCGGACAGGCGGTGCCGACTGACGTCGATACCCATGGCCCGCGCGGCGAGCTCGTCCTCGCGGATGGCGTCCAGCGCCCGACCGTACCGGGAGGGGCCCTGCCGCCAGAACCAGTAGGCGACGAGCACCAGCGCCACCCACGCCATCCACGGCTCGAGCACCTTGGGCACCGACATCCCCCGGGCGCCGCCGGTCCACTCCATGTTGATCACGAGGATGCGCACCGCCTCGGCGAAGGCGAGCGTGGCGATGGCCAGGAAGACCCCGCGCAGTCGCATGGTCGGCAACCCGAGGATCACGGCGGTGACCGCACCGACGAGCATGCCGATGGCGATGGCGACGAGCAGCGCCGGCAGGTCCCCGATGTCACTGGGTGTCGGCGCCAGGGCGACCGCGGAGAAGGCTGCGAGCGAGGCGAAGCCGGCCTGGCCGAGGCTGAGCTGCCCGGCGACGAGGACGGCGTAGAAGGAGTAGGCGAAGATCCCGCCCAGGGCGATGAAGACGAAGGTCGATTCGACGAACATTCAGACCTCACGCACCTTCCGGGCACCGAAAAGACCCTGCGGTCGCACCAGGAGGATGAGGAAGAGCAGACCGAAGGCGACGAGGTCGCGCCACGAGGAGCCGACGTACTGCACCGCGAAGACCTCGGCGAGCCCCAGCAGCAGGCCCCCGACGAGCGCGCCGGGCAGCGAGCCCATCCCCCCGACGATGATCACGGCCAGCCCCTTGAGCTCGATCGCCGTGCCCATGCCCAGCTGGGCGCTGTTGACGTTCATCGCGAAGAGCGCGCCGGCGACGGCGCCCAGGGCCGAGGAGATGGCGAAGGTGGTGACCGTCACCCGGTCGACGTTGATCCCGAGGACCTTCGCGGCGGTCGGGTTCTCGGCGATGGCGCGCATGCCCCGCCCCAGGCGCGAGCGCGCGACGAGCAGGGTCAGGGCCACCATGAGCAGGACCGAGATGAGCAGGATCGCCACCTGCAGCACGGTGACCTGCGCACCGAGGATGCTGTAGGTCGTCGTCGGGAAGGACTCGGCGGGGAAGCGTCGCGTGTTCGGTCCGTATCTCCACTGGAGCAGGGCGATGAACATCCCCGCCAGGGCGATCGAGGAGATCAACCCCGCGAAGTGGGCATCGGGTCTGTTCTTCAGCGGCCGGAAGGCCACTCGCTCGATGACCACGCCGAGCACGCCGCCGACCGCGGCGACGATCGGCAGGGTGAGCCAGATCGAGAGACCGGCCACCTCGACCAGCTCGATCCCGATGAAGGCGGACACGGCGAACACTGACGGGTGCGCCAGGTTCAGCCGGTCCAGCACGCCGAAGACCAGCGTGAAGCCGATCGCGAAGAGCGCGTAGATCGAGCCGATGGACAGCCCGAGGAGCAGTTGTTGCACGTGTCCGCCTTCGTCAGGGGTGTCGATGAGGGGTGTCGGTCACTTCAGGACGGTGAACTCGCCGTCCTTGACGACCTGGACGACGGCCTCGTGCTCGGCGTCGCGGTCCTCGTTGATGCTGATGGTCCCCAGCACCGACTCCACCTCGGAGATGCTGCCCAGGCCCTCCTTGATGGCGTCGCGCTCAGCGGAGCAACCGCTGCGCACCGCGGAGTCGATGAGCATCATGCCGGTGTAGGCCTGCGCCGCGAACTGGTCGGGCTGGGAGTCGTACTCCTTCTCGTAGGCTTCGAGGAAGTCGGCGTTCTGCGGGTTGTCGGAGGCGGAGTTCCACGCGGCGCCAACGACCACACCCTCGGCGGCCTCGCCGGCATCGGCCATCAGCTGCGGGTTGTTGAAGCCGTTGCCGCCGATGATCGGCACGTCGATGCCCAGCTCACGCGCCTGGGTGACCAGCGGGATGGCCGCCTCGATCAGGCCGGAGACGAAGATGGCGTCCGGGTTCGAGGTCTTCGCCTCGGTCAGCAGGGCACGGAAGTCGGTGTCGGTGGTGGAGAACGTCAACGTGTCGGTGACCTCGGTGTCGCTGTCCTCCAGGGCGGAGGACATGACCTCGTAGCCCGACTCGGTGAACGCGTCGTCGTTGGAGTACATGACCACGACGTCCTCGAGGTCGTACTCCTCGATCGCCGTGGTCACGGTCTGCGGGATGACCTGGGACTCGGTCAGCGAGTCACGGAAGATGTAGTCGCCCTGCTCGGTGATGCCGTCGGCCGTATTGGAAATGGCCAGCACGGGCACGCTCTCCTCCTGGGCGATCGGCTGCGCCTGGAAGGCGGTGTTGGACAGCGTCGGGCCGATGATGACGCTGGCGCCGTCGTTGACGAAGCCCTCGAAGACCGAGATCCCCTGCTTCGGGTCGGTCTGGTCGTCCTCGACGGTCAGGTCGTAGGTGACGCCGTCCTTGGCGTTGAGCTCCTTGGCGGCCAGCTCGAGGCCGTTGCGCTGGGACTCCCCGTAGGAGGCCGCGGCGCCGGTGAGCGACAGTGCGGCACCCACGGGCACCTCGGCGTCGATGACACAGGAGTCGCCGCTGCCCTCGCCGACGAGGGCGGCGTTGCTGCCGTCGCTGCCGCCGTCGGAACCGCAGGCGGTCAGGGTCAGGGCCAGGGCGCCTGCGGCGGCCGACATCGTGAACAGGCTGGTACGCATGTTTCCTCCAGGGAGTGTGGTCGTGATGCTGGGTGTGGTGGTCAGTGCAGGACGGCGTGGTGCGGGGTGAGCTCGTCGACGCTGGTCACGCCGAGCAGCTGCATGGTGCGTGTGACCTGGCTGGTGAGGATCTGCAGGGCCCGGGTGACGCCCGCTTCGCCACCGGCCATGAGTCCGTAGAGGTAGGCCCGGCCGACCATGACGGCATCGGCCCCGTTGGCCACGGCGGCGACGATGTCGGCGCCGTGCATGATGCCGCCGTCGAGCAGGACCGGGACGCGCCCGTCGACGGCCGCGACGATCTCCGGAAGGACCTGCAACGGGGTGACCGAGCGGTCCAGCTGGCGCCCGCCGTGGTTGGAGACGACCAAGCCGTCAACCCCGAGGTCGACGAACTCCGTGGCGTCCTCGACGCTCTGGATGCCCTTGAGGACGATCGTGCCGGACCAGTTCTCCCGCAGCCAGGCCAGATCGGCGACGCTCAGCGAGGGGTCGAACATGCGGTTGACGAGCTGCTCGACGGTGCCACCGGACTGGGTCAGCGAGGCGAACGTCAGCGGCTCGGTCGTCAGGAGATTGGCCCACCACCGCGGGTGCAGCGCCATGTCCGCCATGGTCGAGGGCGTCAGCTGCGGCGGGATCGTCATGCCGTTGCGCACGTCGCGCAGCCGCTGCCCGGCGACGGCGGTGTCGACGGTGAGGACCAGGGTGGTGTAACCCTCGGCCCGGGCCCGGGCCATCAGCTCCAGGGAGGCGGGTCGGTCGCGCCATAGGTACAGCTGGAACCAGCGTTGGAGGTCGGGAAGCTCCGCGGCCAAGCCCTCCACGGACACGGTCCCCATGGTCGAGAGCGCGTAGGGGACGCCGGCCGCCAGTGCCGCTCGGCCCACGGCCCGCTCACCCTCGTGGTGCATCATCCGGGTGAAGCCGGTGGGCGCGAGCACGAGCGGGATCGGGCTGGTGACATCGAGGAAGCGCACCGAGGTGTCCACCTCGGAGACGTCACGCAGGACCCGGGGTCGGAAGTCGATGGAGCCGAAGGCCGCGCGGGCCCGGGTCAGGCTGACCTCGCTCTCGGCGGCCCCGTCGACGTAGTCGAAGGCCGACCGGGGCGTGCGGCGTCGGGCGATGCGGCGCAGGTCGTCAATGGTGTGTGCCCGCTCGAGCTGGCGTCGGGTGCGCTGGAGGGTCGGTCGCTCGATGCTCACGAGGGGACGCAACTCGTCCAGTCGTGGCAGACGCCGCTCCACCCGTGCCATGTACTTCCTCAATCCCCGCGTCGGTGCGGGACCTCTGTCGTTACTGCGCTGGACACTAGGCGCGCCTCGCCCATATGGCTACGACGACTCGGTGCCGTGACCAAAACGCAATCACGGCACCGTGAGTCCGCGCCGAGGGCTCAAACCTCGTCGGCCGCGGCCCTCAGTCGGCCTTGCGGGTGCCGCCGACGAAGTCCGCGACCACCTCCCCCAGCTCACACCCGGCGTCCTCCTGCAGGAAGTGCCCTGCATCAGGGATGACCGGGTGGTCCAGCCCCTGCGTACCGGGGACGTGTCGCTTGAGGATCGGACCCATCGCCGCGGTGATGGGGTCGCTGTCGCTGAAGGCGACGAGGAAGGGCTTGTCCCACCGCCCCAGCTCCTCCCAGGCGCGGCGGTTCGCTGTCGTGGCCGGGTCGTCGGGTGACGTCGGCACCAGCCCGGGCATCGCCCGGGGGCCGGCCTTGTACGTCTCGTCCGGGAAGGGCGCGTCGTAGGCGGCCCGCGCTTCGGCGCTCATCTCCTGCGCACATCCCGAGGCGACCAAGCGGCCGATGTCGAGGACCTCGGCCTTTTCCACGGCACGCCGGAAGTTCCACCAGACGGGCGGCATGTCGTGGTCGCCCGTCGGCAACCCGGTGTTGGCTGCCACGACCGACGCGAACCGGTCCGGGTTCTCCGCGACCAGGCGCAGACCGATGAGCCCACCCCAGTCCTGGCCGACGAGGGTGACGTCCCGCAGGTCGAGCTCGTCGAGGACGAGGCTGCGCACCCACTCCACGTGCCGCGCGTAGGAGTGCGCGGCGGGATCGGTCGGCTTGTCCGAGCGGCCGAAGCCGACGAGGTCCACCGCGACCGAGTGGACGCCCGCGTCGGCGAGCGTCGTCATCACGTGCCGGTAGAGGTAGGACCAGCTCGGCTCCCCGTGGAGCAGCAGCACCGTGGGTGCGTCGTCGGCCGGTGGGCCGGCCTCGACCCACGCCATCCGAAGGATGCCGCCGTCCTGGTCGGGCACGTCGGCGTAGCGGGGCTCGAGGTCGAAGTCGGGCAGGTCGGTGAATCGGTCGTCCGGGGTGCGCAGTGTCTCCATGCAGGGAGCCTACGAGCGGTCGGGCTGTTGGAGGAGGGGAAGGCTCCCCCGCTCGGCACGATGTCAGAGCAGCAGGTGTGCCAGCGGGGCCGCGAGCAGGATGGTCAGCACGACCCGCTCGAGCCAGATGACGACGAGGTGCCAGATCGTGATCGGGATGTCGGTCGCCATGATGCAGGGCACCAGCGCGGAGAAGAAGATGATCTGCGACACCGACACCACCCCGATGACGAACCGCGTGACCAGCGAGTCGACCTCGGCGGCCTGGATCGCCGGCAGGAACATCTCGACGATGCCCAGGGAGATGGCCTTCCCCGCGAGGACCGGCTCGGCCATCTGGGTCGCCCAGGTGAAGGGCACGAAGATCCAGCCCAGCCAGTCGAAGATCGGGGTGTGCTTCGCCAGGAGCAGTCCGATCAACCCGACGGAGAGGATCGAAGGGAGGATCGCCGCGGCCATGTAGACGCCGTCGCGGAAGTTGGACCACAGGTGGGTCCAGAAGCCGGGGACCTCGGCCAGCGCCCCCTTCGCCTCCCGCCAGGCGGCGGCCGTGCGCTTGCCGGTGACCTGCTCCTCCGGCTGCGGGGTGACGCCCGCGTGGAAGTCGTTGTGCACGCGGGAGAGCGGCGGGATCCACACGGTGATGGCGGTGACGGCGAAGGTCACCAGGAGCGTGACGAAGAAGTACGTCAGCCACTGGTCCATCAGGCCGAGGGTCTTGGCGACGATGATCATGAAGGTGGCCGACACGGTCGAGAAGCCGGTGGCGATGATCGATGCCTCGCGAGCGCTGTACTTGCCCTCGTGGAAGACGCGGTTGGTGATGAGCAGCCCGAGCGAGTAGCTGCCGACGAACGAGGCGACCGCGTCGATCGCCGAGCGGCCGGGGGTGCGGAAGAGCGGACGCATGATCGGCTGGACGAGCACGCCGACCAGCTCCATCAGCCCGTAGCCGACGAGCAGCGCGAGGAAGATCGCCCCGACGGGGACGATGAGGCCGACGGGGATGACGAGCTTCTCCCAGAGGAAGGGGCCAATGTCGGGGGCGGCGAGCCACGACGGCTGCCGGGTGAGCATGAGGACGGCGACGACGAGGCCGACGATGTTGAGCAGGGCGAAGATCGTTTTGGTCGGGCTGTCACGCCACGACCCCGTGGCGAAGGGTCGCGCGGTGCCGAGCAGGATGAGCGCCAGCGCGACGAAGGGGACGACCTGCGAGGCGTGCGTCTGCAGGCCGGTGACGATGTGGTCCAGCGGGATCGTGTTGGTGCCGCCGATGGTGACTGGCACAAAGAACATGACGATGCCGATGGCGCTGAAGACGAAGAACCGCCACAGTCCCGGTGGGTCGCTGCTCGTCCGGGATTGCTGGGTGTGGGTCTCGATCTGACTCGGCATGGTCGCGCCTGCCTCCGGTGAACGTCGGTGTCCTGGCTCAGGCCATCGTGGCTCCGGGGACAGACCGCCGACCGGCGGTCTGGACACAAAGTGTCTGGTATCCCAGACATCTCGTCGTGGACACGCCTGCGCCGGCGCGGCAAAATCGAGGGATGGTGGTGCGTCCGCGCGCGCAGGACGATCGCTTGGTCGAGGCGGTCGCCCGGGAGTGCGCACGCGCCCAGGACCCCCTCGCGCTCTACGAGCACGTCGCGACGCTGCTGCGTCGACGTCTCCCCTATGACTCCGCAGGCTGGCTGCTGGTGGACCCCGACACGATGCTGCTCAACGCGGTGTACGAGGAGGACGTCCCGCGCGAGGCCCATCTGGCGCTCATCGAGCTCGAGCTCACTCAGGATGACCTGAACAAGTTCGTCGACATGGTCAGGGCGGGCGTCGCGGCGGCCTCGCTCAGCGGGACGACCGAAGGGCGGCTCAGCAGAAGCCTGCGGTGGCGCACCGTGTACGAGCCCCGCGACTTCGGCGACGAGCTGCGCGCCGTCTTCTGCACCGGTGGGGTGTGCTGGGGACACGTCTGCCTGACCCGGACCGCGGACTCGCCGTGGTTCTCCCAGCCCGACGTGGACCTGCTGGCGAGGCTCGCACCGCACCTGGCCCACGGCATCCGTAGCGGCCTGCTCCTCGACGAGGCGTGGCTCGACCCGGCCCGGGAGGCCCCCGGCGTGATCGTGCTGGACGACGACGGTGGTGTCGTCTCGACCACGCCGCGAGCGCTGGACTGGCTCGGGCCCGTCGACGACGACAAGCTCGAGCGATCGATGGTCGTGCACGAGGTCGCCGCGCACGCCCGGGCCAGCATCGCGGGCGGGCTCGACCGACCGCCGCCGGTGGCCAGGGTTCGGGCCATCTCCGGCGAGTGGCTCCTGGTGCGCGGCTCCCGGCTGGCCGGCCGGGGGCAGACAGCCGTCCTGCTCGAGCCCGCGCACCGCTCGGACGTCGCGCCCGTGCTGCTGCACCTGCACGAGCTGACTCCGCGTGAGCGGCAGGTGGCCCAGCATCTGCTCACCGGACGGTCAACGGCCGACATCGCCGCCGACCTGTGGATCACCCCGGACACCCTGCGTGGCCACGTGAAGTCCGTCTTCGCCAAGCTCGGGGTCAACAGCCGCCCGGAGCTCTTCGCTCGTCTCGCGCACGAGCCCGTGGTGCGCTCCGCCCGCGCGAGGGCCTGACTCGCTCAGCCGACCAGCTCCCTGGTGCGGGACCGGGTGATCTCGCGGGCGGCTCTGCGCGCCAGTTTCCCCACGTACCCGGTGAGGCCCGGGCGGTAGACGTATCCGATGAAGCGAAGCCCATCGGCGGCCTCGCCGCCATCGACGACCCGCGGCATGCCGCGACCATCCAGGACGTCGAGGTGCCCGACCATGCTGTCCAGTCCGGTCGTGTACCCCGTGGCCAGGACCACGGCATCGACCTGCGCATGCTCCCCGTCGGTGAGCACCGCTCCGGTCGGGTCGAGGCGCTCCACCCCCGCCACGACGTGGATCGATCCCGCGCGGACCGCTTCGACCGACGCTCGATCGACGATCGCCGTCCCCGCGCCACGGCTGCGCAGACCGGCCATGACGCCCTCGGGCGCCGGTGGTAGCCCGTAGTCGCTCAGGTCGCCCCAGAACCTGCGCTGGGTCTGGCGCAGCATCGCGTCGACGAGCGGTTCGGGCAGCCCGAGGAAGAGCGGCACGGGAAGGTCGAAGGGCAGACCCCCGCTCTCCCGAGGGAGCAGGTTGGGTGGGGTGCGCACCGCCAGCAGCACCTCACCGGCGCCGCCTTCAACGAGTTCGCGCGCGATCTCCAGCCCGGAGGAGCCCGGCCCGACGACGAGGACGCGCCGGCCACGGAAGGGGGCGGCGTTGCGGTAGTCGCTCGTGTGCAGCACGGCGCCGCCGTAGTCGGTGTCGTGGGCCCACGAGGGGACTCGGGGTCGGTTCAGAGCACCGGTTGCCACGACCACCTGATGTGAGTACAGACGCTCTGCGGTGGTCGACAACTGCCAACCGTCACCGGCCGGAGCCGGGTCGAGACGCCGGACCTCGACCCCGGTGCGGACCGTCACCCCGTGCCGCGCTGCGTAGTCCTCGAGGTAGGTGACGTACTGGTCGCGGGTCGGGAACCATCCGTAGTCCTTCGGGAATGGCGCGCCCGGCAGCGCCGACCACCACCGGCTGGTGTTGAAGCGCAGCCCGTCATAGCGTCCGGCCCACGCGGCGCCCAGCCGGTCGCCACGCTCCAGCACTCTCACCTGCATTCCCCTGCGGCCCAGCTCGGCCGCTGTCGCCAAGCCCGCCGGACCACTGCCCACCACGATCATCTCGTCCATGCCTCAAGCCTCGGACCAGACAAAGGTCGGCACCATCCCCCAAGTGGGGGGGGTTGTGCGGGCTGGGCCGGCCACGACCGGGACCCGCGATGGCCGCGTCAGTTGTCGACGAGGCGCGTCCTGGTGCCCACGACCTGCAGCTCGGCCACAGGCTCGTCCTGCAGGTCCGCGACAGCGCCGAGGTCCTGCCAGGCGCCGCCATTGAGGCGGAACTGGCCGACCAGCCGGGCGTCGACCTTCACCGAGTGCGTGCCGGTGCTGTCGTAAGTGTGGGTGATGTCGCCGTCCGGGTAGACCCCACCCGAGCTCTCTGTCCATCCCGAGGAGGCGTCATCTCCGAAGGTGTAGCGGTAGTCCTTCGAGGCGACCTTGAACTCGATCGTCCAGGACAGCAGTTGCACCGGCTTGCTGACGTCACCGGGCTTCAGGCCGGCGCCCTCGGGCCACGCGGCCTGGTAATACGTTGGCAGGTTGACCAGTGTCTTGTTGCCGACGGGCTGCATCGACACCTCGGGCTTGGCGAAGGGCAGCGCCATGAACGCCTCGCGGATCTGGCGGATCGTGGGTACCGGTGGGGGCGGGGCCGACGTCTGCGGGATCGTGGGGTCGTTGACGTCAGGCGGGGCCGGGTAGCCCGGCAGACACGTCTGGGTCGGGCCGTACCACTGCTCGGTGCCCTCCTGGCGCCACCAGATCAGGCGCGGTGGCCCGGAGGCATCCGGGTTGGTGCGGCAGTCGATGATCGTTGCGCTGCAGGCGGGGTCGATGCCGCCGCCCGTGCAGGTGCGCTCCTTGGTGACCCACTTGGCCGGGGGCGCGCTCCAGGCGATGTCCTCAGCCTTGCCGGAGGAGCGGGATCGGGTACCGCCGCCAATCGCACGGTCCTTATCCAACTGGCGCTGGACGTCCGTGACCCTCTCTTGCCTGGCGTGAGCGCCCGTCTGGAAGTTGTTCGTCTTGGGCTTGGGCTCAACGTCCGCTCCAGCAGGGCCAGAAAGTCCCAACGCGATCAAGGCCGATGCGCATAGGAGTGCGAGAATTCTCATGTCAGCATGTAACTGTCGACGACCGACCATCGGCCCGAGACCCAATCAACGTAAATGACCACGTCATACTTGATGGGGTCGCTTGGGGCCATATCCGACTTCCCTGAATCATCGACAATCTTGTAGGCGCGGTCCTTGGCAGTCACCGTGACTGCTTGCTCCGACTTGCCTGCCGTATCGGAAGTCACCTTGGTCCCCAAGACCGTGGTGGGAAGAACGTCTGAATGTCGCCCGTTCTTGATCTCGGCATCGACGGCGTCTATGTACTCGTAGCAAACCGCGCAGTCGTCAGACACGAGTGTCTTCAATGTTGAGGTGTCGCCGGCGTGCAGCGCTCGGCTTTGCTCGTTCCAGTAGTACTTCGCAAACGCCACAGCCCCCTCCTGCGTGTGCTTGGTGGCTGCCTCGGGAAGATCGGGCGCAGCAGTGGCGCCACTCGACGACGACGACGCCGAGCTGGACGACGAGCTCGAGCTGCTCGACGACGGCTCGACCGGCTGCGGGCTCGCGGTGGACGACGAACTGGAGGACCCCCCTTCGCCATCACCACCACAGGCGGACAGCGCAAGCACGGTCGCGGCCAGGATGGCCGCCGGACGTCGTCGGACTACTCGCACGCGTGTTCCTCCCTCGGGCCTCCGAGCGAGGCCGCATCGGTGATCAAGGGTATTGAGATCTGGCCCGACCGCATCTCGAGTATCCACAGGCCTGCGCGACAATGACCCCATGGAACGACTCCCCGACGGTGCGCACCTGCTGCGTGGCGGCGACCTCGGGTGCGCACGGCTGCTGGTCCTGCTGCGCCAGGAGGCCCTGGCCCTCGACGCCGGGGCCGTGGTCCACCTCGAGACGAGCGACCCCATCGCCCCGATCGACCTGCCGGCGTGGTGCCGGATCACCGGGCACGGCTACCTCGGCCCGGTCGAGGACGAGGGCATCCCGCGGTACGGGGTGTGCATTTCGCCGCAGGCGAGGTCGACGGATCCAGAGTTCCCTTGGCGCGTGGTGGGGTAAGTCCCTTCGAGGCTCGGCCGCGGGCGGCCTCGCGCCTCAGGGACCGTGGGGTGGTTTCGAGGTTCGCGCCCGGGGGCGCTCACTCCTCAGCCAGCGTGGGGGTGGTTTCGAGGCTCGCGCCCCGGGGGCGCTCACACCTCAACCACCCAGGGAGTCACGGCGCTCACACCTCAACCACCGACGGCGCTTGCACCTCAACCAGCGAGTAGGCGTGTGTGACAGGATCGGGTGTGGTCACCGCCACACCGATTCGCAGGGGGAAATGGCTTGAGCAACCGAGCCCAACAATTCATGGACACCGCCCGCCAGGTCGCCGACTCGAGCGGCATGGGCGAGATGGTCGACCAGGCCCGAGAGGGCGCCGAGAGCGCCGGGTTCGACCTCAACGCGCGGGACTTCCCGGCCGCCCGGGGCGAGGGCGGATCGGCCGGCACCCGGATCAACGCCGAGCAGGTCTCCCTCGACGCGGCCGCGGAGCACCTCAGCCGCAGCCAGTACGAGATGGGCACCGAGGGACCGGTGCACGTCATCACCCCGATGGTCATGCCCAAGGGCGGCCGCCTGCGGGCGATGCTCCCCGCCGTGCTGCTCGTGCTCTTCGGCATCGTCGGGTCGATCTTCCTGCTGCCCTTCGACCTGACCACGGCGGTCTTCGGCCCGCACTACTGGCTGCTCGTCGTGCTCGCCGCGGCCTTCCTGTGGTGGCGCCACGGCATGGTCATGGTCCCCGAGGGCTGCACCGCCCTGATCAGCCGCTTCGGCAAGGTCGAGGACGAGGTCGGTCCCGGCCGGGTGACGCTGTGGAACCCGTGGAAGCGCGTCTCCTACATCATCAACACCACCCGCGAGTACCCCTTCAACGCGCCGATCCGCTCGGCCCCCACGAAGTCCGGCGTCCAGGCCTCGGTCGACCTCTTCCTCCAGTTCCGCATCGTCAGCGCCCGCGAGTTCGTCTTCGTCCTCGGCGCCGTGCAGGGATTCCAGGACAAGCTGAACAACGCCATCTCCGAGACCACCCGCTCGCTGATCTACGAGCAGGAGGCCTCGGGCATCTACGACCTCGTCGGCGAGAGCACCTCCCGCCTGCTCGAGCAGCTCAACGCCCAGTTCGCCCCCGCGGTGGAGCTGACGACGGCCAATATCACGCACGCCGAGCCGTCCGCACAGGAGTACCGGATGGACCTCGCCGCACCGGAGATGATCCGGGTGGCCAAGGAGGCCTACACCTACGACTACGAGCTGAGCCTGAAGAAGGAGCAGAACGAGGGTGACCTGAACAAGGACCTCGCCTCGCTCAACGAGAACCTCTCCGCCATCCAGGCCGACATCGCCCGCTACCAGGCGCAGATGGACACGGCGCTCGAGCGCGAGACCAACCGCGCCGAAGCGGTCGCCCGCCAGCGCTTCGTCGAGTCCGAGTCGGACGCGAAGGCCAACGCGGCGCTGCTCGAGGCGCAGGCACTGGACATCCGCGCGCTGAGCGCGGCGCTCGCGCCGGAGATCCTCGACTACCGCTACCAGCAGGACCAGCTGGAGAAGATGGAGTCGGTCTCCCACTCCCTTCCCCAGATCGTGCGCATCGGCGCGGAGTCCGAGAGCGTGGACTACCTGCAGATCGCCCGCCAGCTCGTCGGCGGCCAGGGGCAGCAGCTCTTCTCCACCGAGGCGATGGAGTCCATCCGCTCGCGCCAGGGCGACATCTCCGAGCGGGTCTCCGCCCGCGAGGCCGACATCGAGTCGCTGCTGCAGGCCCCCGAGGAGACGGACGTGGAGATCCTCCCCTCCTCGGAGACCGACCTCGACACCGAGGGCGAGCAGCGCCTCGACGCGATCCGCCAGTCGGTCACCGACGAGAGCGTCACCGCCCAGTTCGGGGACGAAGGGGGCTTCGCACCCGCCGAGGCGAGCTCACCCCCACCGCCGGCACCCGAGGAACCACCGGCGATGCCGGCCCCGCAGCAGTACGACGTGACGGACGAGGGTGAGCAGGCATGAGCGACCAGATGATGGAGCAGGCCGTCCGCGCCTCACGCGGGCAAGGGATGAGCTCGATCAAGGAGGTCGTCTCCTCGTGGGGCGACGTCGCCCGCTTCCTGCGCGGCGGTGACTCCGGCTCGCTCGTGCCCGTCGTCATCCCCAAGGACAAGCGCGGTCTGCGCTGGACGGGCCTGATCTGGTTCGCCGTGTGGGCCCTGGTCAGCGGGATCATCCTCATGGCGACCGGCGGGGACCTCGCAGGCGGCATGGGTGGGGTGGCGATCGTCGTCGCGATCATCTCCGTGCTGCTGGCCGCCCTGTGGTGGTGGCGCTCCTCGATCGTCGAGATCGAGGAGGGCACGGTCGGTGTGCTGACGAAGTTCGGCGCGATCTCCGGCCCGGGCCTCTCCCCCGGTCGCCACTACCTGTGGCACCCGTGGGCGCGCGTGGCCTACGTCGTCGACGTGACCACCGAGATCCCCTACACCGCCCCGGTGCTGTCCTCCCCCACGCACGAGAACGTCCCGCTGAAGTCGATCGAGTTCTTCCTGCGCTTCCGCATCGTCGACGCGATCCGCTTCGTGCAGACGATCGGCGCCGGCAACTTCGACCTCGTGCTGTCCAACTCGGTGCAGGACGCGATCCGCCAGCGCAGCCGCCAGGTGCTCACCGAGCAGGCCTACGACCTGCGCGGCAGCGACGTCAAGGACATGCAGGACCTGCTCAACCGCCAGCTGACCCGCTACGGCGTGCAGATCATGGGCTGCAACATCCCCGACGTGCAGCTGCCCGACACCTACCGGGAGCACCTGGCCACGCGCGAGCGGGTCGCCAAGGAGCTCGTCGCCTACGAGAAGGAGTGGGACCTGACGCGCAAGCGCCGGATCGACACCCTCCTGATGGAGATCGAGCGCTCCAAGAAGGTCCGCGACGCCAAGGTCGTCGAGGTGCAGGCCTCGCTGAACAAGGCCCGCAAGGACGTCGCGCAGATGCTCGAGGAGCGCGAGACCGAGGCGCAGAAGGTCCGCTACGAGATCGAGACCCGGGCGCGCACGAACCTCGTCGCCGCCCAGGGTGAGGCCAAGGCCCAGGAGCAGCTGGCCACGGCCTACCGCGACAACCGTGCGGTCCTGGAGTACGAGCTGGCCCAGCGTCGCCTCGACGTCGGCGCCACGCTGGCCGAGCACGCCCCGCGGCCGGTCATCGTGCACACCGACGCCGGCAGCGGTGACACCTCGGCGCTGTCGACGCTGCTCATGGCGCAGCTGCTGCCGCAGGTCTCCGGCGAGGGCAGCGCCCACCGCACGATCCGGCAGTCCGGGTCCGGCTCGGGTGGCCAGCAGCAGTCGTCCGCGGCGATGCAGGAGGACGCGCGGCAGGCCGCCTCGAACGCGGCCCGGGCGTACCGGGATCAGCGGGGCGAGTAGGAGCCGAGTCCCTTCGAGGCTCGCGCCCGGGGGGCGCTCGCACCTCAGGGAGCAGGGCGAAGGGGGTCGGAGACCACGTCTCCGACCCCCTTCGTCATGCCCTCCGGTCAGTGAGGACGGTGCCGACCGGGGCCCTTGTCACCCTCGTCCGGGTCGTCGTCGAGCTTCAGCTCGCCGGCGGCGTGCGCCGCGACCAGGGCGGTCTGCCCCGGGTAGCGGATCTCCTCGACCAGCTCCTGGACGAGTTCGGTGGGCTTGGTGGTGAACTGCGAGACGATGATGGTCACCAGCAGGTTGATCACCATGCCGACCGCGCCGAAGCCGGTCGCGGCGATCCCGAAGATGCCCTCGTTGTTGCCCCAGATCTCGATGGTCCAGATCATGTAGAACAACGTCACGCCGATGCCGACGGCCATGCCGGCCGCGGCTCCTGCGGCCGTGCACTTCTTCCAGAAGATGCCCAGCACCAGTGTCGGGAAGAAGCTGGCACAGCCCAGACCGAACGCGAGCGCGACCACTTCTCCGGCGAACCCGGGCGGGTTGACCCCGAAGAAGCCGGCGATGACGATCGCCACGGCCATGGAGATGCGGGCCACCAGCAGCTGCTTCTTCTCGTCCGCCTGCGGGTTGATCCGCTTGTGGTAGACGTCGTTGGCGACCGAGGAGGAGATCACCAGCAGCAGACCGGATGCGGTCGACAGCGCCGCGGCGAGACCACCGGCGGCCACCAGGCCGACGATGGGTGCCGGCAGTCCGCCGATCTCCGGCGAGGCCAACACCACGATGTCGTTGTTGATCATCACCTCGTTGGCGATGTCGGACGCGGCGCCGGTGAAGTTGTACGTCCCGTCACCGTTGACGTCGCGCAGCGGGCCACCGTCCGGCCCGGTGATCAGCCCGACGTTCGCCCAGGTGGAGAACCACGACGGCAGCTCCTCCGTCGGTGTGCCGCGCAGGTCGGTGAGGATGTTGTACTTCGCGAACGCGGCCACCGTGGGGGCGGTGGTGTACAGCAGGGCGATGAAGAACAGCGCCCACAACGCCGAGTAGCGCGCGGCCCGCACCGATGCCGCCGTGTAGAAGCGGATGATCACGTGCGGCAGCCCGGCGGTGCCGAACATCAACGACGCGGTCAGCAGGAACATGTTCAGCTGGTCGGTGCCGGCCAGTGCCGAGGTGTAGGAGCCGAAGCCGAGGTCGGCCTGCACCCCCTCCAGCTCGTCCATGATCTGCCCGAACCCGACCTGCGGGACCGGGATCCCGGTCAGGCGGGTGGAGACCGCGACGGCGGGGATGAGGTAGGCGACGATCAGCACGCTGTACTGCGCCACCTGTGTCCACGTGATGCCCTTCATCCCGCCGAGGACGGCGTAGAAGAAGACGATCGTCATGCCGATGATGACACCGATCGTCGTGTTGACCTCGAGGAACCGTCCGAACACGACACCGACGCCGGCCATCTGCCCGATGACGTAGGTGAAGGAGACGACGATCGCGCAGATCACGGCGATCAGCCGGGCGGTCTCGTTGTACCGGTCACCGACGAAGTCGGGGATCGTGTACTTGCCGAACTTGCGCAGGTACGGCGCGAGCAGCATCGCCAGCAGCACGTAACCACCGGTCCAGCCCATGAGGTAGGCCGAGCCGGAGTACCCGTTGTAGGCCAGGGCGATCAGGCCGGCCATCGAGATGAACGAGGCGGCGCTCATCCAGTCCGCGGCGATGGCGGCGCCGTTGGCCGGCGCAGGGATCCCGCCGCCGGCGACGTAGAAGCCCGCGGTGTCGGACACCCGGCTGCGGTAGGCGATGTAGATGTAGAGCGAGAAGGACAGGCCGACGAAGATCAGGGTCCACAGCTGGATCTCGCTCATGAGTGGCGCACCCCCTTCTCGTAGTCATCCGCGCCGTACTCCTTGTCCAGCTTGTCCATTCGCCAGACGTAGACCGCGATGAGGATGAGGAAGGTGATGATCGATCCCTGCTGGGCGAACCAGAAGCCCAGCGGTACCCCGATGAAGGAGACCTGGTTCAGCCATTCGGTGAAGAAGATGCCCGCCCCGAAGGAGACGAGTGCCCAGACGACGAGCAACACCGCCATCAGCCTCAGGTTGCGGCGCCAGTACTCAGTCCGTTGCTGCTGATCCACGACAGACCCCTCCTTGGAGTGCCCGTGCGGCCCCGTTGCCGCCGGGAGCACTTCCAGAGAAGCAGCAGGTGGTACAGCAGTCAAGCATTGTGACCTCTGTGGTACCGGACAGCGGTCTATGGTCCCGGTATGACTTCTCGGCCCGAACGGCAGCGACGGACCCGACGGCCCGGTCAGGGGATGCTCCTCGGGGTGGCCGCGCTGCTCATGGTCGGCGGCTTCCTGCCGTGGCTCTACACCCCGATCGGTGAGGTCAGCGGATTCCGCGGCCCGGGGCAGTGGACCTTCTACGTCGGCCTGCTCGCCCTGGCCGGTGGCATCGTCCGGCGACCGCGGCTGGCGGCCGCGCAGGGAGTGATCGCCGGCGTCGTCGCTGTCGCCCTGCCCGTGTGGCAGGTGGTGCACGTGCTGACGCTCGTGGGCACGCAGGGCTGGTACCCGGGCCCGGGCCTGGTCTTCAGCCTCGGTGGCGGGGTGCTCGCGCTCAACGCCGCCCGCCTCCTGTGGCTCGGACAGGACGACTGACCGAGGGGTCGGACGGTCCCCGACCACGGCGGGAGTGACGGCTGGGACACGCCGGCAGCGACCCCCTTCGTGATCCCTCAACTACCAAACGGTAGCCGGTACCGTGGAGAGGATCCCCTACTCCCCGTAGAGGAATGCCCCACTCGCCGTATCGGAGTCAACGATGAACTCGGTCCTGCTGGCAGTCATTGGCGTGGCGATGATCCTCGCCGGATACTTCCTCTACTCGAAGTACCTCGCCACCCGCGTCTATCGGCTGGAGCCGAACTTCACGACTCCCTCGCACGAGCTGACCGACGGGGTCGACTACGTCCCGACGAACAAGTACGTGCTCTGGGGCCACCACTTCACCTCCGTCGCCGGCGCCGCTCCCATCGTCGGCCCGGCGGTCGCGGTGATCTGGGGCTGGCTCCCGGCCTTCCTGTGGGTGACGATCGGCACCATCTTCATGGCCGGCATGCACGACATGGGTGCGCTGTGGGCGTCCGTGCGCAACAAGGGCAAGTCCATGGGGGCACTGTCCGAGCGGTACATCGGCGCACGCGGGGCGAACCTCTTCCTCGTCGTCATCTTCCTGCTGCTGCTCATGGTCAACGCCGCCTTCGCGGTGGTCATCGCCAGCCTGCTCATCAGCACCCCGACGGCCGTCATCCCGGTGTGGGGCGCGATCCTCGTCGCCCTCCTCATCGGCCAGGCCATCTACCGCCTCAACTGGAACCTCGCGGCCGTCTCCGTCGTCGGCGTCGTCGCGCTCTACACGCTGATCCTCATCGGCGACCAGTTCCCCATCTCCCTCCCCGAGACGGTCATGGGCGTGCCGGACAACGGGGTGTGGATCATCATCCTCTTCGTCTACGCGGGCATCGCCTCGATCCTGCCGGTGTGGCTGCTGCTCCAGCCGCGTGACTACATCAACGGCCTGCAGCTCTTCATCGGCCTCGGCCTGCTCTACGGCGCCGTGCTCTTCGCCGGCCGCGACATGGTGGCCCCTGCCTTCAACGACAACGTCCCCGACGGCACCCCGAGCCTCGTGCCGCTGCTCTTCGTGACGATCGCTTGCGGCGCCATCTCCGGGTTCCACGGCATGGTCTCCTCCGGCACCAGCTCCAAGCAGCTGGACAAGGAGACCGACGCCCGGTTCGTCGGGTACTTCGGCGCCGTCGGCGAGGGCCTGCTGGCGCTGGGTGCGATCATCGCCACGACCGCCGGCTTCCGCACGCTCGCGGACTGGGAGGCCGTCTACTCGGCCTTCAACGAGGGCGGCGTCACGGCCTTCGTCGACGGCGGCGCATCGATCATGAACGCCGGCATCGGCCTGCCGACCTCGCTCAGCGCGACCGTGCTGGCCACCATGGCCGTGCTCTTCGCCGCGACCACGATGGACACCGGCGTGCGCCTGCAGCGCTTCGTCGTCCAGGAGGCCGGTGACGCCATGCGGATGAGCATCGGCAAGGGCGCCGCCACGATCATCGCCGTCGGCGTCGCCCTCGCTCTGACCTTCGGTGCGGGTCTCGACGGCTCGGGCGGTCTGCTCATCTGGCCGCTCTTCGGCACGACCAACCAGCTGCTCGCCGGTCTGACGCTGGGCATCATCAGCGTGATGCTGCTGCGCAAGAAGCGCGGCATCCTGCCCGTCGTGGTGCCGATGGTCTTCCTGCTGACGATGACGATCTACGCCCTCTTCGTCCAGCTGGGTACGTTCTACCGCGACAGCAACTGGCTGCTGCTCGGGCTGGACCTGATCATCCTCGTCGCCGCCGTCTGGGTCATCGTCGAGTCGGTCGGCGCGATGAACCGCGCCCGCAAGGGCGAGGGCGCCGACGACGAGGAGTTCGAGCGGGCGACCGCCTCGCGGGACCGGCCATGACCTGGCTCGAGCGCTTCTCGGCAGGGCTGAAGGAGTTCTACTACGCGCCTTATCGGCAGGCCTTCGCCCGGGCGAAGCAGGAGGAGGACGACCTCTTCATGATGCTCGTGCTCTCCGAGGCGCTCGGCGTGCCCAACCCGGCGAGCTACTACACCGCCGAGCTGCTGCCGGTGATGTACGACCGGGTGCACGAGTGGCACACCCGGATGGGTCTGGACCGCTCGCCGCTGGACCAGTTCTCGTGCTGCTGCTAGACGTCGTCGAGGGCCGCTCGGTCCTCTTCGTCGGCGGCAAGGGCGGGGTCGGCAAGACGAGCGTCGCCTCCGCCCTCGCCCTCGCCGCCGCGCGAAGGGGGCGACGCACCCTCGTCGTCTCCACGGACCCGGCGCACAACCTCGGTCACCTGTGGGACCGCCCGGTCGGTGACGAGATCGTCCACCTCACGCAGGGATTGGACGGGGTCGAGATCGACCCCGCCCGCACCACCGACGAGCACCTGGCGGCGGTCGAGGCGACGATGCGCCGGCTGATGCCGGAGCACCTGCACGGCGAGGTCACCAAGCACCTCGACCTCGCCCGCGACGCCCCCGGCACGCACGAGGCGGCCGTCCTCGAGCGCGTCGCCGAGACGATCGAGGAGGCCGAGGGCCGCTACGACCTCGTCGTCTTCGACACCGCACCCTCGGGGCACACGAGTCGGCTGATGTCCCTGCCGGAGACGATGTCCGCGTGGACCGAGGGGCTGCTGCGGCGGCAGGACCGCTCGGAGAAGTTCGGCGCCGCCCTGCGCGGACTCGGGGGCCACGACCCCGATGACCCGGGTGTCTCGGTCCTCGGCGACCGGGAGGGCTCGACGCGCGGGCCGGACCGGCGCGGCCGGCGCGACCAGGAGATCCGTCGCATCCTGACCCGTCGGCAGACGCGCTTCACGCGGCTGCGCGAGCTGCTGCAGGACGAGCGACGCACCGCCTTCCTCATCGTGCTCACCGCCGAGCGGCTGCCTGTGCTGGAGACGATCGAGCTGCACGCGCAGCTGGAGCGCACCGGCGTCGACGTCGCCGCTCTCGTGGTCAACAAGCGCTCCCCCGCCGACGTCGGTGGGTTCCTGGAGTCGCGACGCGCCCAGGAGGAGGAGCACCTGGCGGTGCTCCACCAGCGGCTGCCCGGCGTGCCGGTGGTCCAGCTGCCGCTGCTCGGGGCGGACATCGTCGGCGCGGACGCGGTGGCCGACTTCGCGGAGATCCTCGGGACCCCGGCGGGTTGACGCAGCGCGTCGTCGCGCACGCGCCGCGCGGATGCAGGGTCCGGGACGCGCCTGTGGCACGGTGACGCGATGACCACCTCACTCCTGTGGACCGGCTGGACCCCGCTGCTGCAGGCGGCGGTGATGGCGACCGTCGGCTACCTCGTCCTCGTCCTGCTGCTGCGCGGGACCGGCCCGCGCACGATGTCGAAGATGACTCCCTTGGACTTCGTCATCGCGGTGACCATCGGCTCGGCCTTCGGCCGCCTGATCACCGCGGAGAAGGGGACGGTCAGCCAGCTGGTCGCGGTTCTCGTCCTGCTCGTCGTGCTCCAGTGGGTCCTCGCCTGGCTGCGCTCGCACTCGACGGGTGTCCGGCGGCTGCTCGACCACCCACCGGTCGTGCTCTACGAGGACGGCGTGATGCGTGACCGCGCGCTCCGCCGCCACCGCCTCATCGAGGACGACGTCCACGAGGCGGCGCGGGGCGCGGGCAAGGGGTCGCTCGAGGAAGTGCACACCGTGCTGCTCCTGCGCGAGGGCAGCTTGGGCGTCATCGGTCGCGAGGACATCGGGGACGGGTCGAGCGTGACCCCCTTCGTCGCCCGGGAGTGACGACGGTCAGGCGACCGTCACCGCTTCCTCGGCCGACTCCCTTCGCCCCGCCTCCGGCGCGGCCACGCGGCGGGAGAAGATGAGCGCGACGGCACTGACGACGTAGGCGCCGACGATGTACCAGGCGAGGTTCGTCGTGCTGGCGTCGGCGCCGACGAGTCGCTGCGCGACGAGCGGCGACAGGCCGGCACCCAGGAGGGAGCCGAGCTGGTAGGTCAGCGAGACGCCCGAGTAGCGGGCCGCGGGCTCGAAGAGCTCGGACAGGTACGCCCCGACGGGGCCGTACATCGTGGCCTGGATCAGCGGGTTGCCGACGAGGAAGGCGATCGTGATCAGCATGGGGTCGCCGCTGCCGAAGAGCATGAACATCGGCCAGATCGCGACGGCCGAGAAGGCGGCACCGGCGAGCATCACCGGCTTGCGGCCGAGGCGGTCGCTGAGCCAGGCGAAGAGCGGGATCGTGAAAACGTGCACGAAGTTGCTCAGGGTGAGCATGTACAGCGCGTTCTCCTGGGAGACGGCGCCGCTCGCGACGACGTAGGGGACCATGAAGACCGCAAGCAGGCCCTGCATGAACAGCGGTGCCATGACCGCGAGGCTGCCGAGCACGACCGTGCGGCGGTAGCTGGTGAAGAGCACCGCGACCGGCAGGCCGGTGTGGATCTCACCGCGCTTGCGGGCCGCCTCGAACTCCGGCGACTCCGAGACGCGCAGCCGCAGGTAGAGCCCGACGGCGACGACGACCGCGGAGAGCAGGAAGGGCACGCGCCAGCCCCACTCGAAGAAGGCGTCCCCGGTGAGCCCGGTGGTCATGCCGAGGACGAGGGTGGCCATGACGGCGCCGAAGGGGGCACCGGCCATCGCCAGGCTCGCACCGATGCCCTTGGAGCGGTTGGTGGAGTGCTCGCCGGCCATGAGCATCGCGCCGGCCCACTCGCCGCCGACCGCGAGTCCCTGGACGAGCCGCAGGACCGCCAGCAGGATCGGGGCGGCGATGCCGATGCTCGCGGCCGTCGGCATCATGCCGATGACCATCGAGACGATGCCCATGACGAGCAGGGTGACCACGAGCATGTTCTTGCGGCCGAGCTTGTCGCCGAAGTGGCCGAAGAGCAGGCCACCGATCGGCCGGGAGACGTATCCGGTGAAGAGCGTCAGGTAGCTCAGCAGGACCCCGGTGCCGTGGTCGACCTCGGAGAAGAACAGATCCGGGAAGACGAGACCGGCAGCGGCCGCGTACAGCAGGAAGTCGTAGTACTCCACGGCCGAGCCGAGGAAGCTGGACGACTGCGCGCGGCGTCGCTCGGCGGGCGTCGTCATGGCGGTGGCCCGCGGCGTCGCAGCGCCGCCGGGCGTGGCGAGATCATCGTTGATCATGGGTCCTCCAGGTAAGTGGTCTGGGACCATTGGTGGGTATCGCGCGCCCTGCGCAACATCGTCCGTGCCACCACGTGGCACGATGGTCACACCACGAAGGGAGCACCGTGCCGAAGAAGGTCAACGCCGTCGACCGCGCGGTCCGGCTGCTCGCGATGGTCGACCAGTTCGGGTCCGAGGGCCTGGGCGTCAGCGAGCTGGCGCGCCGCACGGACATCCCCAAGTCGACCACCTTCCGCCTGCTGCACACCCTCGAGGAGAGCGGGGCGGTCGAGCGGCGTGGGGACAGCTTCCGCACCGGCCCCCTCTTCGGCTCCCACCTCGCCCTGCCGGCCGACCCGGAGGCGGCGCGCGTGCAGACGGTACTGACCCCCTTCCTCTCCGTGCTGTACGAGGCGACCCGGCAGACCTGCCAGCTGGCGGTCCTGCGCGAGGGCGAGATCGTCTTCCTCAACAAGCTCCACGGCCGCCACCGCGCCCACTCCCCCTCCCGCATCGGCGGTCGCGCCCCGGCGCACTGCACGTCGCTGGGCAAGGTGCTGCTGGCCTTCGACCGGGAGGCGGCCGAGCGGGTGTGCGACTCGGAGCTGATCGCCTTCACCGAGCAGACGATCACCGACGGCGACGCGCTGCGGGTCGAGCTGTCGCGGGTGGCCCGGTCGCGGATCGGCGTGGACGACAACGAGTACGTCGAAGGGGTGAGCAGTGTCGCCTCGGTCGTCATGGACGGCGACGGTCGTCCCTGCGCATCGCTCGCCCTGACGGGTCCCCCCGATGTCGCCCGGGCCGGTCACGAGCAGCTCCTGCTGGACGTCTGCGCCCGTGCCACCCGGGCCATGGCCCGGACCTCCTGAGGCGACCCTCCCCCCCCTTCGCAACTGCTTAGGCTCCTGCGAGAACCGGGCCGCCTCCCTCGCAACTGCTTAGGCTCCTGCGAATCGCACGCCGAACCCGTGCCACGGGGTGGCACACGGGATGGGGCCGCGGCTGCCGTGCCGTCATGGTCGGTCCATGCACAGTGAAGTGATGATCGTGGGAGCCGGCCCCGTCGGCCTGGCACTGGCCAACCTCCTGGGCCGCTACAGCCGGGACGTGACCCTGCTCGAGTCGCGCAGCCGGCTCATCGACTACCCCCGGGGCGTGGGCCTGGACGACGAGTCGATGCGCTCGATCCAGACCATGGGCCTCGTCGAGCAGGTCGAGCCGTACACGATCCCGCACCACGTGATGCGCCTGGTCAACGGCAGGGGCGAGACGATGGTGACCAACGCCCCCCAGGGCGAGCCCTTCGGGTGGCCGCGCAAGTTCGGCTTCATCCAGCCGCTCGTCGACCAGCAGCTGCACGAGGGCCTCGAGCGCTTCGGGAACGTCAGGGTCCTCTTCGACCACACGGTCACCCGCAGCGTCGACCGCGGCGAGCACGTCGAGGTCACCGCGACCGTCACCGAGCCGGACGGGTCGACCCGCGAGCAGGTCTTCACCGCGGACTACCTCGTCGGTTGCGAAGGGGGGTCCTCCCCCACGCGCAAGCGGATGGACGTCGACTTCGTCGGCGAGTCCCCGTCGACCCGGTGGGTCGTCATCGACGTCAACAACGACCCGCTCGGCGCGCCCAATGTCTACCTCGGCGCCGACCCGGCGCGCCCCTACGTCTCGATCGGCCTACCGCACGGCATCCGTCGCTGGGAGTTCATGCTCTTCGACGACGAGCCCAGCGAGCGGGTGGAGGACGACGCCTTCGTCGCCGCCCTGCTCGCCGACCACGTGCCGGACTCCTCGACCCTCGACGTCATCCGTCGCCGCGTCTTCACCCACCACGGCCGCATCGCCAGCTCCTTCCGTCAGGGCCGCATCCTCATCGCCGGCGACGCCGCGCACCTGATGCCGGTGTGGATGGGCCAAGGGTGGAACTCCGGCATGCGCGACGCGACGAACCTCGCCTGGAAGCTCGCGAGCGTCCTCGCCGGCCAGGCCGACGAGTCGCTCCTGGACACCTACGATGTCGAGCGCCGCGACCACGCCAAGGCGATGATCGACCTGTCGATGACCTTCGGCTCGGTCATCAAGCCCACCAACCGCGCCGTCTGCGCCGTGCGCGACACGGTCAGCCGGGCGATGAACCTCAGCCCGAAGGTCAAGGCCTACTTCGCCGACATGCGGTTCAAGCCGATGCCGTTCTACGCCAAGGGCGTCGTCGTCTCCCCGGACTCGCTGCTCCCCGGCGAGCAGGAGCGCCGCCGCACCTCGCGCTTCATGACCGTGCGCAACGCCGTCGACAAGCAGACGCCCGTCGGCAAGCAGTTCATCCAGCCGCGGGTCAACACCCACGAGCACACGGGCGTGCGGCTCGACGACGTCATCGGTCCGTGGTGGACCGTCGCTGCCTGGGGGAACGACCCCGCGCGCCTCTTCACGCCGGAGGAGCGTCGCCAGCTCGAGCACATGGGGGCACGCTTCGTCTCCTTCATGTCCGAGAGCCAGCGTCCGTGGGCCGAACGGGAGTACGCCGGCTCCGGCACCCTGGTCGTCGGCGACACCGACGGCTCGCTCAAGGGTTGGTTCGACCGATCTGCCATGGGTGTGGTCTTCCTGCGCCCGGACCGGTTCGTCGCCGCGGCCTGCCTCGCACAGGAGTCGGGACGCGCGCTGGCCGCGCTGCGGGTCGCGATGGGCGCGACGTCGGTGGGGTCCCTACAAGGCCCGGCCGCGGACGACTTCGCGCAGCTGGCGGTGTCGGCATGAGCTTGTCACTGGTCGCGATGTCGCACACTCCCCTGCTCGGCCGGATCGAGGTCACCGACGAGGTGCGAAGGGAGGTCGACGGCGCCTTCGCCGCCGTGCGGGACTTCGTGCGCGAGGTGGACCCGGAGCTGGTCATCACCATCGGCCCGGACCACTACAACGGCTTCTTCTACGACACGATGCCGCCCTTCTGCCTGGGCCTGGGCGCCTACGGCCTCGGTGACTACGACACCGCGACCGGCCCCCTTCGCGTCCCGGCCGACGTGGCCGAGGACCTCGCCCGGTCCGTGCAGGCCCGCGACGTCGACCTGACGATCTCCCGCGCGATGGGCGTCGACCACGGCGCGGTCCAGCCGCTGGAGGTGATCTTCGGCGGGATCGACACCGTGCCGACCATCCCCCTCTTCGTCAACGGCGTGGCCGCCCCCTTCGTCCCGATGCGCCGCATCCGGCTGCTCGGCGAGGCGGTCGGCCGCTGGGCCGCCGAGCGCCCCGAGCGCACCCTGGTCATCGCCTCCGGCGGCCTCAGCCACGACCCGCCGGTGCCGCAGTGGGCCACCGCCACCCCACAGGTGCGCGAGAAGCTGATCGACGGACGCAATCCGACACCCGAGGCGCAGGCTGCCCGGCAGCAGCGGGTCATCGACACCGCCAGGGACTTCGCCGCCGGCACGGCCACCATCACCGACCTCAACCCGGAGTGGGACCACGAGTTCATGCGGGTCTGCCGCGCGGGCGAGGTGACTGCCTTCGACGGCTACGAGGCCGAGGCGATGGCCGCGACCGCCGGCAACTCCTCGCACGAGGTGCGCTCCTGGGTGGCCGCCTTCGCCGCGATGTCCGCCGTCGGCGACTACACCGTCGAGCACGAGTACTACCGCCCGATCCCCGAGTACATCGCCGGCTTCGGGGTCATGACCGCACGCACGAAGGAGAAAAACCGATGACTGCCACCACCACCCCCACCAGCGAGCTGACCTACGAGTCGACCAGCCGGATGGTCCAGACCCGCCGGTGGAACATCCACATCAACGAGGCCGGCACCGGCAAGCCGCTGATCCTGCTGCACGGCTCCGGGCCCGGCGCGACAGGGTGGAGCAACTTCTCGGCCGTCATCCCCCGCCTGGCGCAGCACTACCGCGTCATCGCCGTCGACATGCCCGGCTGGGGCGAGTCCGACCCGGTCACCTGGCAGGAGCGCGACCACTCCACGGCCCTGCTGGACCTGCTCGACGCCCTGGACATCGACACGGCCACCATCATCGGCAACTCCATGGGCGGCGGGACCACCCTGCGCTTCGGCTACGAGCACCCCGAGCGCGTGCACCGTCTGATCACCATGGGATCCTCCTCCGGCGCCCCCACCCTCATGGGCGCCGCCGGCCTGACCGAGGGGTTGAAGGTGCTGCAGAAGGGCTACCGCCAGCCCTCCTTCGAGACCCTGAAGGAACTGGTCGACGTGATGACCTTCGACTCGAAGTTCGCCACCGACGAGCTGATCCAGCAGCGCACCGACATGGTCCTCGCGTATCCCGAGCACGCCCGCAACTTCATCGAGGGCACCGGCAAGAAGCCCGTCGTCGAGCTCGACCACGCCCGCCTGCGCGACATCACCGCCCCTGTACTGCTCTTCCACGGCCGCGACGACCGCGTCGTGCACTTCGAGCACTCGCTGCGCCTGACCTCCATGCTGCGCAACTCACGCATGTACCTCATCAACGGCTGCGGCCACTGGCTGCAGATCGAGCACGCCGAGGAGTTCGCCGAGCAGGTGCTGCACTTCCTGCGGGACTGACCACCCCACAGAGACGCCTTCGGTCCTGATCCGTGCCACGGATCAGGACCGAAGGCGTTTTCGCATGCTACGGGCGGAGTGACGGACTTTTTCTGCGCGTTTCAAGCACTGAATGCTTGTTCTGCGCAACTACGAGTGCCATACTCGCTCAGGTCGGGCAGTGACGCCCGCCCCTCGCGCTCAGGAGTGTCATCGTGGACATACAACTGCTACTCGCCCTCGTGCTGGGCATCGCGGCGATCATCGTGCTGGTGCTGCGCACCCGGCTGGACGCCTTCATCGCCCTGCTCATCGCCGGGCTCGTCACCGGCATCGTCGCCGGTCAGCCGCTCATCGACATCGTCGGCTCGATCACCGACGGCTTCGGCTCGACCCTGGGCAGCATCGGCATCGTCATCGGCCTCGGTGTGGCCATCGGCAAACTCCTCGAGGTCTCGGGGGCCGCGGACGCGCTCGCTCGCGCCTTCCTCAGGGGCTTCGGCAAGGGCCGTGAGGAGTGGGCCATGGGCACCGTCGGCTCGCTCGTCTCCATCCCGGTCTTCTGCGACTCCGGCTACGTGATCATGAACCCGCTGGCCCGCTCCATCGCGCGCGTCAAGCGCGGCGGCTACGTCGCCCTCGCACTCGCCCTCGGCTGCGGCATGACCCTGACCCACCACCTGGTCCCCCCGACCCCCGGCCCGCTCGCCGCCACCGGCATCCTCGGTGCCGACCTGGGCATGGTCATCGTGGCCGGCCTGGTCTTCACCGTCATCCTGCTACCCGTCGTCGTGATCTACGCCCGCTGGGTGGGCCCGCTCCTCGAGGACCGCGTCATCCCCGAGGTCCGGGAGGCCGTCTACGGCCACGCCGCCACCACCGGGACGGGCTCCACCGCGACCCTGACCCGCGAGTCCGACGAGCGCGACACCGCCACCGGTCGCGGCGACGACATCGCGGACGTGCAGACCTACGACCCGGCTGCCTACCTCGGGGAGCCTCCCGCCGGTCAGAAGCACCGCCCCGTGAGCGCCCTCCTCGGCTCCCTCCCCCTCCTCGTCCCGCTGCTGCTCATCGTGGGCAACACCGTCACCGCGGCGATCGACCGCAACCAGCAGGGCGTCCTCTCCGGTGAGTACGAGCCCAGCGGATGGACGACCCCCTTCGCCTTCCTCGGCAACCCGGTCGTCGCCCTGGTCATCGGCGCCGTCCTCGCGGTCTACGTCCTGCTCCCCCGCTGGACTCCGCGCAGCAAGGTCCAGGGCTGGTTCGCCGACGCCGCCGCCTCGGCCGGCCTGATCCTGCTGATCACCGGTGCCGGTGGCGCCTTCGGTCAGGTGCTGCGCGACTCGGGTGTCGGCGATGCCCTCGCCGAGGCCATCGCCGCAACGGCTCTGCCTGCCTTCCTCGTCCCCTTCGTCATCGCCAGCGTCGTGCGTGTCGCCCAGGGCTCGGGCACGGTCGCGATGATCACCGCCGCCTCGGTCACAGCTCCCCTGGTGAGCAGCCTGGGCATCGACCCGGTGGTCGCGGTCCTGGCGTGCACCTCGGGCTCGATGGTCTTCAGCTACTTCAACGACTCCTACTTCTGGGTCGTCACCCGCTTCACCGGCCTCGAGGGGACGGCAGCGCTGAAGGGCTGGTCCGGCATCACCACCGCCGTGTGGGCCGGGTCCCTGCCGCTGCTCTTCATCCTCGACCTGGTCATGGGCTGACGAGATGGCCACCGTCCTCGTCGTCGCCGACGACCTCACCGGCGCCAACGCCAGCGCAGCCGGCTTCGCGAGGACGGGCATGCGTGCGGTCACCCTGGGCCGGGCCGACGAGTGGAGCGCGATCGCGCGGTTCCACCCGCAGTTCGACGCGATCGTGGTCACGACCGACTCACGGCACGCCGACCCGCACGACGTGCGTGGACCGATCCACGACGCCGTGCGGGCCGGCTGGCCGGTCGAGCTGCTGGGCACCCGGGTCGACACCACCCTGCGCGGCAACATCGGGGTCGCCACCGAGGCCATGCTCACGGCGGTCCGGGAGCTTACGGACCGCCGGGTCATGGGCCTGTGCCTGACGGCCCACCCCCTGGCCGGCCGGGTCACGGTCGATGGACACCAACTGTTGCAAGGTCGTCGTCTCGAGCACACCGAGCTGGCCAGGGACCCCCGCACCCCCGTCGACACCTCCGACGTGGGCGAGCTGCTGACCCGCTTCACCGACCTGCGCATCGGCTACCTGGGGCTGAGTGCGGTCACCAGCCCCCACACGGAGCTCGTCGCGTCGATCCGCGCCCTGCTCCGCGAGGACATCGACGTCATCGTCGCCGACGCCCTCACCGTTGAGCACCTCGACCAGGTCGCCACCGCCGCGGTGGCCGCCGACGAGGGGGTCCAGTGGGTGACCGTCGACCCCGGCCCGGGCGCCCTCGCCATGGCAACCGCGCTCGGGCTCCCCGACCGGTCCGGAGCCGGGCCGCTGCTGGCCGTCTCGGGATCGGCCACCGACCTCACCCGGGCCCAGCTGCACCGACTGATCACCGAGCGCGGTTGCCGGGTCGTGCGCCCCACGACACTGCCCGACTCGGTCGTCCCCGACGTCGACGCCACCGTCCCGGACGTGGTGCAGGCCCTCAAGCAGGCCGGCCCCGGTGAGATCGTCCTCGTGGCCACGGTGCTCGACGGCAGCGATCTGCGCCGGCTCTCCCCCGAGGAGGGTGATGAGCTGCCGGTCGCCCTCGGCGAGATCACCAGACGTGCCCTCGCGGAGTCCCCCGTGGACGGCCTCTTCACCACCGGCGGTGACGTCACCGCCGCCGTGCTGCACCACCTCGACGGCCAGGGCCTCGAGGTCGAGGACGAGGTCGTGCCCCTCGCCGTGGCCGGTGAGATCGTCTCCGGACCGCACGTCGGTCTGCCCATGGTGACCAAGGGCGGACTCGTCGGCGACACGGAGACCACCCTCCAGTGCCTCGACCGCCTCGCCGAGATGGCCCAGGCGAGGACCCGCGCCGTCCGCGCCGCACCGTCCCTGACCCACCCCCTTCCACCCACGACGTCGGCCCGACCGGGCCACGAAGGAGACACCACACCATGAGCACCGCTCCCGTCCTCGCCCTGACCGTCGGCGACCCCGTCGGCATCGGCCCCGAGATCACCGCCCAGACCCTCGCCGAGTTCGCCGGCGACCCCGACCACCACGGCATCGCCGTCGGTGACCGCATCGCCCTCGAGAAGGCCGTCGAGGTCCTCGGCCTCGACGTCGAGGTGCGCAGCGTCGACGGTTGGGACACCCCACCCGCCGGCAAGGGCGTCATCGACGTCCACGACATCGGCGTGCTCGGCGACACGATGCTCGAGTGGGGCACCGTGGACGGCACCGCCGGCCGCGCGGCGATCACAGCGATCGAGATCGCGACGAAGGCCGCGATGGACCAGCAGATCGCCGGCATCGTCACCGGCCCGATCAACAAGGAGGCCATCTGGGCCGCCGGCAGCGAGCACCTCGGCCACACCGAGATGCTCGGCGAGCTCACCGGCGTGACCAAGCAGGACACGATGTTCGTCGTGCGCAACGACGCCCACGGCGGCCACCACCTGCGCATCTTCTTCGCCACCCGGCACACCTCCCTGCGCAAGGCACTCGACAAGATCACCGTCGAGACGCAGATCGACTCGATCGAGCGCGCCCACCGCGCGCTGCAGATCTACGGCGTCGAGAACCCGCGCCTGGCGACGGCGGCGATCAACCCGCACGCCGGGGAGAACGGTGCCTTCGGCGACGAGGAGATCGAGATCCTGCGCCCCGCCGTCGCGGCTGTCAACGACAAGGGCCTGCAGGTCACGGGCCCAATCCCGGCCGACTCCGTCTTCCACCACGGCCTCACCGGGCGCTACGACGGGGTGCTCTCGCAGTACCACGACCAGGGCCACATCGCCGCCAAGACCTACGACTTCGACGGCACCATCTCGGTGACCGTGGGACTGCCCATCCTGCGCACCTCGGTCGACCACGGCACCGCCTTCGACATCGCCGGCAAGGGCAAGGCGGACCACGGCACCATGCGCTCGGCCTACCTCGCCGCTGTCGACTACGCTCCCTTCGTCGACGGCATCCGGGAGGAGTACCTGCCCAGGTGACCGGCCCCCCACGACAGTCAGGCAGCCAGATGAACGAGCACCGCGCCGGGATGCACCGGGGCCGTGGCCAGCGGCTGAGCGAGATCGTCCGGTTGCTGCACTCGGGGGTCACCCGCGTGGAGGACCTCGCGGTCGCGGTGGCGGTCTCCGATTCGACGGTGCGCCGCGACCTCGCCTCACTCGAGGCCGAGGGCGTGATCGCCCGCACCTACGGCGGTGCTCAGCCCTTCGCTCCTTTCCGGGAGACGCTCCTGCAGGAGCGGATGACCCTCGAGGTGACCGCCAAGGCGCGCATCGGTGCGGCAGCGGCCGGGCTCGTCGAGGACGGGGCGACGATCTTCGTCGACGCCGGGTCCACGACCTCCCACCTCGTCGAGAACCTGCGCACCCGAACGAACCTGACCGTCCTCACCCGGGGCGTCGAGATCGCCCTGGCCCTCGCGGACAGCCCGATCGAGGTGATCGTCGTCGGTGGCGCGGTCTCGCCCTCCAGCCACGGACTGACCGGCTCGATCACGCAGCTCGTCCTCGAGCGATTCGCGGTGGACATCGCCTTCCTCGGCTGCGACGCCGTCCACCCCGACCGGGGTGTCGGCGAGCCGACCATCGAGGAGGCCGCGACCAAGGAGGTTGCCGCGCGCAACGCCCGCCGCACGGTGGTCCTCGCCCACGCCGCCAAGCTGACCCCGGGCGCGGTGCCGGCCTGGGCCCCCTTGCCCCGCGGCTGGACACTCATCACCGACGAGTCGAGCGAGACCCGTCTGCAGCCCTTCCGTGAGGCCGGAGTCGACGTGCTCCCGCTCGCCGCAGGCCGCACGGAGGGGTGATGACGGCCATGGACGAAGGGGGTCGACCCGGCCGTCGCACACTGCTCGCCGCGCCGGACAAGTTCCGCGGGTCACTGACCGCGCCGGAGGTGGTCGCCGCGGTCACCGCGGCGGCCGAGGCGTCGGGCTGGGACGTCGTGGCCGCTCCGATGGCCGACGGCGGGGAGGGCATGCTCGATGCCTTCGGCGGTCCCAACCGCACGAGCCGGGTGACGGGTCCGCACGGCCGCGGGGTGGAGGCGCGGTGGCGCCACGAGGACGGTGTCGCCGTCATCGAGAGCGCACTCGCCTCGGGCCTGGACCTGGCCGGTGGCGGCTCGGACAACGACCCGATGGCGGCCACCAGCCGCGGCACCGGTGAGCTCATCGCCGACGCCGTCCTCGACGGGGCGCGCCGCATCATCGTCGGGCTGGGCGGCTCCGCCATGACCGATGGTGGGCTGGCGGCCGTCGAGGCCGTCGTCGATCGTCTGGGCGGCGACCGACCGGTCGACCGCGGCGTCGAGCTGCTGGTCGCCTGCGACGTCGAGACGGTCTTCACCGACGCAGCCCGGGCCTTCGGTCCGCAGAAGGGCGCCGACCCCGACCAGGTCGACGAGCTCACCGACCGACTGCACCGGGTGCGCGCCCACTACGAGGACCGCTACGACAACTGGTTGGCCGACCACGATGTCGACCTCGCGACCGCACCCGGCGGTGGTGCCGCCGGTGGTTTGGGTGGCGGCCTGCTCGTGCTCGGCGGGCAGCTCCTCCCGGGGCTCCGATTGGTGGCCGAGCAAGTCGGTCTGGATGACGCGCTCGGGCGAGTCGCTGTGGTCGTGACCGGCGAGGGCGCCCTGGACGCGGAGTCCTTCAACGGCAAGGTCGTCGGTGGCGTCGTGGAGGCCGCGCTCCCCCACGACCTCCCGGTGATCATCATCGCCGGCACCATCCGGGCAGACGTCCCCGACCTGCCCGCCCGGGTGACGGCCGTCGACCTCAGTGAGCGCTTCGGGGCGGACGCGTCGTGGGATCGGACGGCACAGTGCATCCAACGCGTGGTCGAGCAGGAGATCGAGCGACTCTAGCCGTCACGTCGTCGAGCGGCTCTAGCCGTCCTGTCGGGACTCGTGGAAGGGTGACCGGCATGACCGACACCATGCCCGACGAGCGCTCCACCGTCACCGTCGAGGACGGGGGTCTGCCCGTCCAGCTCTTCCTGCCTGCGGCCGGGAGCGGCCCGGGGATCGTGCTCTTCCAGGAGATCTTCGGCGTCACCGAGTACATCCGCTCACGGGCGCGTGATCTCGCCGACCTGGGATACGTCGTCCTGGTTCCGGAGTCCTACTGGCGCCTGGGTAGCCCGGTCATCAGCGAGGCGATGGACGGACTCGAGGAAGCCATGGGAGCCGCCGGTCGGCTCGACTGGGACCAGACCGTCGCCGACGCGGTCGCAGCGACCCGGCACCTGAAGCAGCGGCCCGAGGTGGTCGGCCGGACCGGGCTGGTGGGCTTCTGCTTCGGTGGTGGTCTGGCGTGGGCAGCCGCCGCGCAGCTGGCCGACCAGGGCGAAGCGCCCGATGCGTTGGTCGCCTACTACGGCTCGCAGATCCCGACCCTGCTGGACATCGCGGACCGCATCCGGTCACCCCAGCTGCACCACTGGGGCAATGCCGACCAGTTCATCCCGGCCGAGGGCGTCGACGCCGTGGAGCAGGCCGTCACGGCTGCCGAGGACGCGACCTTCTGCCGTTACGACGGCGCGGGCCACGCCTTCGACAACCCGTCACCTGCCTTCCACCACGCGGAGGCATCCGCACGTGCGTGGCCGGTCACGACGGACTGGCTCGCGTCACGACTGCTTCCCTCGTAGGACCCGCTGCACGGATGCTCCCTCCTGGGCCCCCCGACCCGCCGTGCAGACACCGGCGTCGCGACCCCGCCCGTGCAGGCACCCGCCCCACGATCCCCCTTGGAGGCACCGGACCACGCCCCGCCCAGGGCATGCCTTCGAGCCCTTCCTTGGGGAAGGGCTGTGGGGCGGGGTCGCTACAGGTGCCAGGTCACGCCGGTGGGGGTGATGCTCGCTCGCAGGTCGAGGGTGTGGACCCTGGTGTGGTGGCGTTGGCACAGCAGGGCGGCGTTGTCGATGTCGGTGGTCCCGCCGCGGGACCACCAGGCCACGTGGTGGGCGTCGCACCACTGCGGGGGCATGGTGCACCCGGGATACGTGCAGCCGCCGTCCCGCAGCCACAGGGCGCGTTTCTGACCGGGGGTGAACCAGCGCGCCGAGCGGCCCAGGTCCAGGATCTCGCTGTCGCCGCCGAGCACGACCGGGACGATCCCCGCGTCGCAGGCCAGCTTGCGCACCACCGACGGGGCCAGCACCTGCCCGGTCGCGGTCACCCCCGCGCCGTGGGTGCCCTCGCGCAGGTCGTCCAGGCCGATGGTGACCACCACCTGCGCCTTCTCGCACGTCGGCTCCGCCCCCGGGGAGGCGACCCCGCGGCGGATGATCTCCACCAGCGCGTCCGCCCGGCGCTGGGCCGCGGGCCGCTCGTCGGGTGCACCGTCGGGTCCCTTGACCGGTCCCGACAGGGCGGCCAGGGCCGCGTCGAGGACCGCGGCGCCCTCGGGGTCGAGCACCACCCGATACAGCGACATGCCGGCCGGGCCCTGGCTCTTGGTCAACGAGCGGCCGCGCTTGGCGCGGCGGTCCTCGTCCTCGCTCTCCTTCTCCGGCTTCAGCAACCGCCCCGTGCGGGTGATCGCCACCGCCAGCTCCTTCTCGTCCAGGCCCCGCACCCGCTCACGGCGTCGCCCCTGCGGACCGGTCTCGACGACATCGTCCTTGGCGCCCTGCACGAGGATCGTCATCTCGGCCTCAAGCAGGTCCTCGTCCGCGACCGGCGCGACCTGCGCATGGAAGCGCGCGAGCTGGTCGGCCTTGCCCAACGGGAGCTCCCCGGCCTCGAAGGCTCCTCTCAGGTCGTTGACGGCATCTGTGGCCTTCAGCGCCGATGGGCCAGCCATCCGGGTGCCGGCCTGCGCGACCCGGACCACCGACGCGGTGTGCCGCACCCCCGGGTCCGGCGCCCGCTGGCCCTCGGCGCGGGTGACCCAGTCCGCCGGCGACCACGCCGACTCCCCCGGCAACCCCCGCTGCAGGCCTTCGCGGACCAGGTCGACCTCGGCGACCTCCAGCAGGGCGCGTGCCTGCCCGACCACGGCCAACGCGTCCGTGACCTCCGCGTCCCCCAGACGCCACAGCTCCCCGCCACCACCAGCGCCCTGCGTCAACGAGCGCAGCGCGTCACGCAGGCCGGGAGCAGTCCCGTAGCCCTCGTCCCACTGCGCTGTCATCGCCATGAAGAGACTCTGCCAGCGACCACCGACAACCCAGCCCGGGGCATGGTTTCGAGGCTCGCTCGCCGAGCGAACTCACACCTCAACCACCGAGCGTGGAGCTCGCCGACCGGACCCCACGGATGGCGAAGGGAGCGGGAGGGTCTCCCGCTCCCTTCGCCCTGTCCCACCCCAGCCATAGACTCCCCACCGCCAAGACGGAGCAGCGAGCGCCGCGCCCGCTGCGGTCGACAGGGATGCGAAGGGGAAGAGATCGATGACGATCAAGCACACGCTCGTGGGCGAGGGCCCGACCAAGGTCATCACGGTGCACGGCTGGTTCGGCGGGGAGGACGGCTGGGGGCTGCTGCCGGACCTCGTGGACACCGAGGCGTACAGCGTCGCCTTCTTCGACCTGCGTGGCTACGGGTCGCGTGCCGACGTCGAGAGCAGCTACACCCTGGACGAGGTCGCCGACGACGTCTTCGCCCTCGCCGACGACCTCGGCTGGCAGCGGTTCGCGCTGGTCGGTCACTCGATGGGCGGGGCCATGGCGCTGCGTGCCTTCAGCCGTGACCCCGGACGGGTCACCGCCCTGGTGGGCATCAGTCCCGTCCCGGCCTCCGGCGTGCCACTCGATGCGGATTCGCATGCCCTCTTCGACGGCGCGGCACAGGACCACGCCAACCGTTACGCGATCATCGACTTCACGACCGGCAACCGTCAGCCCAGGAGCTGGATCCAGAGCATGGTCGCCTACTCCGCGAAGCACTCCCGGCCGGAGGCAGTGGCCGGGTACCTGAAGGCGTGGACGGGCGCCGACTTCGTCGCCGACCTGCCCGCGGTCAGCGTGCCGGTCCACGCCGTCGTCGGCGAGCACGACCCCGCCCTCGGCGAGGAGACGATGCGGGCGACCTGGCTGGAGCAGCTGCCCGGCTGCGAGCTGACGGTCATCCCCAACGCCGGCCACTACGCGATGTTCGAGACGCCGGTGTCGTTGGTGGCGGCGATCGAGTCGACCCTGTCGTCGAGCGACGCGTGAACGCACCCCGCATCGGCGTGGCCGCACTCGGCGGCACGATCGCCATGACGTCGGAGAGCGGGCGCGGTGTCACCCCCACCCTTGCGGCTGACGACCTCATCGGGGCGGTCCCCCGGCTCGGCGAGGTCGCCGACATCACGGCGACGACACTGGCCACCTGGCCGAGCGCCTCGGTCACCTCCGCCGACCTGACCTCGGTGATCGAGTGGGCGGACGACCGGGTGGCGGCGGGGGCCTCCGGCATCGTCGTCACGCAGGGGACGGACTCGATCGAGGAGACGTCCTACTGGCTGGACCTGCACTGGGACCGCCCAGAGCCGCTGGTCGTCACCGGTGCGATGCGTCCTCCCACCACGCCCGGGGCCGACGGGCCGGCCAACCTGCTCGCCGCGGTGCTCACCGCCTCCTCGCAGGAGGCTCGTGACCGCGGCGTGCTCGTCGTCATGGGCGACACGGTCCACACCGCCGTGGAGGTCCTCAAGGGGCGCAGCAGCCACCCGGACGCCTTCGTCTCCCGGCCCTTCGGGCCGCTCGGGTTCCTCGAGGAGGAGCGGCTGCACCTGCGCCCCGCCGGGGTCCGACGACCCGCACTGCCCATGACGAAGGGGGGCACTCCCCCTTCGGTCGCACTGCTGGAGACCCACCTGGACGACACCGGTGACGTGCTCGACCTCGTCGTGCAGGCGGGTCACGGCGGCGTCGTCATCGCCGGCTTCGGTGTCGGCCACGTCCCGGAGCGCATGGTCGACGCGGTCCAGCGCGCCATCGACGCGGACGTGGTCGTCGTCATGGCGACCCGCGCGGGCGATGGCCCCACGCACCGGTCCAGCTACGGCTACGCCGGCTCCGAGGTCGACCTGCTCGCCCGCGGGGTCGTCCCGGCCGGCTGGTTGCACCCGCGCAAGGCCCGGGTCCTGCTGGCCGAGCTGCTTCGACGAGGTGTCGGGCTCGGGGAGGTCAGGGAGGAGTTCGCGGACCGGGGAGCCGTCCGACCCGAGACGTCGTCGTGAGCTACCTCGTCGTCGCCATGATCCGGCTCGGCGTCGTCGGGCTGGCGGGAATCGGCGTCGTCGCCGCCGCGCTCGTGGTCACCGCGGGGGTCGCGCGGCGCCAGCGCCGCTTCGCGGTGGTCGATGCGACGTGGCCGCTCCTCTTCGTCCTCATCGCCTGGGCGAGCGTGGTCACGGGCGACGGGAGCACCCGCTCCTGGTTGCTCGCCGGGCTCACCACGGTGTGGGGTGGGCGTCTCGCGTGGCACCTCGTCGGTCGTCTGCGCGGCGCCGGTGAGGATCCGCGCTACGCGGAGCTCCTGGAGGACGTCCCGCCCGAGCGCCGTTTCGCCGTGGCGGTGCGCAAGGTCTTCCTCACGCAGGGCGTGGTGGCGTGGTTCGTCGCCCTGCCGCTCATGGTGGCCGGGACGACCGACGAGCCCTTGGGTCCCATCGCAGCGCTCGGGACGCTCGTGTGGCTCGTCGGCCTCCTCTTCGAGGCGATCGGCGATGCCCAGCTCAAGGCCTTCAAGGCCGACCCGACCACCAGGGGCACGGTCATGGACCGCGGTCTGTGGGCGTGGACGCGGCACCCGAACTACTTCGGTGACGCCTGCGTGTGGTGGGGCCTGTGGCTCATTGCCGCCGAGGCGTGGCCGGGCGTGCTCACCGTGCTCTCGCCGGTGGCCATGACCTACGTCCTCGCCTTCGCCACCGGCGCCCGCCTGCTCGAGCGGCGGATGGCCGACCGGCCCGGCTACCCGGAGTACGCGGAGCGCACCTCGATGTTCGTCCCGCTGCCGCCGAAGCGCCCCTGACCTGCCGCGACCACCGGTCGACGCTCAGCCGCGCGCCGCGACCTCCACGACGGCCCGCGCAGCGAGGACGTGCCACCGCCGCGGACGCTCGAGGAGGGCGTGTCCACCCGGCAGCCCCTGGTACGTCGCGTCAGCGCCGGCGGAGCGCAGCCGCTCGATGAAGTCGCGTGACCGCTGCGGGCTGCACACCGTGTCCGCCTCACCGTGGACGACCCGCACGACCTTCTCCCGCAGGTGGTCGTCGGGGTCCTCCTCGCCGATCCACGGAGCGAGTGCCACGCTGCCGGCGACCGCCTCCTCGTCACCGCACCGCAGCGCCGCCCATCCGCCGCTGGAGTGGCCCAGGAGCACGACCGGCAGTCCGTGCTCGTGGGCCAGACGCCGCACCAGCTCGCGGGTCTGGGCCAGGCCGCTCCCGGTGGGGGCGATCCAGCCTCCCTCCTGGTTGTGCACGAGGACCGGCGCGACCCGTCCTCGCGAGGCCCGCCACACCGCGGGCGCGAAGGGCAGCATCCGCAGGTAGGAGACGTCGCGCGAGCGACGCGGTCGCGGCTCGACGGCACGACCCCCGTGCAGGATGAGCGCCACTGCCTGGGCGTGCGGCCCCACGCGCACGCGGCCCTGTCGGATCGCGGCCATGAGGTTGTCGGGGTCGTGCCACGTGGTCACCACGTGAGTCTGTCACGCCCGCGGGAGCGGGGAGGGCGCTCGCCGAGCGCACGGCTACGGTGGCGGGCAACCGCGACGAAGGGAGAACGATGGGCTGGACGAGGCCGGGACCCGAGGAGGTCGCGCCGGGAGTGCACCGGATCCCCCTTCCACTGCCGATGGACGGCCTGAAGGCGGTCAACGTCTACGCCGTCATCGGTGAGGACTCGCACACCCTCATCGACGGTGGGTGGGAGATCGACGTCGCCCGGCGTGCGCTGGAGGACGCTCTCGGGGAGCTGGGGCTGGCGACGCAGGACTTCGACCAGTGCCTCGTGACGCACCACCACCGCGACCACTACACGATGGCGCTCGGTCTGCGACGACGTGCGGACCTGGTCGTCGGTCTGGGCGAGGGGGAGGCCGAGCAGCTCGAGGCGATCCGCGCGAGTGACGGAGCATTCACCGGGGCGGATGCCCTCCTCCTCGCCGCGGACGCCACGAGCGTGATCGAGGGCCTGGCGGCCCTGCCGGTGGACCCGGTCGACCTCGCCGGCTACCGCGATCCGGACCGCTGGCTGCGCGACGAGGAGTGCGTTGCAGCAGCAGGCCGTTCGCTCCGGGTGCGGGCGACGCCGGGTCACACGCAGGGGCACGTGGTCTTCTTCGACGACGAGTCGGACCTCGTCTTCGCCGGGGACCACGTACTGCCGCACATCACGCCCTCGATCGGCTTCCAGGCCAGGCCCGTGAGGACACCCCTCGCGGACTACCTCGGGTCACTGGCCGACATGCTCCTCGAGCGCGACCGTCTGCTGCTGCCGGCGCACGGCCCGGCCGGGGGTGGGCTGCACGCCCGTGTCGAGGAGCTGCTGGCCCACCACGAGAGGCGTCTGGCCCAGACCGAGACCGCCGTGCGCGCCGGCGCCTCGTCCGGCTTCGCGGTCACCGAGTCCCTGCGCTGGACGCGTCACGAGCGGCACCTGTCGGAGCTGGACCCGATGAACCAGATGCTTGCCACCACCGAGACCCTCGCACACCTGCAGGTGCTCGTCGCCCAGGAGCGGGTCCGAGAGGTCGAGGTCGACGGGGTCTGGCGCTACAGCTGACGCCGGGGCGACGGCGGGCCGGGCTCACGGCGCACGGTCGGCCACCGCGCATGCCAGCACGTTCCACCGGCCCAGCTCGCCGGACACCAGGGCCTCGTCGAAGCCGACCTCGGTGATGACCACGTCGGCGCCGGCGTCACCGGGAACGGTCAGAACCACGTCGTCCAGACGGGCGTGCGCCGGGTCCACGCAGTCGGTGAGGCCGTGCGCCTCGGCATGGGCGAGAGCCGCCTCCAGCGCACCCATCGGAGCGGCCGGCACCGCGGCGCTCGGCTCGACAGTGGTGAACTCCACCGTGCGCGCCTGCTGGGTCATCACTCCCGGCAGGATCGCCACCCCCACGACGAGAGCCCCCAGGAATGCCACGAGGGCAGACGTGATGAAGGCCTTGAAGAACATGGACATCCCCCCGGATGAGTTGGTACGTCGCGCGAAGGACGTCCCCACCCGGCGTGCCGAGCGGTGACCAGACCGCATCGGCGATCCCCCGAGCGACCAAGCAGCACAATGGCTTCCACGCCGGACAGCAGCTCTACTTCTCTGCTGGGCACGACGCCCCGGTCACTCCCCTTCGTTGTCCTGCGGTGGACGAAAAAATACTATCAATTTCGTGTTTTTGTTTCAAATACTGCGCCCCACGCGCCCGTCGCCACCGGCAGCCCAGCACTCCCCCGAGGGCACGCAATCCAGCGTGTGGAAGGCCTCGTCGCCGATCCGCTCCCACGTCCGGCCACCGTCGTGGGTGATGCTCGTGCCACCGGTGCCGCCCCCTTCGCCGACGGTCAACGCAGTGGCCCGGCCACGGTTGATCCAGGCGACGTCCTCGCCGAGGTGGGTGAGTTCGCCGGCTCCGTCCCACTGACGGCCGTCACCGCTGGTCGAGCTGGTACCGGCGCTCGGGTCGGCGAAGTCGCCACCGACTGCGATCCCCTGCCTGGGGTTGGCGAAGTCGAGCGCGAAGACACCGGCGGCCGCACCGCTGGGCAGCGCGGCATCGCCGGCTTCCCACGTGGTGCCGCGGTCGTCGGAGTGGTAGACCCGGGCGTCCTCACCGCCGGCGCCGAACCACGCGTCGTGCCCGGTCATCGTCAGGCAGTCGCCGCTGGCGGAGAAGTTCACCTCGCCGCTCGAGTCCGGCATGCCCGCGTCCGGCAGCACCTCCCAGCTCGCTCCCCCGTCGGTGGTGCGGATGATGCGGAACTTCCCGTCGACCGGATCGCTCACCCCGAGCCCGACGCGGTCACCGGGCGCGAAGTCGATGCAGTTGAAGAAGGCGGCTTCTTCCTGGTTGCGGAAGGCCTCCTCCCACGACTGCCCGCCGTCGGTGGTCCGGTAGACCCGTGAGGCCTCCCCCGGCCCGATCGCGAGGACCACAGCGGTGTCGTCATCACGCGCCTCGACGTCCCGGAACATCAGCCCGTCGCTGCCGGGCGGGCGCACGTCCTGCCACGTCTCGCCGCCATCGGTGGTCCGGTAGACCGACCCGGCGCCACCGCTGACGCTGCCGCCGGCGACCCAGGCGGTATCCCGGTCGACGGCGTCCAGCCCGCGGAAGCTCTGGTCGGAGTCGACGACGCCCACCTCCCAGTCCGAGGACGAAGGGGGTGCTGCCGCCGACGCGGTCGCGGCGAGCGGGAGGGTGAGGAGGGCGGACAGGGCAGCGATGTGTGTGCGCATGTTGGAACCCTGCTCCGCTTCGGTGAGGGTGTCCACCGGAACGAGCCCAGCACAGCGCTACGCTGCCAGACCATGACCGGCGGCTCACTTCCCCACGAGTCGGTATCCGTCGACGCCGTCTCGGCACTCCTCGATCTCATCGTCTCCGACGACGCATCGGGCACGAGCATCCACACCGCGCTGGCGGCAGAGGGCATCTCCACCGCGGCCAGCGAGCACCTCGCACGCCAGGCCGACCAGGTGCGCATCTCATTCCGCCGCTGGCGGCGACGTGAGCAGGAACTGTCCGCGATCCTCTCCGGCGTGCGCGAGCTCGCCGAGCTGCGCGACGTCGACACCCTCCTCGAGCGGATCGTGGACCGTGCACGCCGACTTCTCGGCGCCGACGTCGCCTACCTGACGGGGCACCATGACAACGCCCTGCGCGTGCGCACCACCTCGGGTGTCGTCGCCCCGGAGCTGCGTGATCTCGTCGTCCCGGTGGGCGTCGGTCTGGCCACCCGGGTGGTCACGCAGAGGACTCCGCAATGGACCTCGGACTACCAGGAGCACCTCGAGGTACCCCATGGAGAGAGCGTCGACAAGGCCGTGGCGGCGGAAGGCCTGCGGTCGTTGCTCGGCGTACCACTCCTGGCCGGTACCGAGGTCCTCGGAGCGCTTTTCGCCGCCAACCGCACCAGCTACGAGTTCAGTCCTGACGAGATCGCCCTGCTCGGCGCATTCGCCGACCACGCCGCCATCGTGCTGCAGACAGCGCGACTGCTCGAGACGACCCAGGCCGCCGCCAAGGCCGCTCGCGAGGCGACCACCGTGCTCTCCGAGAACCTCGCCGCCACCGAGCGTGCCAGCCGGGTCCACGAGGACCTCACCTCCGTCGTCGTCGGCGGTGGGTCCGCCCGGGAGATCGCCGAGACTCTCAGCCACTCCCTCGGCCGACGCGTCGTCATCCTCGGCCGGGACCTCGTGCTGGTGGCGGACGCCCCCTTCGCCGGTGGTGATGCGCGGGCTCCGGCCCTGCCCACGGGCCCCGTGCGTGAGGCCATCGCCCGGAGCCGTCGTTCCGGCCGGTGTGTGCCCGTCGAGCCCGACGACGAGGTCGAGTTCGCGGTTACCGTCGTCTCGGACGACGCCCTCCTGGGCGCCCTCCTGCTCGGCCCCGGCGAGCGGGAGCTCGGCCCGGTCGAGCGGCGCACCGCCGAGCGCGCCGCGCAGATCATGGCCCTGGTGACGATCAAGCAGGACGCGATCCTCGACGCCGAGAACAGGGTCAGCGACGAGATCCTCTCGGACCTGCTCCATCCCCGCAGCCAGGACCCGGCGACCATCACGACCCGGGCGCGCGGGCGCGGCATCCACCTCGATCGAGTGAGCTCGCTGGTGCTTCTGGCGGTTTCCGCCGAGGCCCGTCGCCCATCCCTGGAGGCGGTGCGGGCACTGCCCACGAGCATCCTCGTGGGCGAGGAGAACGGGCTCCTGGTGGCGCTCACCAGCGACGTCGATGCCCCCGGGGCCGCGGACGCGATGCGGCAGCACCTCGCGCGACGGTGCACGGACCACGTGCTCGCGGTGGCCGGTCAGCCGATCACCGAGGTCGAGGACGTGGCCGCTGCCTTCCAGACCGCACGTCGGTGCGCCGCGCTCCTCGAGACGATGGGCCGGAGCGACGGTGTCGCCGACGTGCGCGCCTACACGCCGTACCTCGCGATGTTCGGAGCCGGTGGCGCGGACCCACAGGAGTTCATCGACGTCGTGGTCGGCCCCGTCATCTCCTGGGACGCCGGTCACGGCGGCGACCTGCTGACGACGCTGGCGGCCTTCATCGACGCCCAGTCCAGCCCCACGCGGACCGCCCGCCGGCTGCACGTGCACGTCAACACCGTGCTGCAGCGGCTGGAGCGGATCACCTCGCTCCTCGGCGAGGACTGGCGGGAGCCGGAGCTCCTCTTCCGGATCTCGGTGGCCACCCGGATGCACGGCCTCATCCACCCGAAGTAGAGGATCCATCCACTCACCCCCGCAGACGATGGATGGATCGTCTCTGTGTTCTGGGTCACGCCCTCCCTAGCGTGAGTCATCACCGGCGGGCGATCGCCGGACCACCAGCGGCGCCGCTGACCGGCGGCACGCTGCCGTCACGAGGGAGCAGCGCATGGGCACGACCAGCAGGCCGACGGACTTCCGGCACCGATCCCCCGCCGACCGTCGCAGCCTGGCCCTCGCCGCCGCCGGTCTCCCGGAGGGAGGACTCGAGGCCCTGGCGGACGAAGGGGGCCTGACCGTCGACCGCGCAGACCACATGATCGAGAACGTGGTCGGCGTCTTCGGAGTACCGGTCGGTGTCGCCACGAACTTCATCGTCAACGACGTCGAGGTGCTCGTGCCGATGGCGACCGAGGAGCCCTCCGTCGTCGCGGCCGCGAGCCACGCTGCACGCATCGCCCGCCCCACAGGTGGGTTCCACGCCTCCTGCAGCGCCCCGATGATGCAGGCGCAGATCCAGGTGGTGGACGTGGCCGACCCGCAGGCCGCCCGCCTGCGCGTCCTGGCCGCGCGAGAGGAGCTCATGGCCGCCGGGGACGAGCAGGACCCCGCGCTCGTCTCCTTCGGTGGTGGGGTCCGTGACCTCGTCGTGCGCACAGTGCAGACCCGTGTCGGCACCCACGTGGTTGTCCATCTCGTCGTCGACGTCCGCGACGCCATGGGTGCGAATGCGGTGAACACCATGGCCGAGGCGCTGGCGCCCCGGATCGCCGAGCTGGCCGGCGGCCGCGCACTCCTGCGCATCCTGACCAACAAGGCGGACCGGCGACTGACACGTGCCCACGCCGTGCTCGACGTCCAGGAGATCGGTGGGCCGCAGGTGGTGCGGGACATGGTGGCCGCGGCCGCGCTCGCCGAGGCGGACCCCTACCGGGCAGCCACCCACAACAAGGGGATCATGAACGGCATCACCGCGGTCGCCCTGGCCACCGGCAACGACACCCGTGCCATCGAGGCCGGCGCGCACTCCCACGCAGTCACCGCCGAAGGGCGGTACTCGGCCCTCTCCCACTTCGAGGAGGACGCCGACGGCAACCTGTCCGTCAGCCTCGAGCTCCCGATGGCCGTCGGCATCATCGGCGGGGCGACCAAGACCCACCCGAGCGCCGGAGCGGCGCTGCGCCTCATGGGGATCACCGGCGCGGAACGACTGGCCGAGGTCATCACCTCGGTCGGGCTCGCCCAGAACGTCGCCGCCCTTCGCGCACTGGCCACCGAGGGCATCCAGCGCGGCCACATGACCTTGCACCGACGCAGCGTCGCCTCGGCTTCGTCGGGTCACACCGACGCGACCTGACGGCACCCGTCCACAAAGGAGAACCAACATGCGATCAACCGATCGACTCGTGACGCTGCTGCTCGTGCTCGTCACCATCATGCTCGTCGGGATGCTCACCGCCTCGTGGCGCGTGGTGCTCTACCCCTACCTCATCGTCATCGGCGTCATCATCCTGCTCGGCGTCGGCAGTCGGCGCGGGAAGGACGCAGTGCTGCTCGCGTACGGGATCGCCGTGCCGATCATCTACATCGCCCTCTACGTCTGGCTCGAGGCCGCCATGGCAGATGATCCCGGATCAAGCAGGGACCTGGTCCTCGGGCTCGTGCCCGCCACCGCCGTCTACTTCCTCGCGATCTGGCCATTCGGCCTGATCGTGGCCGCCTGCTACGCCATCTTCCACCGGCGGATCATGACCGACGCCACCACCGGAGACCACTCATGAACCTCACCATCGTCTCGATCGTCGCGGCCTACCTGGTCGTCATCCTCCTCATCGGCCTGTGGGCCACCGGCCGCACCAAGACGAGCGGCGACTTCTACATCGCCGGCCGCAGCCTCGGCGTCATCGTCATGGCGGTCGCCGTCTTCTCCTCCATCCAGAGCGGCTTCGGCGTCGTCGGCGGCACCTCGACGGTCACCGCCGGCGGCTACGGGTTCGTCTCCGGAGTCATGATCGCCACGCCTCTCGGCTTCGCTCTGACCTGGCTCATGCTCGGCAAGCGGATGATGGGCGTCGGTGACATGGGTGAGATGTACACCGTCGGTGACGTGGCGGAGCTGCGCTACAAGAGCCCGGTCGCACGCGGCGTCATGGGACTGACCGTGGCGCTGGGCGTCCTCGGCTATCTCGGGACCCAGGTGCTGGCGATGGGCATCGTCGTGGCCGCCATCTTCGAGGTCAGCACCACCACCGGCGCCATCATCGGCATGGCCGTCCTCGGGCTCTACGTCATCGGTGGCGGCATCCTCGCCGGCGTGTACACCGACCTCTTCCAGGGCGTGCTGATGCTCGTGGTCTCCTTCGTCGCCTTCTACTACGCCCTGGAGAGCGGCGGCGGCATCGCATCGATGACCCGGACACTGCAGGCCGAGGCACCCGATCTGGCGACGCCCTTCGGCCTCTCGCCGTGGGTGACCATCCCCTGCTGGATCTTCCTCTTCAGCCTCGGCGGCTCTGCCCAGCCGCACGGCCTGACCAAGTTCCTCATGCTCAAGGAGCGCAACAGCCTGCGTTGGGGACCGCTCATCAGCGGGACCGGCTACGCGATCACCACTCTGATGGTCGTCGGGATCGGTTCCGCCGTCTCGGTGCTCACCCTGCGCGGTGAGTTCCCCGCGATGGACTCCCCCGACGAGTCCTTCACCCAGTACCTGACCGACTTCACGCCCCCGGTCGTCGCAGGTCTGGTCATCGCCGGTCTGCTCGCGGCGATCATGTCCACCGGGTCGAGCTTCCTGACCCTGGGCGCGGCCAGCGCCGTGCGCGACATCCCTCGCGCATTCAACATCACGGTCCGTCGCGAGCTGCTGTGGAGCCGCATCGCCGTCGCCGTGCTCCTCGTGCTCTCGACCGCCTTCGCCCTCTACATCGGCAACGTCGTGGCCCTGCTAGGCACCTTCGGTTGGGGCACCTTCGCCGCCAGCCTCTTCCCGGCGCTGGTGCTCGGGATGATGTGGCAGGGCGGCACGAAGGAGGCGGCCATCTCCAGCGCCCTGATCGGCATCGTCCTCAACTTCGTGCTCGAGGTCGGCGGCAAGTACGGATGGACACCGCTGCCGGAGGGAGTCATCGTCGGAGCCTTCGTCTTCGCGGTCACCCTGATCGTCTACATCGGCGTCTCGATGGCGACCCGAGGTCGTGCCACAGATCCCGAACCCCACCTCGCGAGTGTCATCGAGGGTGGTCCCGGCCATGAGCCCGTCCCCGCGCCGCAGAACGTCTGAGCGAAGGGAGGACATCCGCATGATCGAGAGGATCGCCGGAGCGACGCACGCCAGCCTGACAGAGGGCTTTCGCTGGGACGTCCCGGAGCAGTTCAACATCGGCACGGCGTGCTCGACCGAGCAGGACCAGGAGGCACTCGCCCTCGTCGAGGTGGTCGGCGAGCAGATCCGCCGCTACACCTTCGGGGACCTGACCGAGCAATCGGATCATCTGGCCGGAGGTCTGCAGCGGCTCGGAGTGTCCCGAGGCGACCGGGTCGCGGTGATGCTCCCTCAGGGACTGGCCTGCGGGATCGCTCACCTGGCCACCTACAAGCTCGGTGCGATCGCGATCCCGCTGACCCAGCTCTTCGGTCCGCAGGCCCTCGGCTACCGGCTGGGCGACAGCGGCACCCGGGTCGTCATCACCGACCCGGCGAGCCTCGAGCTCGTCGTCGAGGTGACCCGGGACCTCGACGGTGTCGACATCGTGGTCGCCGGCGGGCAACCGGGGGGCGAGCACGTCACGCTGGAAGGACTGATGGAGGACGCCCCCTTCGGCTTCGAGGCGGAGGCGACGAGGTCCGAGGACCCGGCCGTGATCATCTACACCTCCGGCACGACCGGGGCACCGAAGGGCGCACTGCATGCCCACCGGGTGCTGCTGGGGCACTTGCCCGGCTTCGAGCTGATGTACGACTACTTCCCCCGGGAGGGCGATCGGATCTGGACCCCGGCGGACTGGGCGTGGATCGGCGGGCTCTTCGACGTGCTCATGCCGGCCTGGTTCCACGGACGGCCGGTCATCGCCACACCGAAGGCGCGCTTCGAGCCGGAGTCCGCCCTGCGCCTGATGGTCGAGCACGAGGTCACCGCGACCTTCCTGCCGCCGACGGCGTTGAAGATGATGCGGCAGGCAGACCTACCGGACCTGGCCCACTCCCTTCGCGTCATCATGAGTGGGGGCGAGCCCCTCGGAGGCGAGATGCTGGCCTGGAGCCGGGAGCGTTTCGGCGTGGACATCAACGAGATCTACGGCCAGACCGAGGCGAACATCCTCGTGGGCAACAGCTCCGCGGTCTGGGACGTGCGTCCCGGGTCGATGGGCCTGCCCTACCCCGGTCACCATGTCGCGGTGCTCGGAGCCGACGGCGAGCTGGCCGCTCCCGGGACCGAGGGGGAGATCGTGCTGCGTGCCGACGACCCCGTCGTGATGCTCGGGTACTGGAACAACCCCGGCGCCACGGAGGACAAGTTCACGACCATCACGGGAAGCGACGACCAGCCTCATCGCTGGCTGCGCACCGGCGACCTGGGGAGCGTCGACGAGGACGGCTACTTCTGGTTCAGCAGTCGCGAGGACGACGTGATCACATCCGCTGGGTACCGGATCGGTCCGGCCGAGATCGAAGAGTGCGTCATCGGGCACCCGGCCGTGGCGATGGTCGCCGCTGTCGGCGTCCCCGACGAGCTGCGCGGCGAGGTGGTCAAGGTCTTCGTCAAGCTCGCTGACGCGTACTCACCCTCCGACGAGCTGGCCGGCGAGATCCGGGCGCACGTGCGCGCCCGCCTCGCGACCTACGAGTACCCCCGCGAGGTGGAGTTCATCGACGAGCTGCCGATGACCACGACCGGCAAGGTCCGGCGCAGCGAGCTGAGGTCTGCGCGCCGGGCCCCCAAGCCCTAGCCTTCGATCGGCACCCAGGAATAGGCTGACGGACCCCTGTTCGAAGGAGTACCAATGGGACCGACGAACACGCCACCGGCTCCGGCCGAGGGGCAGCTGAAGCGCTCCCTGGGGCGCGTGGAGACCTTCTTCATCGGCTTCGGCGCGATGATCGGCTTCGGCTGGATCACGACGACGAGCACCTGGCTCAACGACGCAGGGACGCTCGGCGCAGCGCTCGGCTTCGTCATCGGTGGCGCCATCATGGGCCTCGTCGGGCTCGTCTACGCGGAGCTGGTGTCGGCGATGCCGCGGGCCGGAGGGGAGCACAACTACCTCTTGCGCGGCTTCGGTCCGCGACTGGCCTTCATCGGATCCTGGGGGATCGTCGGCGGCTACGTCAGCGTCGCCGCATTCGAGGCCGTGGCGATCCCGAGGACCATCGCCTACATCGTGCCCGAGGTGTACTCGGTGCCGCTGTGGACCGTCGCCGACTCGGACGTATACCTCGTGTGGGCACTCATCGGGACCGCCACGGCAGCCTTCCTCACAGTCCTGAACATTCGCGGCATCAAGTCAGCCAGCCTCCTGCAGACATCGGTCGTCATCTTCCTCATCGTCATGGCCCTGGCCATGATCGGCCTGACGTTCCTGGAGGGCGACGTCAGCAACGCGCAACCGCTCTTCACCCGCACTTCCGGCCTGCTGGCCGTGCTCGTCGTCGTGCCCTTCTTCTTCGTCGGCTTCGACGTCATCCCGCAGTCGGCGGAGGAGATCAACGTCCCTCCGCGCAAGATCGGCCGATTGGTCCTCGTCTCCGTGGCGATGGCCACGCTCTTCTACATCGTCATCATCCTGACCACGTCGACGGCCCTGCCGGCCGCGGAGATGCAGGACTTCGACCTGGCGACCGCCGATGCGATGGACGCACTCGCCGGCGAGTTCGGCAGCAACCTCGTCATCGCCGGCGGGCTCGCGGGGCTGATGACATCGTGGAACGCCTTCCTCATCGGCGCCTCACGGCTGATGTGGGCCATGGCCAGGTCGGGCATGTTGCCGACGTGGTTCGCGAAGCTGCACCCGACTCACCGCACCCCGAGCAACGCCTTGATCTTCATCGGCATCGTCTGCGCGATCGCGCCCTTCTTCGGGGAGGTGATGATGGGCTGGCTCGTCGCCTCCAGCTCACCGTCGATCGTGATCACGTACCTGCTCGTGTCGGTCGTCTTCCTCGTGCTGCGGCGGCGTGACCCCGGGATGGACCGGCCGCTGAGGATCGGGGGCCGCGCGCCGGGTGGTGGCACAGCGATCGGCGTGGCTGCCGTGATCGCCACCGCGTGCCTCCTGGCGCTCTACATCCCCGGCATGCCCGCCGCGCTCGACATCCAGCCCTACGTCATCTTCGGGCTCTGGTGGCTGCTGGGCCTGGCGTTCCTGCTCCGCATCCCCGGCGGCGTCAGGCCGGGACCGGACGCCGAGGACGACCTTCTCGGCAAACTGGCCGAGCGTGGTCGTGGTCCGCGAGCACACTCATGACGCCAGCGCCCGCAGACAGCTGATCGGGCCCTGAGGGCGGTCATCCGGTGGTCCGGCCGAGACCTGCGCGCCCGAGCACGTACAAGAGGGTATACGTCTACCTTTCGTAATAGGTATAGTTCGACCATGGGGATGAACATCAAGAATGAGCGCGTCCACGAGCTCGCACGCCGAGCCGCCTCGGTCACGGGCAAGTCGCAGACCGGCGCCATCGAGGAGGCTCTGACCCGATTGTTGGCCGACTACGACATCGACCCCGAGCAGCACAGGGTGGCGGCGAAGGTCGACAAGGTGCACAGCATCGTCCGCGCCTACCTCGATACCCCATCCGACGCAGACCGCACCATCCGCCGCGTCGATGACCTCTTCGACGAGCAGACCGGTCTCCCCCGGTGATCGTCGACTCCTCCGCCCTCATGGCCGTCCTCGAGGGTGAACTGGGATCCGAGGCGGTCATCCGCGCGGCGACGCAGGCCACCTGCCTCATGTCCGTGGCCACCCGGCTCGAGGTGTCGATCGTTGCCGACTCCCGGTCCACCTCACACGGCGCCCGACTCGACGACCTCATCGCTGCACTCGAGATCACGATCGAGCCGACGACGGTGCAGCAGGGCGAGATCGCTCGTCGGGCCTACCAGAGGTTCGGCCGGGGCTCGGGCTCACCTGCCCGGTTGAACTTCGGGGACTGTTTCGCCTACGCCCTGTCGGTGACGACGGGCGAACCCCTGCTCTTCGTCGGTGAGGACTTCGCCCACACCGATGTCGTCCCCGCCATATCCTGATGAGCACTCGTCAGGCACGGCCGGGCGCACGTGCTCGAGCGCGAAGACCTGTGGTACCGGTCCTCGACGACGACCGCCGCGCGCGGCAGGTCGCTCAACTCTGCCACCGCGTAGGTGAGCTTGCCGCTGGTGAGGCTCGAGCTGAGGTCGGCCAGGCTCTTGCGCTCGACGGCGGCGACGACCTGCTCCCCGTCGGTGACGGCGTAGTCTCCGCAGGGCAACCCCCAGCGCTTCGTCACCGCCTGCTGGTGGGTGAACCGCCACGGGTACCGCTCGTGGCTGTCCACGAGGATCTGCAGGTCCTCCACCTCCTGCGCCCGCGCGGTAGGCAGCTCGACGTTGGGCCGGGCCTGCTTGGTCGTGCGCGCGGTCTGCCAGAAGATCGCCTACCGACCCCCGCGAATGCGGGCGATGAACTGGGAGCGGCTCTCCCGCCGCCGGTCGAGGACGAGGTCGATCGCCGCTCCACGTTAGGTACAGGAGCGGGCGGGGACGCGCTCGATGATCCCCGCGTCCTCGGGCCACTCGTGGGTGCGGTGGCAGTAGAGCTTGGCGGTGCGTGGCCACACGTCCTTCGTCTTGAGCACGACCCCCTCCCCGAGCGGGATGCGCACCAGGTACGGCAAGCGGCTGTCCGTCTCGGCGTTGCGGGCGATGAGGAAGTCGTCCACCACGCCTCCAGTGTGCCGGAGGCGTGGTCGGGTCAGCCGACGAAGGGCGGTGTCGGCTTCAGCTCCCCGCGGGCCACGGTCCGCCGGTGCACGGCGTCAGGACCGTCGACGATGCGCAGCGCTCGCGCCCACGCGTAAAAGTATGCGAGCGGGAAGTCGTCGGAGACGCCACCGGCGCCGAAGATCTCGATCGCCCGGTCGACGACGGTGCAGGCGACCTGCGGAGCGATGACCTTGATCGCCGAGATCTCGTAGCGCGCATCCTTGGCGCCGACCGTGTCGATCATCCACGCGCAGTGCAGCACCTGCAGGCGGGCCTGGTCGATCTCGATCCGGGAGTTGGCGATGTGCTCCTGCACCACGCCCTGATCGGCCAGCCGCGAGCCGAAGGCGACCCGGCTCTTGGCCCGGTCGACCATGAGCGCCAGCGCCCGCTCGGCCATGCCGATCGCCCGCATCGCGTGGTGGATGCGGCCGGGACCCAGACGCGCCTGGGCGATGGTGAAGCCGTCGCCCTCCTCGCCGAGCAGATTCTCCGCCGGCACCCGCACGTCGTCGAAGACGATCTCGGAGTGACCGTGCTGGTCCTGGTAGCCGAAGAGCGGCAGGTGCCGCTCGATCCGCAGACCAGGGGTGTCCCGCGGCACGAGAACCATCGACTGCTGGCGGTGCGTCGCCGCGCCGGGGTCGGTCTTGCCCATGACGATGAAGATCTCGCACCGGTCGTCAGCCACCCCGGTGATCCACCACTTGCGCCCGTTGACGACGTAATGATCGCCTTCGCGCCGGATCACGGTCTGGATGTTCGTCGCGTCCGAGGAGGCCGCGTCCGGCTCGGTCATCGCGTAGGCCGACCGGATCGTGCCCTCCTTCAACGGCTCGAGCCAGCGCTGCTTCTGCTCCGCCGTGCCGAAGAGGTTCAGCGTCTCCATGTTCCCCGTGTCCGGGGCCTGGCAGTTGATCGCCTCGGGTCCGATGACCGGCGACCAGCCGGAGATCTCCGCGATCGGCGCGTACTCGAGGTTGCTCACCCCCGACCACTCCGGCAGGAAGAGGTTCCACAACCCGCGGCGACGCGCCTGCTCCTTCAGCTCCTCCATCACCGGGGGGTGCTCGTGCACCCCGTGCTCACGCAGGTACTGCGCCCACGTCGCCTCGGCCGGGAAGACGTGCTTGCGCATCAGGTCCCACATCGCCTCCTGCAGCTCGACGGTGCGGGGGCTGGGGTTGAAGTCCATGGGTCTGCTCCTGGAGGTGGTCGGTGGGGATGATCAGTGCAGGGTCGTCCCACCGTCGACGGCGAGCGTCGTGCCGGTGATGAAGGAGGAGGCGTCCGAGGCGAGGAAGAGCACCGCGGAGTCCAGCTCCTGCTGCCGACCGAGCCGGCCGAAGAGCGTGCGGGAGGTGATCGTCTCGAGCAGCGCCTCGGGGATCTCGTCGGTCATCTCGGAGGCGAAGTAGCCCGGCGCCACCGCGTTGACCCGGATCCCCCGCCGGCTGCCCCACTGCGCCGCGAGGTCACGCGTCAGGCCGAGGACGGCCGCCTTGGACGAGGAGTACGCCGCCTGCGGCGCGAAGCCGGCGGTCAGGCCGAGGATGCTGGCGATGTTGACGACGCTCGAGCCCGGCCCCATCACAGCCGCGCACTCCTTAGCCATCCAGTACGCGCCGTTGAGGTTGACGTCGACGACCCTGCGGAAGTCCTCGGGTGACTCCTTCAGCGCCGGTACCGCCGTGCCCAGACCCGCGTTGTTGACGAGGACGTCGACCCGCCCGTGCTCGGCCATCGCGGCCTTCACGAGGTCTGCGCACTGCTGCGGGTCGACCACGTCGCAGGAGACCGTGGACGCGGTGCCACCGTCAGCGCGGATCTCCTCGGCGAGCGACTCCAGGCGCTCGCGCCGTCGGGCGGCGAGGACCACGGTCGCGCCCGCCGAGGCCAACGCCCGGGCGAAGCCCGCGCCGAGCCCGGAGGAGGCGCCGGTGACGATTGCGACGCGGCCGTTGAGTCGGAAGCGGTCGAGGAGCGAGCCCTCGCCCCCTTCGCCCGTGCGGGGGTCGATCGGGGTGCGGTGTGGGTCAGCCACGGGTTCCTCCAGGGTGGTCGTCGAGGATCGAGTGGGCGTGGTCGACGAGGTGGCGGATGCTGTCCCCGATGTCGCCGAACTTCTGGCCGGCCATGTCACCGGCCGCGGCACGCGTGGCCACGCCCTGGGCGATGGCGGCGAACTTGAAGCACGCGAAGGCCCGGTACCAGGGCAGGACGGCCGGGTCGGCCCCCGACGCCGCGCAGTAGCGCTCCACGAGGTGGGACGAAGGGGGCCACCCCGCCTGCCGGCTCAGGCTCGGGATGAGCGGCATGGCCGGACCGTCGGCGTCGCCCCAGTACATCGCGGTCTGCGCCAGGTCGGCGATCGGGTCACCGAGGGTGGACAGCTCCCAGTCGAGGATCGCCCGGATGCGCCCGGGGTCGTCCGCGTCGTAGACGCAGTTGTCCATCCGATAGTCACCGTGGACGATCCGCGACGGGGGCGACTGCGGCATCGACTCCCCCAGCCGGGTCGCCAGGTCGGGCAGGCGCGGGGCCTGCACCGACGCGGTGGCCTTCTCCGACTGGCCCAGCCACCGGCGCAGCTGCCGCTCGAGGTACCCGTCGCGGCGACCGAGGTCACCGAGACCGACCTCGTCCGGGTCGACCGCGTGCAGCGCGACGAGCGCGTCGACGAGGGCGTCAGCCATCGCCTCCTTGCTCCGGTCGTCCTGCGCGTAGCCCGTCGGCAGCTCGTCGCGGATGACGTGACCGACGACCTCCTCCATCACGTAGTACGGCACGCCCAGGTCGTCCCCGCTCGTCTCGTTGACGACGACGTGCGCGACGGGGACGCCGGACCCGGCCAGCCCGGTCTGGATCCGTGCCTCGCGGCCCATGTCGTGGGCGCTGGGCAACAGGTCCCCGGTCGGAGGACGCCGCAGGATCAGCCGGTCACCGTCGGTGCTGGTCAGCACGAAGGTGAGGTTGGACTTCCCGCCCGCGATGAGCTGGGCGGAGAAGTCCCGCCACGCCTCGCGGCCGGTGGCCGCGACGAGCCGGGGTCCGACGACGTCGGGTCTCAGGAGCTGCTCGAGTGTCGGGTCGAGGGTCGGGGTGTCGGTGCTGTGCACGGAAGGTCCTTCGGGTGTCGTCGGGCGGTCAGTGCTGGCCGACCGTGTGCAGGTCGATGCCCCGCGTCTCCTTCATCATCAGTGTCGCCCCGATCGTGCAGAGGCAGAGCACGATGATGTAGACGTTGACGAGCCAGTCGAGCCCGCGCCCGATGAAGAGCGCGTTGAGGTAGGGCGCGCTGCCGCCGAAGGCGGCGACCGAGAGCGAGTACGCGAAGCCGATGCCGGCCGTGCGCACCTTCGTCGGGAAGGCCTCGGACATCATCGAGGACAGGATGGAGCCGGCCGCCGCGACGAAGGTCATCGCGATGAACGAGGCGAGGAAGAGCGTCCAGAACTCGTCGGCGATCATCGCCTTGAGCGGGATGGTCGTGATGATCGTGCCGACCGCGAAGATGAGCACGACCGGGCGACGCCCGATGTGGTCGGACAGCAGGCCCCACAGCGGCAGGGTGAGCAGCGCGAGGAACTGGCTGGCCGTGATCGCCCAGAAGGCGGTGTTGGGGTCCATTCCCTGCTCGGTGATCGCGTAGGTGGAGGCGTAGGAGCTCCAGGTGTAGTGGGCCACGGTGATACCCGAGACCATCATCACGACGAGGGCGATGGCCTTGGTCAGCCGGCCGCGGGTGTAACCGGCTGCCGCCGGTGCCACGGTCTGCGCCGCCGCCGGGACGACCTCCTGCTCCACGGCCTGCGCCGTGTCCGCCCGGTCGAAGACGTCCGACTCCTCCATGCCGGTGCGCAGGTACAGCACGAAGACCGCGAAGACGGCACCCAGGAGGAAGGGCACGCGCCAGCCCCAGTCGCCGACGGCGCTCTCGGTGAGGAAGGCGGTGATGCTGCCGCCGATCGCGTAGGCGGTCACGGTCCCGCCCATGATGGCGACGAAGACGAGGCTGCCCCACATGCCGCGGCGGTGCGGGGGCGCGATCTCGGCGACGTAGGTGTTCGCCGTCGCCGACTCGCCACCGTGCGCGAAGCCCTGGATCATCCGGCTGGCCAGCAGCAGCACCGAGGCGAGGATGCCGATGCTCTCGTACCCCGGCAGCAGCCCCATGACGAGGCTCGCCGAGGCCATCATCAGCATCGTGACGATGAGGACGTACTTGCGTCCCTTGACGTCGGCGATCCGCCCGAAGACGACCCCTCCGAGGGGCCGCATGAGGAACCCGACCGCGAAGACCGCGAGCGTCGCGAGCAGCGCCGAGACCGGGTTGCTGTCGTTGAACATCACCGCGGCGATGAAGGGGGCGAAGACCGCGTAGGCGGTCCACTCGTACCACTCGAAGAGCTGGCCGATCGTGCTCGCGACGAGGGATCGTCGGGCGGAGGGGTTGCTGCGGGTGGTGAGCTCGGGGCCGGTGCGGATGTCACCGGTGGCCACTGTCCGGGCGTTCGAGGTGGTCATGTCGTCTTCCTTCTCAGGGGAGGGTGGGGAGTGGTGCGAAGGGGGTCAGACCGCGTCGTCACGCAGCGCGCGGCGGCGGATCTTTCCCGTCTGGGTCTTCGGCAGGTCGCCGACGACGTGGACATGGCGCGGTCGCTTGTAGGCGGCGAGGCGGTCGGCGACGAACTGGCGCAGCTCGGCCTCGTCCCCCTTCGCCCCCTCCTTGAGCGAGACGAAGGCGGTGACCTCCTCGCCGCGGTACTCGTCGGGCAGGCCGACCACGGCCGCCTCGAAGACGGCCGGGTGCTGGTAGAGCACGTCCTCGACCTCGCGTGGCCACACCTTGTAGCCGGAGGTGTTGATCTGGTCCTTGAGCCGGTCGACGAGGTAGACCCAGCCGTCCTCGTCGATGACCGCGCCGTCGCCGGTGTGCAGGCGCCCGCCGGGCATCGTCGCCTCGGTCGCCTCCGGGTTTCGCCAGTAGCCGCGCACCATCTGGGGACCGGTGAGGACGAGCTCGCCCTGCTCCCCCGGTGCGACCGGACGGTCGTCCGGACCGACCACCGCGGCGCCCACACCGGGCAGTGGCTTGCCGATCGACAGCGTGCCGCTGGCCCCGTCGACGGGTGCCCGACTGCCGGGTGGGACCGCGATGACACCGGAGGTGGTCTCGGTCATGCCGTAGCCGTTGTGGATGTAGTGGCCGAAGCGCTCCTCGAAGCGCTCGACCGTCGACGGCGGGATCGGTGCGCCACCGCTGTAGAGCGTCTTGACCGAGGCGAAGTGCTCGGCGCTCGCGTGGTCGAGACGCATGAGCGCGTTGAACGCCGTGATCGACCCGATGGTGAAGGTGACGCCGTGCTCGTGGAAGGCGTCGAGCACGACCTCGGCATGGAACCGTCCGGTGAAGACGAGGGTCGTCCCGTGGACCAGGCCGAGCACCGCGTTGATGACCGCGCCGGTGATGTGGAAGAGGGGGGCGATGGCCAGGACGACGTCGCCGTCCTCCACCCCGACGAACTCGGCGAAGGTCGTCGCCACGGTGACGACGTTCGCGTGGGAGTTCATCGCCCCCTTCGGCGGGCCGGTCGTCCCCGAGGTGTAGGTCAGCAGGGCGAGGTCCTCGGGTCCGGTCCCGACCGGCTCGGGCTGCCGGCCGGCGTGGCGCCGCATGAGGTGCACGAGGTCGCCGTCGGCGGAAGCCTCGACCCTCGCCTGCTCCGGGGACATCCGCGGGTCATCGCGTCCCTGCAGGTCGCGCTCGTCGGTGCTGAGCACCCACCGGACCGCGGTGCGCTGCACGCTCTCGCGCACGGCCGCCACGTCCCGGTCGGTCGTGATGATGCCGATCGCACCCGAGTCGGCGACCGGCTGCTCGAGCTCGCCGCCGAGGTACATCGGGTTGAGCACGACGGCGGTGGCGCCGAGCTTCCACAGGGCGAGCAGGCTGATCGCGTACTGGGGGACGTTCTGCAGGTGGATCCCGACGCGATCCTTCGCGCCGACGCCGCGCTCGGCGAGGGCGACCGCGAGCGAGCCCGCGAGGTCGTCGACCTCGGCCGCGGTGTAGGTGGCGTCGAACCACGCGATCGCGGGCGCGTCCGGTCCGGCAGCGACCCGTCGGTGCCAGGCCTCGGTCACCGTCCCCGGTCGCGCCGGCCGCTCGTGCGGTCCGTCCGCGTCGAGCTCGTGCACTGTCACGTCATCCATGCCTGGTCACCCACTTCCTTGTGGACCGAGCGATCGCTCGGTCGGCCCTTGTACTGTGGGTGAGGAGACCTTCGGATGTCAAGGGTGCGAACCGCACTAGGGTCGAGGAGCCCGACCAGTGAGACGACAGGAGCCACGCATGACCACGGACTGGCGCACGTTCGGCCCGGACATGCTCACGCCCCCGCTGCAGGCCGCGCTCCGCGTCTTCGTCCGGGAGGGGTACCACGGCACCTCGATCCGCTCGATCGCCGAGGCGGCCGGCCTCTCCGTCCCGGGCCTCTACCACCACCACCGCTCGAAGCAGGCGATCCTCGACGCGATCGTCACGGCGACGATGACCGAGATGCTCGCCCACAGCCACGCCGCCGAGGAGGACTCCGACGGCACCCCGCGCGGGCGCTTCGACAACCTCGTCGAGGCACTGGCCCGCTTCCACATGGAGCGCCGCGACCACGCCTTCCTGGCCTCGACCGAGATGCGCAGCATGGAGCCCGAGGTGCGCGCCCGTCACATCGCCCAGCGGGACCAGCAGCAGCGCCTGCTCGCGGACGCGATCGCCGACGGTGTCGCGGACGGCAGCTTCGTCAGCGCCTACCCGGCCGACGCGGCGCGCGCGATCTCCTCGCTGTCGGTCTCGATCGCCACGTGGTACCAGCCCGACGGGCCCCTGACCGAGGACGAGGTCGTCGAGCGGCACCTGGACTTCGCGCGCCGGATCGTCGGGGCGAAGGGAGCGTGACCGGTTGTGCCGGGACGGCCCACCACCGCCCCGGCACAGCGGAACCCTACTTCGCGAGGAAGCCGGCGAAGACCTCGTACATGAAGTCCGTGCCCTGCTTGAGCGCCTCGACGAAGATGCGCTCGTTGTTGCCGTGCATCCCGATCAGCTGCTCATTGCTGAGCACGTACGGGTACACGCCGTAGCCGGGCACTCCCTCCGCACGCCATGGCCCAAGGCTCGTACCGGCCTCGAAGAGCGCCGGGGCGAAGGGGGTCCCCTCGTAGACCTTCTCCGCGGCCCCGGTCAGGGAGCGGTAGAGATCGGTGTCGAGGTCGGCGGGCGGGGTCCCCCACGTCTCGTCGAGCCCGGCGAGCGCCTCCTCCTCGCTCTCGCCGTCGTACGTCACCAGGGCGACCTCGACCTCCCGGTCGGCCAGCAGCTCACGCACCTTCGCGAGGAACTCCCGCGGCTTCTCGCCGCCGGGGATCCCACGGCAGTTCACGCGCACCTCCGCCGACGACGGGATGACGTTCTCCTTGTACCCCGCCTCCTCGATGACGAAGGCGTGCGTGGTGCGCAGCAGCGCACGGTGCAGGTAGGGGTAGTCCGACCGGGAGACGACGAGCTTCGCCGCCCGCTCCCGCGCCGGCTGGCTCCTGGCATTGAGCATGAGCCGGATCGCCTTGGCGAAGCGCTCGTCGTCGGTCGCCTCCATCACCGCGGTGAAGTACTCGCGAGTGACCTCGGTCAGGTGCACCGGCGCCTCCCACTCCCCCAGCTCGCTCACCGCCCGGGAGAGCGTGACGATCGACGTCTCGTCGGGGATTGGCTTCGAGGAGTGGGTGGCGACCCCCTTCGCCGTGATGTCGAGGTTGAAGTAGACGTTGTCCTGGCGGGTGGCCGTGATGAGCATCGGCGTCGTCCGGTCGCTCTGCGCGAGGAACCACCCGCCCTCTGTCAGGACCGACCCGGCGGCGATCTTGTCCCAGTGGTTCTCGGCCAGCCAGCGCGAGCCGTAGGAGCCGGCCTCCTCGTCGCAGTCGGTGAGCACGATGATGTCCCGGTCGAACTGCGCGCCCTCGTCGATGTGGCGCAGCATGGCGCTGATGAAGGCGGAGTTGGCGCCCTTCATGTCGAGGGCACCGCGGCCGTAGATCTCGCCGTCGACGACCTTCCCGGCGAAGGGGTCGACGTCCCAGTTCTCCTCCTCCACCGGGACGACGTCCGAGTGACCCAGCAGGAGCAGCGGCTCCGCGTCTCCCGTGCCGGGGATGCGGGCGATCACGTGGACGTTGTCGGCCTGCGGCGTCTCGATGATCTCGACGGGTACACCGGCGTTCTCCCAGACGCCCTTGAGCCACTCGCCGTGCGGACGGGTGGTGCCACCCTGGCCGTAGTTCTGGGTGTCGTAGGACAGCATGCGCTTGAGCAGGTCGACGGGGTCCTTGTCGGCCGCCGGGATCGCCGCCCCGGTCAGGTTCGTCGCGGACTGCGACGGTCGCGCGTAGGCGGTGGCGCCCCCGGCTGCCGTCAGGCCGAGTGCGGCGGCCCCGATGCCGCCGAGAACGGTCCGTCGTGGCAGTGCGGCCTCGTGGGAAGGGTGCTCGAGCTGGTGATCCATGTCGACTCCTTTGTCGTGTGGGTCCTCAGCACGCTGGCCCCACGACCCCTGTCGCACAACGGTCCCCACCCCGGAAATTCGGTGAGCGGTCGCTTGCTGAGACCGACGGACGGGGCCCTTCCGATGCACTTGCCAGTCCGTGAAGCGGTACGGGTGAGTAGGTGACGAAGCCCTGAAACCAGCGACGGCAGCGCGGCCGCAGGTAACCATCCGATGACACCCGGCGGTTCACGGCCGCCAAATGCCGCACGACCCGCGCAGGGAGTGAAACGGTGATGTGTATGGCACTGACTGTCGCCCTCGCGGCGGCCGGGATGGTCGCCGGGGCCCTGCTCCCCTTCGCCATGGCGTGGGTGGAGAAGACCCTGATGACCGACCCGGCCCATGACCACCGTCGCGCGCGCTGACGCCGCGGCACCCGCCCCGCCGACACCGTCGGCGGGGCATCCGCGCGGCACAGCCCCACCCCGGGCGCCACCGCGCTGCGTAGACTCCCCAGACCATGAGCACCCTGCAGACGCTCGACCGCGGGCTCGAGGCGATCGACATCGTCTCCCGGCGCACGGGCGGCATCTCCCCCGCCGCCCTCGCCGACGAGCTCGGTGTGCACCGCGCGGGCGCCTACCGGATCCTCGCCACCCTCGAGCAGCGTCACCTCGTGGCCAAGGGCCACGACGGCCTCTACCGCCTCGGCAGCGGCGCGCTCGTCGTCGCCGGGCGCTTCATGAGCCAATACCGCACTGCCGCGCAGCCGGTCGTCCAAGAGCTCGCCGACGCGACCGGGTGCACCGCCTTCGTCTCCATCGCTGACCGTGACGAGTCGGTCGCCATCGCCGTCGCCGAGCCGGCCGCCCGTGGTGCCATCGGCGTGCGCTACACGATGGGCGCACGTCATCCCCTCGAGCACGGCGCCGATGGGTTGGCGATCCTCGCCCAGCGCCCCGAGCGCGACTCCGACATCGCCGCCGTCACCCGCGCCCGCACCCTCGGCTACGCCTTGACCGAGGGTGAGATCCAGTCCGGCACCGTCGGCTTGGCCGTCGCCACCGGGGGTGCCTTCACGAGCGACGCCGAGGCATCCATCGGCATCATCCGCCTGGGCCGACCGGGCGACCTCGACGTCGACGCCCTCCTGCCGCTCGTGCAGGCCGCCCGCGACTCGCTCACCCGCCAGTACTGACTCACCGAGAGGAATCACCATGGCTGCACCCGTCGGGATCATCATCAGGATCGCGCGTCGAATCGCCCGTCTCGTCATGCGGCAGCGGCGCCGGGGCGGCTCGCGGGTCTGACCACACGGTCGCGGGTCACCGAACACGTTGACCACGTCGTTCCACCATCGATAGGCTGTGCGATGAGCGCACACATTTACACGCTCACCGCACAACGACGTGAAGGAACCCCATGGCCCACTACCGCCAGGTCGGACCGGTGCCCCAGCAGCGGCACACCCTCTTCAAGGACGGGGACGGCAACATCCTGTCCGAGGAGCTCATGGGCGAGGAGGGCTTCTCCTCCGACAGCTCGCTGCTCTACCACCGCCACATCCCCTCGGGCATCGTCGGCGCCCGTGAGTGGACGCTGCCCGACCAGTCCCTGGTGGCCAACCACCCGCTCCTGCCCCGCCACCTGACGCTGCACGACCTCTTCACCGAGGAGCAGGCCGCCGGGACGGACGCCGTCACCGGCCGCCAGCTCGTCCTCGGCAACGGCGACGTGCGCATCTCCTACGCGTGGGTCGGGACCACCTCCCCGCTGTACAAGAACGCGATCGGCGACGAGTGCGTGTACGTCGAGCGCGGCTCGGCCCTCGTGGAGACGCAGTTCGGCGCGCTCGAGGTCGCCGAGGGCGACTACGTGATCATCCCCCGTGCCACCATCCACCGCTGGGTCCTGCGCGAGGGCGAGACCGCCCGCCTCTACGTCGTCGAGGCCAACAGCCACATCGCCCCGCCGAAGCGCTACCTCTCCCGCTACGGCCAGCTCCTCGAGCACGCGCCCTACTGCGAGCGCGACCTGCACGGCCCGACCGAGCCCCTGCTGCGCGAGGAGAGCGACGTCGACGTCTACATCAAGCACCGCGGGCGGGGCGAAGGGGGTCTGGCCGGCACCGTGCACACCGTGCCGACCCACCCCTTCGACGTCGTCGGCTGGGACGGCTGCCTCTACCCGTACACCTTCAACATCAGCAACTTCATGCCGATCACGGGCAAGGTGCACCAGCCGCCGCCGGTCCACCAGGTCTTCGAGGGCACCAACTTCGTCATCTGCAACTTCGTGCCGCGCAAGGTCGACTACCACGAGCTGGCCGTGCCGGTGCCGTACTACCACTCCAACGTCGACTCCGACGAGATCATGTTCTACGTCGACGGCGACTACGAGGCGCGCAAGGGCTCCGGCATCGGCAAGGGCTCGATCTCGATCCACCCGGGCGGGCACAACCACGGCCCGCAGCCCGGTGCGGTCGAGGCGTCGATGGGCGTGGAGTACTTCGACGAGACCGCGGTCATGGTCGACACCTTCCGCCCGCTCGACCTCGGCCCGGCGGCTCGCGCCACGGACGACGGCAAGTACGCCTCGTCGTGGACCGGCGGGCGCTGGCTCGGCGAGCGGAAAGACGTATGAGCGCCACGTCGCAACAGACAGTCCCCGAGCAGTTCCTCGGCTTCTTCGACGACGCGGCGACCTTCCCGCCCGGACTCGCCCCCGTCGAGCAGGCGGTGACCGACCACGTGGCGCGACGGTCCTCCCCCTTCGTCCCGGCGGTCGGGCCGGCCGTGCTCGCCCTGGCCGACCTGCAGCGGGCCCGGGAGGTCGCCGACGCCCTCGACCTGAGCGGCGGGCCGGTCGAGGTCTCCGTCGTCACCCCGGCCGGCGCACTCACCGAGGCGCTCGAGGCGGTCGAGGACGTGCGGCCCCAGCTGGAGGTGGTGGCGATCGAGCTGAAGACCGACCCGCAGGACCGCGCCGTGATGGCCGAGCAGATCGCCGACGCCGCTGCGGTGCAAGGGATCCCGGTCTTCGTCGAGCTGACCGCGGCCCAGGTGGCCGATGGAGCCCTGAACCTGCTCGTCGGCACCGGGCTGGCGCTGAAGTACCGCACCGGCGGGATCGAGGCGCATCTCTTCCCGACCCCGCAGGAACTCGGTGACGTGCTCGCGCGGGCGGTCGCCGCCGGGCTGCCCTTCAAGCTGACCGCCGGTCTGCACGAGGCGGTGCGGTACACCAACGACGCGACCGGCTTCCACCACCACGGCTTCCTCAACATCGCGCTCGCCACCCAGGCGGCGCGGGACGGGGAACCCGCCGAGAGCATCGCCGCGTGGCTCGCCCAGACCGACCCCGACGTGCTCGGCACGGCAGCGGCGGCCTCGGACGGCGCGTGGCGCGAGTCCTTCCGGTCCTTCGGCACGTGCAGCGTCGACGAGCCCGCCGACAGCCTGCGCCGACTCGACCTCTTCCCGACCCTGACCACGAACCAGGAGCATCCATGACCACCGCCGCCGAGCGTTTCGCGATCACGGGCTTCGGCCCGCAGAACCTGCCCTACGCCTCCTTCTCCGTCGCCGGGGGTGAGCGGCGACTGGGCGTGCGCCTCGGGGACCGCGTCATCGGCATCGCCGCCCTGGCCGACGCCACGACCACCCCGGCGCTGGACCCCACCGCCCGGGGCGCGGTCGGCACGGCCGATCTCGACGCGCTCCTCGCAGCCGGACACACCGTCTGGCAGCCGCTGCGCGCCTGGCTGCAGGAGGTCGTCACGACCGACGGCCTCGACGACGCGGTGGAGGCCGCCTCGACCCCGCTCGACGAGGTGTCCCTGCACATGCCCTTCACCGTGGCCGACTACGTCGACTACTACGCCTCGGAGCACCACGCCGCCAACATCGGACGCATGTTCCGCCCCGACCAGGACCCGCTCCTGCCGAACTGGAAACACCTGCCCGTCGGCTACCACGGCCGCGCCGGCACCGTCGTCCCCTCCGGCACCGCGTTCCCGCGCCCCAAGGGCCTTCGGCCGGAGGAAGGGGGGACCCCCAGCTTCGGTCCCTCGCGCCGGTTGGACATCGAGGCCGAGCTCGGCTTCGTCCTCGGTGGGTCCGTGCCCGAGGGCGAGGTGTCGGTGGACCGCGCCGGGGCCGAGCACGTCTTCGGCGTCGTGCTCTTCAACGACTGGTCCGCCCGGGACATCCAGGGGTACGAGTACGTGCCACTCGGCCCGTACCTGGGCAAGTCCTTCGCCTCGTCGATCTCGCTGTGGGTCGTGCCCTTCGACGCGCTGGCCGATGCCCGCGTCGCGCCACCCGCCCGTGAGCACCAGCTCGCCGAGTACCTGGACGACTCGGGCAGCGAGCCGTGGGGTCTGGACATCACGATGGAGGTCGACGTCGACGGCGAGGTCGTCTCGCACCCGCCGGTGAAGACCCTCTACTGGACCGCGCCGCAGATGGTCGCGCACATGACGGTCAACGGTGCGAGCCTTCGTCCGGGCGACTTCTTCGGCTCCGGCACCGTCTCCGGCACCGAGGTCGCCGAGCGCGGGTCGCTGATGGAGCTGTCCTGGGGCGGCAAGGAGCCGCTGCGCCTCGCCGACGGCCGCGAGCAGGCCTTCCTCACCGACGGGCAGACGATCACCCTCCGGGGCACCGCGCCCGGTCCCGACGGGTCGGTCATCGACTTCGGCGAGTGCGTGGGGACTGTCCTGCCCGCCACCTGAGGATTCGCAACTGCCTGGGCTCCTGCGAGCCCTCTCCCGCAACTGCTTAGGCTCCTGCGGGTCCTCTCCCGCAACTGCTTAGGCTCTTGCGGGTCCTCTCCCGCAGCTGCTTAGGCTCTTGCGGGTCCTCTCCCGCAGCTGCTTAGGCTCCTGCGGGTCCTCTCCCGCAACTGCTTAGGCTCTTGCGGGTCCTCTCCCGCAGCTGCTTAGGCTCCTGCGAGTCCTCTCCCGCAACTGCTTAGGCTCTTGCACCCGCTCACCAGCGCCCGACGCCCCCTCGCACCCGCAACGACAGCCACGTGGTGAGGACGACCGTGAGGACGCCCACCGCGCATGCGACGAGGAGGGCGCGCACGAAACCGGCCTCACCCCCTTCGCCACCGAAGGTCAGAGCCGTCACGGCCAGGGCGGAGCCGACGGAGAAGCCCAGGTAGCGCACGACCATCGTGAAGGCGATGGCACTGCCGGTCTCCGACCGCGGCACCGAGGCGACGAGCAGGCCCGGGATACCGGCGAAGGTCAGGCCGCTGCCCAGGCCCGCGACGGCCATGGCGAGCAGCAGCTGCCAGACGGTGTCGTGAGCGACGACCAGCAGCACGAAGGCCGAGAGGTAGGTCGCCGATCCCAGCGGGAGCAGCCTCGTGGCCTCGACCCGCGTCATGAGGCGCTGGCTCAGGCGACTGCCGACGACACTGGCGAGGGCGTAGGGCACGAGCAGCAGGCCGGCGACGGTCGCCCCGTACCCCATCCCCCACGTCGGGTCCTGCACGACGATGACGACGAGCGGGAAGAGCAGGTAGACGCCCACGCCCAGCAGCATCGAGGTGACGTGCGTCAGCAGCGGGACCGGCCGTCCGGCCAGGGTGACGTCGACCAGGGGGTGGGCCACGCGGCGGCTCCACCACACCCAGGCGGCGCAGGCGGCGATGCCGACGGTGGCCAGGAGCGCGACGCGGCCGATCGGGAGCACGGACACCTCGGCCAACGCGATGAGGATCGCCGTCGTCCCCCCGGCGAGGAGCACGGTGCCCCACCAGTCGACCCGGGTGCCCTCGGTGTCCGGGCTCGGCGGGAGCGTCAGCAGCGCCAGCACCAGGGTGGCCGCGCACAGTGCGGTGGCGACGCCGAAGGCGACCCGGATCCCCCACAGGTCGGCCATGACGGCCGCGACCGGATAGCCCAGGCCCGCGGCCGCGACGGTGGTGACCGACAGGGTCGCGATGGCGCCGGCGCGTCGGTGCCGCGGGATGGCCTCGCGCGCGATCGCGATGGCCACGGGGGTGAGGCCGTAGCCCAGCCCCTGCAGTGTGCGGCCGGCGAGGAAGGCACCGAAGCCGAGCGGGAGCGCGCACAGCAGGCCACCCAGCGTCGCCCCACCGAGACCGAGGACCACGGCACGCATGCGGGCCCGCCCGCCGGACAACCGCCCGATGACGGGGGTCGCGACGGCACCGGCGAGCATCGTCAGGGTCAACGACCACTGGGCCGCGGTGAGCGAGACGTCGAAGTCGCGGGCGATGCCGGGCACGAGCGGGGCACCGAGGCTGCCGGCGACGGCGGTGATGGTCGTGAGGAGGACCAGGGTGGTGAAGAGCAGCCCCGGGCTGCTCACGCCACGAAGTCCGGCCACCCGGCGTCGAGGTAGTCGATGAAGTCCTCGCCCACGCGCTCGGTACGCAGGTGCTCACGGGTCACCGGCAGCTGCGCCATCGCGAAGTCGGCGTCGACCGCCCGGCGCGGGAAGTCGTGGTGCACGATCGCCGCGCGCCCCAGGTCGACGAAGTCCGCGCCGTGCTCCATGCACCAACGCGCCTGCTCGCTCGTGCGGATCTTGCCCGCCACCCCGAGCCTGGTGGCGCCGCGGGGCAGCCGGGTGAACCGGTCGATGAGGAGGGATCCCCCGTCGTCGACGGTCGCGAAGGCGTCCCACAGCGACATGTCGACGTAGTCGACGAGGCCGGAGTCGAGGACCCACTGCGCGACGGTGACGCCCTCCTCGAGGACCACGCCGTTGCCCTGCGGGGTGAGCCGCACGCCGACCTGGAAGTCCTCGCGCGTGCCCTCGCGCACGCCGCGCAGCACGTCGAGGAGCACCCGCGAGCGGTCCTCGAGGGAGCCGCCGTAGCCATCGGTGCGGTCGTTGTGGCGGCCGTCGAGGAACTGCGTGAGCAGGTAGCCGTGGGCGCCGTGCACCTCGACCCCGTCGAAGCCCGCCCGCTCGGCACGCCCGGCGGCGACGACGAAGTCCTCGACCACCTGCTCCACCTCCGCGGTGGTCAGCGCCCGGGTGTTCTTCCCGGCGTCGTCCCACGGGGCGACATTCGGTCCACCGTGCACCTCCGGGTTGGCCCGCCGGCCGGCGTGGTGCAGCTGCACCGAGGACACGCTCCCTGTCGCGCGGATCCCGTCGGCCAGACGGGTCAGCCCCGGCAGGTGCCGGTCGTCGCTGATGCCGAGCTGCCCGGCCCAGGCCTGCCCGGCCGGCGCGACGTAGGTGGCGCAGGTCATCGTCAGGCCGAAGCCCCCTTCGGCGCGGGCCACCAGCCAGCGGTACTCGTCGTCGGAGAGGGTGCCGTCGGCGTTGCTCTGGGTGTTGGTCAGCGGCGCGAGGGCGAAGCGGTTGGCCCAGGAGGGTCCGTGGACCAGGTCGAGGCCGTCGTGCAGGTCAGGGGTGGAGGTCATGGCACCCATCCTCGCAAAGCGCGGAAATACTTTCACAATCAACCATGTTGCACCGATCGTGCATGCCTTCGGATTCCTCAGCTTCGGTCACTACGGCCACGGGACGGGACTCGGTGACCCCGACGCCCGCCAGGCCCTCCACGACGCCGTCGAGATCGGTGTCGGCGCCGACCAGCTGGGGGTGAACGGCGCGTACTTCCGCGTCCACCACTTCGCCCGACAGGCCGCCTCCCCCATGCCACTGCTGTCGGCGATCGCCGCCCGCACCCGCGGGATCGAGGTCGGCACCGGCGTCATCGACATGCGCTACGAGAACCCGCTGCACCTCGCCGAGGAGGCCGCCGCCCTCGACCTCATTGCCGACGGCCGTGTCGCGCTCGGCGTCTCCCGGGGATCACCCGAGCCCGCGAAGCGTGGCTGGGAGGCCTTCGGCTACACCGGCTCGGACGACCCGCGCGGTGCCGACATCGCCCACGAGCACTTCGACGGCTTCATGTCCGCGATCCGCGGCGAACAACTCGTCGACGCCGACCCGCAGATGGGTCCGGCCGGTCGACTGCGCGTCGAGCCGCACTCCCCCGGCCTCGACCGTCGCATCTGGTGGGGTGCCGGCAGCCGCGAGACCGCCGAGTGGACCGCCCGCCAGGGCGTGAACCTCATGAGCTCGACCCTGCTCACCGAGGCCACCGGCGCCTCCTTCAGCGAGCTGCAGCGCGAGCAGATCGACCGCTACCGCGCCGCGTGGCGCGAGGCCGGGCACGACTGGGCCCCGAGGGTGTCGGTCTCCCGCAGCATCTTCCCCATCGTCAGCGACATCGACCGGCAGCTCTTCGGTCTGCGCGGTCAGGCCTCCAGCGACCAGATCGGGGTCATCGACAACCTGCGTTCGACCTTCGGCCGCACCTACGCCGACGAGCCGGACGTCCTCGTCGAGCAGCTCAAGGACGACCCGGCGATCGCCGCAGCGGACACCGTCATGCTCGCGATCCCCAGCCAGCTCGGCGTGGACTACAACCTGCACGTGCTGCGGGCCTTCGCCGAGCACGTCGCCCCGTCCCTCGGCTGGCGTCCCAACACCGAGGGCGCCGTCACCCCCCTTCCTGCCTGAACCCAACCCAACCCCAACGAAAGGTCCACCCATGTCCACGATCGTCATCCTCGGCGGCACCGGCTACGCCGGCGGCTCCATCGCCCGCGAGGCCGTATCCCGCGGCCTCCGGGTCATCTCCTACAGCCGCAGCGAGCCGAGCGAGCGCAGCGAGGGTGTGGAGTACCGCACCGGGTCGCTGACCGACGACACCGTCCTCGCCCGGGCCGCGGCCGACGCCGACGACCTCGTCGTCGCCACCCACGGGCAGGACGTCGGCGGCTCCCCGCTGGTCGACCACGTCGACCGCCTCGTGCGGGCCGCGATCGAGCACGGTGCGCGGCTGTCCTTCGTCGGCGGCGCCGGCACCCTCCACGTGGCGAAGGGGGGTCCCCGCCTCGTCGACACCCCCGACTTCCATGAGGACTGGAAGCCGGAGGCGCTCGCCCACGCGAAGGTCCTCGACGCGATCCGCGAGGCCCCGGCGGAGCTGGACTGGTTCTACGTCTCCCCCGCAGCGCTCTTCGGCTCCTTCGCTCCGGGCGAGACCACGGGTGAGTACCGCCTGGGTATCGATGAGCTGGTCGTCAAGGACGACGGCTCCTCCGAGATCTCCGGCACCGACTACGCGAAGGCCTACGTCGACGAGATCGAGCGCGGTGACCACCCGCGGCAGCGGTTCACCGTCGGTCACTGAGCACCCACCGCACGTGAGGAGGGGCCCCTCCGGCTCACCCCGGACGGGCCCCTCACTTCTCTCCCCCCGGAGATCTGTACTGACCTGACAGTAGGCTCGCGCAGCCGACCGACGCCTCAGTGGTCGACTACTGGTTACGCCTCCACCGGGTCATCGCTGTCGCGCTCGAGCTTGCCCTGCGCCACCAGCACCAGTGCGGGCACCGACTCCACGGGGACCCCGAGGGCGGTGGCGATGACGACGTTCTCGTAGCCTGCGCGCCGCAGCCGGAGAGCGACGCCGTGGGCCGGCGACATCGCATCGACCCGCCTCTCCCACTCGCTGCTCGTCATGTCCACACCCCAACACGACGGGATCGCGGGCACCTCAGTAGTCGACTACTGGTCCCCGGTCAGGACGACCCCAGGGACGGTGGCAGGTACCGCTCGAGGTCGGCACGGGAGGTGATGCCGAGCTTGGCGAAGACCTGGTACAGGTGGGACTCGACCGTGCGCACGGAGACCACGAGTCGCTGCGCGATGTCCGCATTGCTCATCCCGGCCGCGGCCAGCGCCGCCACCTCCTGCTCACGACGACTCAGGCCGATGACCGGCTCGTGCGGGACGAGCGTCTGGTCGATCCCGCCGTCGATCTGCCGGGCCAGGATCTGCGCCCGGCCGGTCATGCGTCGCGCCCCGTCGGCCGACCCCACGTCCCGATGGGCGTGTGCCGCCTGCATCGCGGCCTCGACCGCCAGTGGGATCAGCCCGCGCTCGGCGAAGCGCTCGGTCGCCTCCTCCAGGGCGCGCCGGTCACCGGCCCGCATCGCGTCCGCATGGTCCGCGAGCAGGGTCGGGTACTCGCACTCGGAGCGATCCGCGATCCGGCGAAGGGAGGTGGTCACTTCCGCACTCCGCTCGCCCAACCGGCAGGCCAGGTGGAGCAGGCCGGCCCGGGACAGCTCCAGCTGCGGGTACTGCTCCGCCCCCGCGAGGGCGATCGCTGCGGCTCCCGTGCGATCCCCCTCGGCAACCTTGAGCCACACGTCCGCGCTGACGACGTCGGCGGCCTGCCAGGCGGGCCCGGGTCCCCGCCGGGCCGTCGTGGCCTCGTCCCGGCGCCGCCGCGCCCGCTCCACCCGCTGGCTGAGCGACGCCGTCAGGCTGAGCAGGGTGAGCGCCCAGGACAGCGACTCCCCCAGGTCGACCTTGCGGAAGTCCTCCGCGGCGTCCAGGAGCACGGCGCGGGCCTGCGCGAGCCGGCCGACGTGCAGGAGGGCGCGGCCCAGCCCCAGGCACGCCAGCCCGCGGTTGACCACGTCGGGGCTGTCGGACAGCGTGGCGTGGACCGCGGTGAGCACCGGGAGCACGTCCGTCATCCGGCCGTCCAGCATGCCCGCGAAGACGGCCTGGAGGTCGGCCTCGGCCGCAGCCCCCGAGGCCCGGGCCGTGGCTCCGACCGGGAACTGCCGCAGACGGTCCCACACCTCCGCCGCCTGCCGGTGCAGACCGAGCGCACCCAGTGACTCGCCGGCGATCTCCAGGACCATCAGTCGGTGGAGCGGGGCGAGGTCCGAGCGCTCCAGCAGTGGCTCGACGATGTCGAGCGCCGCTCGCGGTTGGCCGCGGCCAAACGCGATGCTCGCCCGGTAGGGCGCGAGTCGGTCCGCACGACTCGGGGTGCTCTCGCCATCCTCCGGGGCCCGGGCCGCGCTGCGGACACGCTCCAGCAGAGCCTCGACCTCGTCGCCGTGCCCGAGGCCGTAGTACTTCGCCCGGAAGCGCACTTCGACGTAGTCGTCGACGAGGTGCGGGTCGGTACTCGCGAGCACCGCCTCCTCGATCTCGGTCAGCAGGGGAAGGGCCTCCTCGGCACGGTTGCAGCCCACCAGCGCCCGACCGAGCTCGATGACAACCGGCGCCCGCTCGGCTGGGTCGGCGTCCCCGGCTTCCAGTGCCGCCCGCGCCAACCGTGCCGCCAGCGGGTGCGCGAAGACCTGATTGGCCCGGATCGCGGCGTCCAGCAACGTCTCCCGGCTCTGCAAGCGACCGGCGTCCAGGCGCCAGGTCACGACCCGCACGAGCGAAGCCTCTGCCTCGCGAGGGTCGGCCGCATCGAAGGCCTCCGCGAGGGCGCCCACCATCCGCCGTCGCCCGATCGAGCCGATCCGCGCCAGGAGCACCTCGCCGTAGAGCGGGTGCCCCAGCCGCAGGACCCCGCGACCGTCGGAGTCGTCCACGTGCACGAGTCCGATCTCCTCCAACGCCGAGAGCACGTCCGTCGAGGCGAGGGCCTCGGCCACGCCCAGCGGCAGGGGTTCGCCGATGGCCACCGCGGCCAGGGCGTGCCGCTCGGCCGGGTCCAGTGCCTCGAGACGGGCCCAGACCGCGTCCACCAGTCGGGGTGCGAGGACGAGCTCCTCGTCCCACATCCACACCCCGTCCCGGACCTTCAGGGACTCTCGCTCGGCCGCGGCCATGACCAGTTCGCGGGCATAGAGCACGTTGCCGCCGCTGACCGCGGTCAGGCGTGCGACGGTGCGGTCGCTGACCGGTCCGCCCAGTGCCCGGCGGATCAGTCCACCCATCTCCGCCGTCGAGAGCGGCTGCAGGTCCACCCGCAGCGCGAGGTCGTCCTTCCAGAGCGCAGTGACCGGGTCCGGGACGCTCTCCCCGCGCCGCACCGTGACCACCGGTATCGCCACGCCGTCCAGACTCAGCTGCAGCAGCAGGGCCGCACTCGCCTGGTCCAGGTGGTGCGCATCGTCGACCAGGACCACCGTCCGCCGCCCCTGCGACCGCAGCTGCGCGGAGAACGATCCGTGCCACGCGGCCGGATCCGGGTGGTCGGCCGCGCCCTCGGGCAGCAGGTGCAGCACAGCGCCGTAGGGAGTGCGCGAGGCCGCGCGGGTGGCGATGACCGATGAGGTCGGCAGCCCCCGGGACTCCGCCCACCAGCGCACCTCGCGCAGCAGCCTGGTCTTACCGACGCCGGCGGGTGCCACCACGACCGCGCCCCGTGGGCCGGTCGGGTTGCCGTTGGTGGGGCCCAGCAGCTCGGTGACGAGGTGCAGCTCGGCGTCACGGCTCGTGAAGGGCCACTCGCCACGCAGGGCGTGCGCGAGTCCGGACCCTGTCTCCTGCTGCGTCATCGCACCACTTCCCGGACCACTCGGCACCACACAGCCTACTGTTGCGCGGCATCCGGCCGTACGGTCAGGACATGCCCATCGCCCCACTGCCCGACGAGGACGTCGAGTTCGTGCTGTCCGCGCGCCACTGGTGCACGCCGGTCGTCGCCCGGCTGACGCTGGTGCCACTCGGCGAGCGCATCGACTTCGTGCCCGGGCAGTACGTGCTCCTGCAGGACGAGGAGCGTCAGATCCCGGTGCGCTCCTACTCCGTCGCCAACGCGCCCCGCGAGGACGGCACCCTGGACGTCCTCGTCACCGCAGTGCCCGACGGACCGACCAGCACGTGGCTGGCGCGCGGGGCCGCGGTCGGCGACCGGCTGCTCGTCTCCGGCCCGTACGGCTCCTTCGTCGCCGACCCCGCCCACAAGGGACCGACGCTCTACCTGGCCGGTGGCTCCGGGCTGGCGCCGGCGCTGTCGCTGATCGAGGCGGCCGTCGCGCGCGGCGGGACCGGCGACCCCTCCCCGGCGCGCCGGCACACGCTCGTCTTCTCCGGACGCACCGCCGCGGACACCATCGACCACGAGCGGCTGACCCGGCTGGCGGCCGAGCAGCCCGGTCTCGACTACGTGCGCACCCTGACCCGCGTCGCCGCAGGCGGCGCCGAGGCTCCCCTCGGGAGGGTGCCGGCGATCCTCCCTTCGCTCGTCGACGACCTGACCGCGCACGCGGTCTACGTCTCCGGCGCACCGGGGTTCGTCGATGCCAGCACCCGCGCCGCCCAGGACCTCGGGGCGGCGCCGGGGCGGTTGCACACCGAGGAGTTCTACGCCGAGCCGATCCCGTGGCACGGCGACTGACCCGAAGGGGGAACGATGACCGGAGACGCATCGCGCATCTACACCAAGACCGGTGACGACGGCACGACCGGGCGGCTCTTCGGCGGCCGGGTCGGCAAGGACGACCCGCTCGTCGAGGCCTGCGGTGACATCGACGAGACCGTCGCAGCCCTCGGCCTCGCGCGGGCCGAGCTCGATGCCGCGTCGGACCTGGCGGAGCTGACGCTGGCGACCCAACGGCGCCTCTTCGTCGTCGCCGCCGACCTCATGGCCAACCCGCACGCCCGCGACCGGCTCGAGCCGGGGACGTCCCTCGTCGACGCCGACCTCGTCGGGGCCGTCGAGCACGACATCGACGCCCTCGTGGCGCAGCACCCGCTCGAGCCCGTCTTCATCGTGCCGGGGTCGACGCGGGCCTCGGCCGCCTTCGACCTCGCCCGTGGCGTCGTGCGCCGGGCCGAGCGCCACTGCGTCGCCGCCGCCCGCGCCGGCCACGTGGTCTCGGACCCGGTGCTGCTGACGCTGAACCGGATGAGCGATCTCGTCTACGTCCTCGCCCGGGCCAGTGCCGGCGACGCGGAGGCGCCGAGCCACGAGTAGGTGGCCGCTGGGGAACCGGTGCCACGATGGGCCCATGAGCCTCACCGACGCTGCCTACCAGTCCGAGCCCGGCGGCCCCCTCGACCCCGACCGTGACCTCTACGGTCGCATCGGGTCGATGACCGACGGACGCGAGCTCGTCGACTCCTTCGTCGTCCCGATCCGCAGTGGGCGGGCGTGGGAGGTGCCGGCTGGGCACGTCTGCCGCATCGTGACCATCGAGGGGCCGCAGGTGGCCGACCTCAACCTGTGGAACCGCCACGACCCCCGCGAGCGTCTGTGGGCCGCGCGCACCCGACAGCTGCAGTCGGCGCACGTGAGCACCTTCGACCGGCTGTGGTCGACGCTGCCCTTCCTCCGCCCGCTCGTGACGATCACCGGCGACTCGCTCGAGGACTACGGCGTGGACGACGAAGGGGGGCGCGTCCACGACCTGCTCGGCACCCGGTGCGACCCCTACGTCAACCAGATGCTCAATGACGCCCCCTTCGACTACCACTGCCACTCCAACCTCACCCGGGCCGTGCGGCCGTGGCACCTGACCGAGTTCGACGTGCACGACGTGCTCAACGTCTTCCAGTGCACGGGGCTGAACGACCGCGACGAGTACTTCATGAAGACCTGTCCCGCCACGAAGGGCGACTACTTCGAGTTCTTCGCCGAGATCGATCTCCTGGCCGCGTTGTCGACGTGTCCCGGCGGTGACCTGTCGGTGCCGATGTTCGGCCCGGACGCCGGTGACACGGAGGCGGTCTGCCGTCCGCTGGGCATCGAGGTGTACTCGGTGCCGGACGAGGCCCTGGCCGGGTGGCAGCCGCCGCAGCGCGCGGCCTACGCGCAGGACCACGGGCTGGCCGCGCGCCCCTGGGCCTGACGCGCGCGTCCGATGGGCGCCCCGCGTGCGGGATACTCGCCGGGTGAGAACCAGCGAGCGGATCCATGACCGGTTGATCCGACGGGACATCGAGGCGGAGCAGGCACTGCCGGAGGGCGTGCGCCGGGACGTCCCCCGCAACGGCCTGCGGCTGGTCCTGGCGAACGCGCTGCAGTCCTCGGGCGACCAGACGGTCAACGCCTCGACCGTGCTGCCGTGGCTCTTCCACGCCCTCGGCGTGCCCGCGGCCCTCACGGGTGTCCTCGTGCCGATCCGCGAGTCGGGGTCGATGCTCCCCCAGGCCCTGCTGACCCCGTGGATCCTGCGGGTGCGCCACCGCAAGCACGTCTTCGTCGCCGGCGCACTCGTGCAGGCCGCATCCGTGGCCGTCATGGCGGGCACCGCGGCGCTCGGTCAGGGACTGACGGCCGGCGTGGTCATCATCGCCGCCCTCACGGTCTTCGCCCTCGGCCGCTGCCTGTGCTCGATCGCCTCCAAGGACGTGCAGGGCCGCACCGTGCCGAAGGGGGAACGCGGCCAGATCAACGGCCTCGCCACGACCGCCTCGGGCCTGGTCGCGATCACGCTCGGGCTCGGCGTGCGCACGGTCGGCGGTGGCGACATCGGGGCGGCTCAGCTGGTCTGGCTGCTCGCCGCCGGTGCGGCCCTCTGGGTCCTCGTCGCAGCGGTGTACATCACGGTCCGCGAGCCCGCAGACGACACCCCGGCACCGGCGGTCCGCAGCACGGACGGGGAGCCGAACTGGTTCGTGCAGACCTTCTCGATGCTGCAGCGCGACAAGGCCTTCCGCACCTTCGTCACCGTCCGCAGCTTTCTGCTCGTGTCGGCGCTGTCCCCGCCCTTCGTCGTCGTGCTCGCCGTGCGCTCGGGCACGGAGGGGCTCGGCGGGCTCGGTGGCTTCATCCTCGCCTCGGGAGTCGCGGCCCTGCTCGGCGGACGGATCTTCGGCCGGCTGGCCGACCGCTCCAGCAGGCGGTTGATGGCCGGTGGCGCCGCCTTCGCCTCGGCGGTCATCGTGCTGCTCGTGCTCGCCGTCACCGCCGTCGACGTCCCCGACGGGTCCCTGCTCGCCTACGTGCTGTTCGTCGGCTGCTACTTCCTGCTGACCCTGACCCACACTGGTGTCCGCGTGGGTCGCAAGACCTACATCGTCGACCTGGCCGAGGGCGACCAGCGCACCACCTACGTCGCGGTGTCGAACTCCGCGATGGGTCTGGTCCTCCTCGTCGTCGGCGCCCTCAGCTCGGCCCTGGCCACGCTCGGCGTCACCTGGGCGCTGCTCTTCCTCGCCGGCCTGGGACTCCTCGGTGTCGTCGCCTCCACGCGCCTGCCGGAGGTCTCGCGGGGGTCATAGGGTGTCGGGGTGACCGGCAACACACGTGACATCGAGGACGGCGTCCACCACGACTTCCGCGAGGAGATGTCGTACGGCTCCTACCTCGCCCTCGACACGCTCCTCGACGCGCAGCGCCCCATCAGCATCCCGGAGCACCACGACGAGATGCTCTTCATCATCCAGCACCAGACCTCCGAGCTGTGGCTGAAGCTCGTGCTGCACGAGACGCGCTCGGCGATGGCGCTGCTCGCGCAGGACGAGATGCGCATCGCCCTCAAGCGCGTCGCCCGCGTCAAGCACATCCAGCGCACCCTCACCGAGCAGTGGTCCGTCCTGGCCACCCTGACGCCCACCGAGTACCAGGAGCTGCGCCCGCACCTGGGCCACGCCTCGGGCTTCCAGTCCTGGCAGTACCGCGCGGTCGAGTTCGCCCTCGGCAACAAGCACGCCGGCATGCTGCGGGTCTTCGCCGACGACCCGCCGGCCCGCGCCCGGCTGTCCGAGCTGCTGGAGGCCCCGAGCCTCTACGACGAGTTCCTTCGCCACCTCGCCCGGCGTGGCTACGCCATCCCCGAGCGGATCCTCACCCGCGACGTCACCCGCGCCCACGAGCTCGACCCGGAGCTCACGGCGCTCTTCCGCGGGATCTACGAGGACGTCGAGAACCACTGGGACGTCTACGAGGCCTGCGAGGAGCTGGTCGACCTCGAGGACAACTTCCAGCTGTGGCGCTTCCGCCACCTCAAGACGGTCCAACGCATCATCGGCATGAAGCGGGGCACCGGCGGCAGCTCCGGCGTCGGCTTCCTGCAGCAGGCCCTCGACCTGACCTTCTTCCCCGAGCTCTTTGCCGTGCGCACGGAGATCGGCGCATGAGCGTCCTGCACACCCGTGCCGCAGAGCTCGATGCGGGCGACCCGCTGGCCGCATGCCGGGAGGAGTTCCTGCCGGCCGAGGGGCTCGTCGCCTACCTCGACGGCAACTCGCTCGGACGCCCCCTCCGCGCCACCGCAGAGCGGATCGAGCACCTCGTGCGGCACGACTGGGGCACGCGGCTCATCCGTTCGTGGGACGAGCAGTGGATGGAGCTGCCGCTGCGCCTGGGCGACCGGATCGGGCAGGTCTGCCTCGGCGCCGCGCCCGGGCAGACGGTCGTCGGGGACTCGACGACGGTGATGCTCTACAAGCTGCTGCGCGCCGCGGTCGCCGCCGCCGGCCCGCAGCGCCCGGAGATCGTGCTCGACACGGAGAACTTCCCCACCGACCGCTATGTGGCAGAGGGGATCGCGGCGGAGACCGGCGCGGAGCTGGTCTGGCTGGAGCCGGAGCCGGCGAAGGGGGTCACCCCCGAGCTCGTCGCAGGAGCCCTCTCCGACCGCACGGGTGTCGTCCTCCTCTCGCACGTGGCGTACAAGTCGGCGTGGGTCGCCGACCTGCCGGCGATCACCGCCCTCGCCCACGACGCGGGCGCCCTCGTCCTGTGGGACCTGTGCCACTCCGTCGGCGTCCTCCCCAGCGACCTCGACGCGCACGAGGTCGACCTCGCCGTCGGCTGCAGCTACAAGTTCCTCGGCGGCGGACCGGGTGCGCCCGCCTTCGGGTACGTCGCCACCCGCCACCAGGAGAGGCTGCGCCAGCCGATCCAGGGGTGGATGGGCCACGCCGAGCCGTTCGCCATGGGTCCGGGGTACCGGCCCGGAGCGGGGATGCGCGCCTTCGTCTCCGGGACGCCGTCCGTGCTGGGGATGGCCGGCATCGAGGACACCGTCGACCTCATCGAGCGGGTGGGGCTGGACCGGGTCCGGGCGAAGGCGAGCGCGCTGGGGCGCTTCGTCATCGACGGCGTCGACGAGGTGCTGGCCGACCACGGGGTGCGGGTGATCTCGCCGCGCGAGGACTCCCGCCGCGGCGGGCACGTGACGATCGGGCACCCGCGCTCCCGCGAGATCACCCGGGACCTGTGGGCGCAGGACGTCATCCCCGACTTCCGTGAGCCCGACGGGATCCGGCTGGGCCTCTCCCCGCTGAGCACCAGCTTCACCGAGGTGGCCGACGCGCTGGCGCGGATCGAGGCACTGCTCGAGCGACCCGGACACTGACCGGGCACGCCGGACCGACGCCGCCGCACCGGCGCACGCCCGCCTCAGCCGCGGATCAGCCCGAGGACGGTCGGCCAGTGCCGGGACGCAGGGTCGATGAGGTCGAAGTGGTGCGCGTCGGGCACGAGGGTCCTGGCGGCCGGGAAGTCCTCGGTCTGGGTCACGGGAACCGATGCGTCACTGGTGCCGTGCACGAGGTGGATGCGCTCGAGTGCCTCCGGGGCACGCGCCGCCAGCCGGACCGGGTCCAGCCGGGCGTAGGTCATGGGCGCCTCGCGCGGACCGGCGCCGACCCAGTCACGGACCGCGTCGCCGCCGAGGCGCTGCGCCACCGCCGCGTCGAAGTCCGCCACGGGCGCGAGGGCGACCACGCGCACGGGTGGCAGCTCGGGGGCCAGCGCCCGCCAGAGCACCAGTGCCCCACCGGCGGAGTGCCCGACCCACGCGCGCACGTCGACGTGCTGCCCCCGCAGACGGGCGTCCAGGGCAGCGAGGTCCTCGGTCGCGGTGCACGCCGCTCCGGGCACGCGCCGGTACTCGGGGAGCAGCACCTGCCACCCCTGCGCAGCGAGCGCCCGTGCCTGGGGCCTCGAGTGGGTCCGGTCCACGCCCGGGCGGAAGTACCCCCCGTGCACCAGCACGATCGCCGGGGCGTCCACCGGCCCGTAGCGCTCGACGACGGCGTCCGCCGCGGCGCCGTACCGCTCCACGGTCCCGATGTCGCCGGTCTGGCCCTCCTCGAGCAGGCGGGCGAGCGCCTCGTCCTCGGCCACCTCGGCCGAGAGCGGTCCTCGGGACACGGTCACTCCTTGGTCGACTGCACGACCTCCCATGGTGCCGCAATCGAGCGCTGTCCGCTGTCCACGAGACCGGCGATGTCCACATCGGGCACCTCGCAGGGCGCTGCGAGCGTGGTCACGGTGGCCCAGCCGTCCGCTGTCAGCGCGGCATCCGTGCCCGGCTCGAGCTCGTCGTCGGTCTCCCGGATGGTCATCGTCACGTGGTCCTCGCCGATCTCCCCCACCTCGGCCTGGACGGCGCCGAAGGACGCCAGCCGGGCCGGGCGCAGACCGCGCAGCTCGTCCGGGGGCACGTCGGGGACGTTGATGCTGAGGACGATCGCCTCGTCACCCGGCCGCTCGAGCAACCACGCGAGGGCACGCGCGGCGACCGTGGCGCAGGTGTCCAGGTGGACCGGTTCCGGTGACGTGCACGAGATCGCGAGCGAGGGGATCCCGTGCGTCCGCGCGGTGAGCGCCGCCCCGATCGTGCCGGAGTGCAGCACGGCCTGCCCGACGTTCGGACCGTGGTTGATCCCCGAGAGCACGACCCCGGGGGCCGGTCCGAAGGCCTCGTGGACCGCCGCGAAGGTGATGAAGGCCGGGCTGGCCTCGACCCCGAGCGCGCGCACCCCCGACAGCCCCTCGAGCCGGCGCGCGTGCGTCCACAGGCGGCCGTCTGCCTCGAGCGCGGTCAGCGACGCGCTCGCTCCGCTGAACTCCTCGTCCGGAGCAGCCACCACCACCTCGAGGCCCGCTTCGACCGCGACCCGGGCGAGCGTGCCCAGGCCGCGGCTGTCGATCCCGTCGTCATTGGTCACCAGCGCGTGCACGCGAACACCTCCTCACCGCAGCGGCTGCACGTCGATGCGTCGGGCCAGCTGCTCGACCAGCCGTCGCTGGCCGGTGGCCAGTCCCTTCCGCGTGACATTGGCGGTACCGGCAGCGGCGCCGAGCCGCAGGGCCTCGCGCATGTCCTCGCCACCGCCGAGCGCCACCGCCATCCCGGCGGTCATCGAGTCCCCGGCCCCACGGTGGTCGACGAGCTGCATCTGCGGGCCCGCGATCGTCAGCGGCTCACCGTCCACCAGCGCCATCGTGGGATCGGCGCCCCGGGAGATCACCACGTGGCTCGCGCCCTCACGGGCGAGGTCGTGCATGGCCTCCTGCAGGGTCGCCGGGTCGTCGTCGGCCAGGCGACCGTCCTCCATGAGGTCCTCGTGGCTGACCTTGATGACGGTGACCCCGCCCTCGAGTGCCGCCGTCAGGGGCTCACCCGACAGGTCCGCGACCACGTCGACCCCGGCCGAGCGCAGGTCGGCGGCGAGCCGACGGTAGACGTCCGCCGGCACCACGTCGGGTGCGTGGGGGCCGCCCAGGACGGCGACGTCGGCCGCCAGCCCGGCGGCCAGCGTGGCGCTGAAGAGGGCATCGACCTCGTGGCGGGACAGGACCGCGGGTCGCATCTGCGCCACGACCGTCCGGTCACCGTCACGGCGGTCGTGCACGTAGGCGCCGTTCGAGCGGGTGGTGGCCCCGGAGATCGGCGTGACCCCCTCGGCCTCGACCAGCGCCCGCAGCACCGGTCCGCCCTCGCCGCCCAGGGGTGCGCACAGGGAGGCACCGCCCCCCAGCGCCACGACCATCCGGGCGATCCAGAAGCCCTGTCCGCCCGCGTGCAGGTGCACCTCCGCCTCGCCGTTCGGGTCCTGCTCGATGGTCACCGTCAGCAACGGCGAGGGCGCGAAGACCGCGGCATCGACCATGGCCGTCGACTCCTGTCTGTCGGTGGTGGGTCCGGTGGCCTGATACCCACAATCGAGGTGCTGACACCCGGGCGGGGGCGCACGGCCCGGGACTACTCTGGCGTCGTGGGGCACGACCGCCCGACCGGCCGGTCAGGACATCCCACCCGACGCCAAGGGAGGCGCCCGTGAGCAATCACGACGTCCGGATGATCATGCTCTCGACCGACGACCTCGATGCGTCGATCGCGTTCTACACCGAGACCCTGGGGATGCCGCTGAAGTTCCGCGACGGTGCCCACTTCGCCGCCCTCGACGGCGGGTCGGTCACCATCGCGCTCGCGACCTCCGTGGACCACCCGATGCCCGGCAAGGTCGTCCCCGGGATCAGGACCGACGACGTCGACGGCGCTGCGGCCGCGATCGAGGCCGCGGGAGGCGCCATCGCCAAGGGCCCCTACGACGACGCGCACGAGCGTCGCGCCGTGGCCTACGACTCCCAGGGCAACGGCCTGGTCTTCTACAGCCCGCTCACCCGGTAGCCCCCCGCCTGGCCCGCAGGGGTGGTGTCGGGGGTGTCGGTGCGGCGGGCTACGGTTCGGCCATGACCACGCGGTTGCGCGGCACGATCGCGCTCCTGGTCGTCAGCACCCTGGGGGCCGCATGCACCGCCCCGGGCGAGCCGACGGCCGCCTCGACGACCACTATCACGGCGACGACGACGGCGACGGCCACGGCCCCGACCGAGACCGTCACACCGTCGCCGGTGACGGCGACCGAGACGGCGCGACCGGCCGCGGAGCCGGATGCGGCCTCCACCGCCGTCGGGTCCTCCCCCGCGCTCGCCGCGCTGGGCACCCTCGCGGTCAAGGGGCGCGCTCCGAAGACGGGGTACGACCGGGCGCAGTTCGGCCAGGCCTGGAGCGACGCCGTCGAGGTCGACGGTGGTCGCAACGGCTGCGACACCCGCAACGACGTCCTGCGCCGCGACCTCACCGGCATCACGCTCGACCCGGGCACCGGCGGGTGCGTCGTGCTCACCGGCACGCTGCAGGACCCCTTCACGGGGACGACGATCTCCTTCGTCCGCGGCCAAAACACCTCGCGCGAGGTCCAGGTCGACCATCTCGTGGCCCTGTCCAACGCGTGGCAGACCGGCGCCCAGCAGCTGGGCGAGCAGCGACGCGAGGACTTCGCCAACGACCCGCTCAACCTGCTTGCCGTCCAGGGCAGCGCCAACGCGCAGAAGGGTGACGGCGACGCCGCCACCTGGCTGCCCCGTACGGCCTACCGCTGCGAGTACGCCGCCGGCCAGATCGCGGTCAAGCAGCGCTACGACCTGTGGGTGACCCCGCCCGAGCGGGACGCCCTGACCCGGATCCTCGGCGCCTGCCCGGGGCAACCGCTCCCGACCCCGGCGGGCACCGGCGTGCCCCCGCGGGGTGGCGCATGAGCCGGGCGAAGGGGGTCGCACCGGTCCTCCTCGGGCTCACGCTGGCGCTGGGCGGGTGCGGCGCGGCCGGGGAGCCCGTCGCCGCCGCGACCTCCACCGCGACCGTCACCGCCACGGCGACGGTGACCACGACCCCGACGGTGACCGCCGACGTCCCGACGGTCACGACGACGACCACACCACCACCGCCGGCGCCACCACCGCCCCCGCCGGAGCCCCCACCGGAGCCCGAGCCCGTCCCCGAGCCCGAGCCGGAACCCGCGACCACGGCCCCACCGGCGCCCCTCTCGGGAGGCGGGCAGACCCCCTTCGACAACTGCACCGCGGCCCGTGCCGCCGGCGGCGCACCCGTGCGCGTGGGCGACCCGGGCTACGGCCCGCACCTCGATCGCGACGGTGACGGCGTCGGCTGCGAGTGAGCTGCTGCTCAGGCGGGAACGGCGTGCCGTGCCCTCGCCCAGAGCAGCACGGGGACAAGCGTGAGGGAGAGCAGCCCGCCGCCGAGGGCGAGCGCCTGGTAGCTGCTCGACGCCAGGACGAGGCCCGAGGAGACCCCGCCCCCTGCACCGGCGAGCGCGACGACGACGTCGATGGTGCCCTGCGTGCGTGCCCGGTTCCGCGGGTCGGTGGCGTCGACGACGAGCGTCGTGCCGGTGAGCAGGCCGAAGTTCCACCCGAGACCGAGCAGGACGAGGGCCAGGATGAGCAGCCCCAGGGAGTCACCCGGGGCGAGCGCCGCGACCACCCCGGCGGCCAGCAGCGTCACGCCGGCGGCCACCACCATCGGGGTGCGCCCGAGCCTGTCGACGAACACACCAGTGACGGGCGAGGGCAGCCACATCGCGGCGATGTGCGCACCGATGACCACTCCGACGGCGCCCAGGTCGTGCCCGTGGGCTCGCATGTGCACCGGCGTCATCGTCATGACGGCGACCATCACCAGCTGGGTCAGGACCATCACCGTCGCGCCCACCCAGGCACCGGCGCCGATCGTGGGCACCGGGCCGGGCGCCGACCCGGCCGTGGCCGACGCGGCGAGCCTGCCGGCGGCGATCCGCGTGGCCAGCAGGTACGGATCGGGCCGCAGGAAGATGAAGAGCACCACGCCGGCCGCGCCGTAGGCCGCACCGGAGAGGATGAAGGGGCCGGCCAGGGCCGGCACGCCCACGGCGCCCGCCACCACGCCCATGGGCTCGATGAGGTTGGGGCCGGCGACGGCCCCCACCGTGGTGGCGACCATGGCCATGCTCGTGCCGAACCCCCGACGGTGCTCCGGCGCCAGGTCGCTGCCGGCGTACCGGGCCTGCAGGTTGGTGGCCGTCCCGGAGCCGTAGACGAAGAGGGAGACGAAGAGCAGGGGCACGGAGTCGACCACCGCGGCCAGGACCACGCCGAAGGCCCCCAGACCACCGGCGAGGAAGCCGTGGGCCAGACCCAGGCGCCGTCCCAGGCGGTGGGTGGAGCGACCCACGAGGTAGGCCGCCAGGGCCGACCCGAGGGTGAAGAGCCCGGTCGGCACCCCGGAGAGGCCCTCCGAGCCGAGCATGTCCGCGGCCAGCAGCGCCCCGACGGAGATGCCCGCCGCCAGACCTGCGCCGCCGAGGATCTGGCTGATGACGACGACGGTCAGCGTGCGCCGGTGCACCCGCGCCTGCTCCGCCTCGCTCGGCAGCTGCGCGTCCGTCCCGGTCACCACCGGCGGGTCCACGGGTGGGCTCCCGCCCGGCTCACCGATCATCCCGGGACGACGTCGTCGCCGACGCGCAGCTCGCCGTCCCCGAGGGGCACCAGCCGGATCCCGAACCATGTCTTGCCGTCCCAGCGGCGGTGCCGCGCGAGGGTGCGCATCGGCTCCTTGCCGCGCTCGAGGGTCTCCGGGTCGATCGTGGTCACGACGCACCGGTCGCAGGTCTCGGCGGTGCGGTACTCCACGTCCCCGATCCGCACGGTCGGCCAGGCGTCCTCGGCGAAGGGCTCCCCGCCGTCGATGACGACGTTCGGGCGGAAGCGGAGCATGCTCAGGCGCGGACCGCCGTCGCCGGCCGTGACCGACCCGGCCTCCGTGCCGCTGATGTCGTCGGGGTCGAGGTCCTCCGGGTCCGGCTCGCCGGCCTCGGCAGCCATCCACTCCTCGAGGCGGGCGAGCGAGGTCTGCGAGGTGAGCAGCAGCGGACCGGCGTCGGCGAGGGAGAGCGTGTCCCCCTCCTGCCCGCCGTGGGCGCCGGACATCCGCCGCACCTGCGGGTCCTCCTGCCACACCAGCCGCATCGGGCGACCCACGCGCTCGCTGATCCACTCGCTGACGTCCTGGTCGGCGGGCGGGGCGAAGCCCTGCCGCGAGATGCCCACCGGGACCGGCGGCAGACCCAGCGGCGTGTCGACGAGGATGCTCTCCTCGCCGGCGTGGATGCGGATCGTCTCCTCGTCGACCACCTGGGCACGCAGCCCGAGCAGGGCACCCGCCTCCCGTGCGGAGACCCGCTCACCCATCTCGTCGACGAGCGCCCAGCGCCGGTCCCCCGCCAGGCCCCACGGCTCGACGCGAGCGGAGTCGACGGCCGCGCCGCCGAGGGACTTCACCGGATAGATGCGTACCTGGGTGACCTGCATGGCTCCGATGGTGCCACGCGGGCCCCGCCACCTCAGGCGTCGACCGGCACGTCGTCGACCGAGATCTCCTCGGCCCCGGGCGTCTGGTCGTCGAGGTGCTCGTCGCCGGAGCGCTTCAGCGCGACCCAGCCGCCGAAGATCGCCGCGAACATCCCTGCCTCGGCGTCCCTGATCGTCAGCTGGGCACAGTGCCCCCAGCTGACCCGGAAGGCGACCGCACCGGAGGTGGTCAACCCGTCCTTGAGGTAGACGATGTGCTTGCCGGCGGGGATGTCGTACCGCACCACCGACCGGGTCCCGTCGAGCACCCCGAGGGACTCGGAGCCGAGCATGACGTGCTTGCCCTTGAGGTGGACCGGGTCGATCGTCCCGGTGCTGATCTCGACTGCTGCGCCCATGTCGACCTCCATCGTCGGGTCGGCCCGGCCGTCGGACACCCGGGCCCGTCCTGTCCCCATCATGGCGGTTCGGGCGCCGGATGTCTGCCCTCGTGACACCTGTCATGCCCGACTCGTGACATCCGGGGATGGTGGCGATCCCCTGCGGCGCACGAGGCTTGGGCCATGACATCGATGACCAGCGCACCCGCCACCCCGCGCAGCGACGCTGCCGACGGCATCCACCTGCAGGGGGTCACCAAGGCCTTCCGTGCGGGCAGCAGGACCGTGCGGGCGGTCGCCGGCGTCGACCTCGACGTCACGCCCGGCCAGGTCGTGGCGATCCTCGGGCCGAACGGCGCCGGCAAGACGACCACCCTGGACATGATCCTGGGCCTCACCCAGCCGGACACCGGCACCGTCACCGCCTTCGGGCAGCCGCCGCGCGACGCCGTCCACGCCGGGCGGGTCTCCGCGGTCCTGCAGACCGGCGGGCTGCTGCGCGACCTCACGGCGCGCGAGACGGTCCGCTTCATCGCCTCCACCTTCACCGGGCACCAGCCGGTCGACACCGTCCTCGAGCGGGCCGGTCTGGCCGGCAAGGCCGACCGCCTCGTCCACAAGCTCTCGGGCGGCGAGCAGCAGCGCCTGCGCTTCGCCCTGGCGCTGCTGCCCGACCCCGACCTGCTCGTCCTCGACGAGCCCACCGCCGGAATGGACGTGACCGCGCGCCGCGACTTCTGGCGCACCATGCACGCCGACGCGGAGCGGGGTCGCACCATCCTCTTCGCCACCCACTACCTGCAGGAGGCCGACGACTTCGCCGACCGCATCGTCCTCATGGCCGACGGCCGGGTGGTCGCCGACGGCACCACCGAGGAGATCCGCGCCCGCGGCAGCGGCCGGACCGTCAGCGCCGACGTCCGCAGGGGGGACGTCGGCGCGGCGGTCGCGCGGCTGCGCGCGCTCCCGGGCACCACCCGGGTCACCGCGACCGGCGAGCGGGTCACCGCGATCGGTGAGGACGCCGACGCCCTCGCCCGGGTCCTGCTGACCGAGCTGGGCGGGAGCAACCTCGAGGTCACCACGGCCTCCCTGGACGCCGCCTTCCTCGCCATCACCGGCGAGCAGATCGACACCCACGAAGCGGCCGGCGCGGCCGGGACGGAGGCACTGCGATGAATCCCACGATCATCGGCCTGGAGCTCAAGCGGATCTCCCGCGACTACGTCGGCCTGTTCTTCATCGCCGGGCTGCCGGCCTTCATGTACGTCATCTTCGGCGCGGCGCAGACCTTCGGCGAGGAGGACATCGGCCGCGGCAACGTCGCCCTCTACATCATGATCTCCATGGCCGTGTACGGCGCGGTCACCGCGACGGTGAGCATCGGCGGGCAGGCGGCCGTCGAGCGCCAGCAGGGGTGGGGGCGACAGCTGGGCCTGACCCCCCTTCGCGACAGCTCGTACGTCGCCGGCAAGGCGCTCATCGCCCTGTCCGTCGCGCTGATCCCGATCACCCTGATCTACGGGATCGGCATCGGCACCGGGGCGAAGGGGGAAGCCTGGGTCTGGGTGGTCTCCGCCGCCACCGTGCTCCTCGGCGCGGGCGTCTTCGCCCTGTACGGCCTGGTCTTCGGGCTCGCCTTCCGGTCCGAGTCCGCCGTCGGGGCGGCCTCCGGGTCGCTGGTGATCTTCGCCTTCCTCGGCAACATCTTCATCCCGCTGTCGGGGATCATGCTCACGATCGCGAAGTTCACCCCGCTCTACGGCTTCGTCTCCCTCGCCCGCTACCCGCTCACCGGTGGTGACTCGGTGAGCACGTCCGGCGCACTCACCCACGAGTCGCTGTGGGTGCCGCTGGCTAACGTGGTGGTGTGGACGATGATCATGGCCGTGGCGACGGTCCTCCTGGCGCGACGGGGTCGGGAGCGGCAGTGACCCCGATCGAGCCCGTGGCGCAGGGGCCCTCCGACGAGGACTACCTCGCCGACCCCTGGGCCAGGCACGGCTGGGTCCTCGCCGCCATCTGGCTGGTCTTCCTCGCCTTCCCCGCCCTCTCCGTGATCGAGAGGACGAGCGAGCGGCCGCTGCTGCGCGGCATCGCCCTCGCGGCCGTCCTCGCCTTCGCCTGCCTCTACGTGTGGGGGTTCGTGCGGGGGCAGGGGGCGCTGCGCTGCGGCTGGCGACGAGCGGACCTGGTCATCGTCTTCGGCAGCTTCCTCGCGGGGATCGCGATCATGGTCGCCCTCATCCCCCTCATCGGTCCGGGCGCCGTGGGCATGGCCCCCTTCCTGGCCTCGGTCGCCGCCTTCAGCTTCCCCGAACGGTGGCCGATGCCGTCGGTGGTCGCCGTGGTCGTCTTCGCAGCGATCGTCCTGGCGGTGACCGACGCCCTGCGGGAGGTGTGGTTCCTGCTCTTCCTGCCCCTCGCCATCGGCGGCTTCGGTCTTCTGCTCCGCCGGATGACCCTCAGCGACGAGCGGCACCAGGTGGTGCGGCGGTCGTTGGCCGTGACCGCCGAGCGTGACCGGGTCGCACGCGACGTCCACGACGTCCTGGGGCACTCGCTGACCGTCGTCTCCCTCAAGGCCGACCTGGCCGAGCGCCTCATCGACATCGACCCCGAGCGGGCGAAGGGAGAGCTGGCCGACATCCGCTCGCTCACCCGCCAGTCCCTCGCCGAGATCCGCGCGACCGTCTCCGGGCTGCGGGTGGCCCGGCTGGCCGACGAGCGGGACGTGGCCGCCACCGCCCTGCGGGACGCCGGGATCGAGGCCAGCCTGCCCGAGGACGGTGAGGTCGTCGACCCGGCCCACCGGATCACGATGGCGTGGGTCCTGCGGGAGGCCGTCACCAATGTCATCCGGCACAGCGGCGCCCACCGCGTCGAGGTCGCGTGGGGCCCCTCGTGGCTCGAGGTCAGCGACGACGGGCGCGGTCTGCGCGGGCGCAAGGAGGGGTCCGGCCTGACCGGCGTGCGCGAGCGGGTCGCCCAGGCCGGTGGGCGCACCGAGGTCGGCGAGGGCCTTCCCGGCTCCGCCGGGCCGGGCACGAGGGTGCGGGTGGAGCTGCCGTGACCACCGTCCTGCTCGCCGACGACCAGGCACTCGTGCGCGGGGCGATGGCCGCGCTGCTCGGGCTCGAGGACGACCTCGAGGTCGTGGCCGAGGTCGGCTCGGGCGACGAGGTGCTCGAGGCGGCACGCCGCACCCACCCCGACGTCGCCGTGCTCGACATCGAGATGCCGGGGATGGACGGCATCGCCGCCACCGCCGAGCTGGCCCGCGAGGTCCCCGGGACCAGGGTGCTCATCGTCACGACCTTCGGTCGCCCCGGCTTCCTGCGCCGGGCGATCGAGGCGGGCGCGCGGGGCTTCGTCGTCAAGGACACGCCGTCCGAGGAGCTGGCGGAGGCCGTGCGCACCGTCGCCCGGGGCGGTCGGGTGGTCGACCCCTCGCTCGCGACCGAGAGCGTCGTCGGCGGGCCCAACCCGCTCACCGAGCGCGAGCGCGAGGTGCTCACCCACGCCCTCGAGGGCGGCTCGGCGGCCGCCATCGCCGCGCGGGTGCACCTCTCCCCGGCACGGTGCGCAACCACCTCTCCTCGGCCATCGGCAAGACCGGCTCCGCCACCCGCGTGGAGGCCGCCCGCCGCGCCCAGGATCTCGGCTGGCTCTGACCGCAGCTCACCAGCACCGTGCGACAATCACAGGTGAGGGTGGATCTTCCATGGATCCGACGTCGAGGGGAGACGACATGACCCGCGGGAAGCGCAGCTGGGACGACCTGAGCCCCGGACAGCAGACCACCGTGCTGACCCTGGCCTCGATCCAGCTGTCCCTGGCCCTCACTGCCTGGACCGACCTGGCGTTCCGGCCGACGAGCGAGGTGCGCGGCGGCAAGGGACGGTGGGCGGCGGTGATCGCCATCAGCTTCGTCGGCCCCCTCGTCTACTTCACCCGCGGGATCCGGCGCTGAGATGAACGCCATCGTCGTCCACGAGTCGGCCTGGGGGAACACGCGGGCCGTCGCCGAGGCGATCGCGGCCGGTCTCGGCGCCCACCTGACCACCGAGGTGGTGGCCGTGGCTGACGCGCCGCCGCTGCCGGACCTGCGCGTCGACCTGCTCGTGGTGGGGGCTCCCACCCAGGCCTTCGGGCTCAGCCGGCCCTCGACCCGGGAGGACGCCCACCGGCGGGGTGGCCGGCAGCTCGCGACAGGCGTGCGTGAGTGGCTCGCCGAGGGCAGCGCGCAGCTGATGGTCGCCACCTTCGACACCCACGTGCGCCACCCGAACCTGCCCGGGCACGCGGGCCACGGAGCGGCCAGGAAGCTGAAGCGCATGGGCTGCACCGTGCTGGCCGAGCCGGAGACGTTCTACGTCGAGGACTACGAGGGCCCGCTGCTGCCCGGCGAGCTGGACCGGGCCCGCGAGTGGGGCGGCGAGCTGGGGCGTCGACTCGCGGAGAGGACCCCGCCCGGGTGACCCCCTGACCGGCGCTGCGATCGCTGGGCGGGGCGCACGCCGACCCGTGGCTACGCGTCGGTCACAATGGGAGGCGACCCGCCCCCCTTCGCCAGGAGCCCGCATGCACCGCAGACGCCTGACCGCGGTCTGCGCCGTGCTCGCGGTCGGCGCTGGTCTGCTCGCCGGGTGCTCCGAGGAGAGGGATCGGGACCGCGGCGACTGCGAGGCGATCTCCGCCGACTTCGACTGGGCACAGCCCTCGCGCTCCGACGACGCCCGGTTCGAGGTGTCCGGGCCCGGGTGGATCGGCGGCGACTCGACCTACTCGGTCCGGCTGCCGCAGGACCGCACGCTGTGGCTCTTCAGCGACTCGCTCATCGGACGCGTCGACGACAACGGCAACCCGGAGCCGGGGATGACGATGGTGCACAACGCCCTCGTCGTCGAGGACGGGTCCGGCCGGCTGAGCACGCTGACGCGCGAGGGACCGGAGTCCTTCTTCCCGGACCCGGGCGAGAAGACCTACTACTGGGTGCAGGACGCCAAGGTCGAGGGTGGCGAGCTGCTCGTCCTCCTCTCCCGGACCAAGCAGGTCGGCGAGAACGGCTTCGAGTGGGAGCGCAACACCCTCGCCCACGTGTCGCTGCCCGAGCTGGAGGTCACCGACATCGAGGAGGGCTTCGAGGGGCCGGTCGCGTGGGGCGCGGGGCTGATGTCGACGGCGCAGCACACGTGGATCTACGGCATCGAGGACCGCGAGGAGGCCAAGCACCTGCACGTGGCGCGCGCGCCCGCGGGTTCCCTCGCCGACCGCTCGACGTGGGAGTACCTCGGCGCGGACGGCTGGGAGGACGACTCCGACGAGAGCGAGCGCCTGACGAAGGGGGTGGCCAACGAGCTGAGCGTCTCCCCCTTCCGCGACGGGTACCTGATGATCTCCTCGGACACCTCCGAGCCGTACAGCCCGAAGATCAACGCGTGGACGGCCTGCTCCCCCACCGGCCCGTGGGAGCAGCCGCAGACGATCTACGAGACGCCCGAGACGCAGGGACAGCACTTCACCTACAACGCGCACGGCCACCCCGAGCTGTCGCAGGACGGCCGGCTGCTCATCTCCTACAACGTAAACACCTTCGACTTCGACGAGCTGATGAACAACCCGACGCTCTACCGGCCGAAGTTCATCACCCTCGACCTGGGCTGAGCCTCACTCGTCGAGGAAGAAGTCGGGCAGCAGCTCCTCGAGTGGCGGCCCGTAGACGGAGAGGTCGGTGACGCCCTCCTGCGCGAGGACCTCGTCGTCGATGAGGAACTGCCCGGTGCACTCGGCGGGGTCGCGGGTGAGGATCGCGTGGGCCGCGTCGGCCATGATCTGCGGGCTGCGGCTGCGAGCCATCGTCTGCTCGCCGCCGAGGAGGTTCTGCACGGCCGCAGTGGCGATGGCCGTGCGCGGCCACAGGCTGTTGGCCGCGATGCCGAGCTCGCGCCACTCCTCCGCCAGTCCCAGCGTCACCAGGCTCATGCCGTACTTGGCGATCGTGTAGCCGAGGTGCGCGCCCGCCCACCGCGGGTTGAGGTTGAGCGGCGGCGAGAGGGTGAGCACGTGCGCTGCGTCAGAGGCCTGCAGATGCGGCAGCGCGGTCTTCGCCAGGAGGAAGGACCCGCGGGTGTTGATGTCCTGCATCAGGTCGTACTTCTTCATCGACAGGTCCGCCGTGGAGGACAGGTCGATGGCGCTGGCGTTGTTGACGACGATGTCGATGCCACCGAAGCGCTCGACGGCGCGGTCCACGGCCTCCTGGACTGACTCCTCGGACCGCACGTCCCCAAGGATCGGTAGGGCCTGACCGCCGGCCGCCTCGATGGCCGCCGCGGCCGTGTGGATGGTGCCCTCGAGCTTCGGGTGCGGGGTGTCGGTCTTGGCGACGATCGCGACGTTGGCGCCGTCCCGGGCGGCGCGCTCGGCGATGGCCAGCCCGATGCCGCGGCTGCCGCCCGACATGAGGATGGTGCGGCCGGCGAGGGTGCGGGTCATGGTCGATCTCCTTGGGGTGGGGTCGTCCGGTCGGGTGAGCGTACCGGGGCGAAGGGGGTCAGGCCGGCAGTCCGTCGAGCCGCGCCAGGACCTGGAGCATGACCTCGTCGGCGCCACCGCCGATGGAGCCCAGGCGGGTGTCACGGAAGAAGCGCGCGGTCCACGTCTCCTCCATGTAGCCCATGCCGCCGTGGAACTGGATGCACGCATCGGCGACCTCGCGGGCGAGGCGACCGGCGGTCAGCTTGGCGATGCTGGCGCCACGCGTGATGTCCTCGCCGGCGAGGTACGCCTCGCAGACGGCGGCGTTGTGGTTGCGCAGCATCTCCACCTGCGCCTGCAGCTCGGTCAGGCAGAAGGTGACGTACTGCTTGGTGGCCAGCGGCTGGCCGAAGACCTCGCGCTCGGTGATGTAGGCGCGGGTGCGCTCCAGTGCCCGGTCGCAGCTGCCGACGGAGGAGTAGGCGGCGTACATCCGCTCGATGATGAACTGCTGCATCTGCTGCTGGAAGCCGCGCCCGACCTCGCCGATGGTGTTGGCCACGGGCGCGCGCACCTCGTCGAGCACGAGCTCGGCGGTGTCGGAGCAGCGGTTGCCGAGCTTGTCCAGGCGCTTGGCGACGGCGAAGCCGGGCGAGTCGGTCGGGACGATGACCTGGGACATGCCCCGGTACCCGCCCTCGTCGGAGGTGCGCACGAGCAGGCAGAGCCAGTCCGCCTGGCTGCCGTTGGTGATGTAGGTCTTGCGGCCGGTGATCACCCAGTCGTCGCCGTCGCGGACCGCGCGGGTGCGCAGCCGGGAGACGTCCGAGCCGGTGTCCGGCTCGGTCACCGCGATCGCGGCGACCTGCTCGCCCGCGAGCGCGGGCGCCAGGTACGCGCGCTTCAGGTCCGGCGTGCCGAAGGTGGCGAGCGAGGGCGTGGCCATCATCGACTGCACCCCCAGCGCCATGGCCACCCCGGCGGCGTCGGCGCGGCCGAGCTCCTCGGCGGCGACCATCTGGAAGGAGTGGTCCGCGCCCTCGCCTCCGTACTCGGGGTCGCGCTCGAGACCCAGCAGACCCAGGGCGGCCGCCTTCGGGAAGAGCTCGTGGGCCGGGAACATCCCGGCCTCCTCCCACGCGTCCACGTGCGGGTTGATCTCGGACTCGACGAAGGCGCGCACGCTGGCGCGGAAGGCGGTGTGCTCATCGGTGAGGCGCATGACGGCGACGGTAGCCACGAACCCCGAATAAAACAAGCATGCTTGATTGTTTGCTGGATGCGTGGCACTCTCGCCGCATGAGCGACACCGTGGCCGCCTTCCTCGATGAGTGCACCGATCTCGACGCCCTCGTCGCCCCCCTCGACGAGCGGACGTGGGCCCGCGACACCCCGGCGCAGGGGTGGACCATCGCCCACCAGATTGCGCACTTGGCGTGGACCGACGAGGTCGCCCTCCTCGCCGCGACCGCTCCCGAGGCGTTCGCCGGAGAGGTGGAGGCGGCCCTGCAGAACGTCACGGGACACGTGGACGAGCAGGCGGCGAAGGGAGCAGCCGCTCCCCCGGTCGAGCTGCTGGCGCGGTGGCGCACCGGCCGCGAGAAGCTGGCCGACGCCCTTCGCTCCACCCCCGCGACGAAGCTGCCGTGGTTCGGGCCACCGATGAGCGCCCGCTCGATGGCCACCGCCCGCCTGATGGAGACCTGGGCGCACGGGCAGGATGTCGCCGACGCCCTGGGTGTGCGCCGCGAGCCGACCGACCGGCTGCGCGACATCTGCCACCTCGGCGTGCGCACCCGCGACTTCGCCTACCTGATCACGGACCAGCCGGTGCCGCCCGCTCCCTTCCACGTCGACCTGACCGCACCCGACGGGGACCTGTGGACCTGGGGCGAGGAGGGTGCGGACCGGGTCACCGGCACGGCCGAGGACTTCTGCCTCGTGGTCACTCAGCGGCGCGATCTCGCCGACACCGACCTGGTCGCCACCGGGGAGGCCACCCACTGGTTGACCTTCGCCCAGGCCTTCGCCGGGGCGCCGAAGGGGGCCCGGCGATGACAGAGATGTTGCGCGTCGGCAACTGCTCCGGCTTCTACGGCGACCGGCTCTCCGCGATGCGGGAGATGCTCGAGGGCGGCGAGCTGGACGTCCTGACCGGGGACTGGCTGGCCGAGCTGACGATGCTCATCCTCGCCCGCGACCGCGCCAAGGACGAGAGCACCGGGTACGCCAAGACCTTCCTGACGCAGCTGCGCGACTGCCTCGGGCTCGCCCTGGACCGGGGCGTGACGATCGTCGCCAACGCAGGGGGCGTCAACACCCCGGGCCTGGTCGCCGCGATCCGCGCGCTGGCGGCCGAGCAGGGCCTCTCCCCCACCGTCGCCCACGTGCGCGGTGACGACCTGACCCCGCGCGCCGACGAACTCGACCTCGGCACGCCGCTGGGCGCGCACGCCTACCTCGGCGGCTTCGGCATCGCCCGTGCCGTCGCCTCGGGCGCGGACGTCGTCGTCACCGGCCGGGTCACCGACGCGTCGGTCATCGTCGGCCCGGCGATCGCCCGCTTCGGGTGGGGCCGCGACGACCTCGACGCCCTCGCCGGAGCCACGGTCGCGGGCCACGTCATCGAGTGCGGCACGCAGGCGACAGGTGGCAACTACGCCTTCTTCACCGAGGTCGCCGACCTCGTCCACCCGGGCTTCCCGATCGCCGAGATCCTCCCTGACGGGTCGAGCGTGATCACCAAGCACCCGGGCACGGCCGGTGCGGTCACCGTCGGCACCGTCACCAGCCAGCTGCTCTACGAGGTGCAGGACGCGCGCTACGCCGGCCCGGACGTCACCACCCGACTGGACTCGATCTCCCTTCGCCAGGACGGCACCGACCGGGTCTCGATCACCGGGGTGCGCGGGGAGGCCCCACCACCGGACGTCAAGGTGTCACTGACGTCCCTCGGGGGCTTCCGCAACGAGATGACGATGGCCCTGACCGGACTGGACATCGAGGCCAAGTCGGACCTCGTCCAGCGCCAGTTCCACGACGCGCTCACCACCTCCCCCGCCGAGCTGACGTGGACGCTGGCGCGCACCGACACCGCGGACCCGGCGACACAGCAGCAGGCCGCGGCGTTGCTGACGGTCGTCGCCCGGGACCCGGACACAGCGGTCGTCGGACGCCCCTTCTCCAACGCCGCCATCGAGATCGCACTGGGCTCCTACCCCGGCTGGCACACCCTCGCCCCGCCGGCGGCGGCGACGCCCTACGGGGTCTTCACCCCCGGCCACGTCCCGCAGTCGGCGCCCCGGCACGAGGTCGTCCTGGACGACGGGAGCGTGGAGCAGATCGAACCACCGACGGTGACGCGTCCGCTCGAGCCCCTGACGGACCCCCACACCTCGCAAGAGCCTAAGCAGTTGCACGGGCAGCACCCCCACACCTCGCAAGAGCCTAAGCAGTTGCACGGGCAGCACCCCCACACCTCGCAGGAGCCCAAGCAGTTGCACGGGCAGCACCCCCACACCTCGCAAGAGCCTAAGCAGTTGCACGGGCAGCACCCCCACACCTCGCAAGAGCCTAAGCAGTTGCACGAGCACGGCCCCCACACCTCGCAGGAGCCTAAGCAGTTGCGAAGGGAGTGGGAGGGCGCCACCGTCCGCGCCCCGCTGGGGAGGGTCGCCGGCGCCCGCTCCGGGGACAAGGGCGGCAACGCCAACATCGGTGTGTGGGTGCGCGAGGACGCCGCGTGGCCGTGGTTGTCCGAGCTACTGACCACCGAGCGCGTCCGCGAGCTGCTCCCCGAGGCGGCCGACCTGCCGATCACCCTCACCCGCCTGCCCAACCTGCGTGCCGTCAACATCGTCATCGAGGGACTCCTCGGTGAGGGCGTGGCCTACAACGCGCGCTTCGACCCGCAGGCCAAGGGCCTGGGCGAGTGGCTCCGCGCACGGCACGTCGACATCCCGCAGTCCCTGATCCCCACGGAGGACCGATGAGTCACCGCGACTGGCAGACCGAGGAGCTGCGGGCCCTGCGCGCGACGACGACCGAGTTCGTCCGCCGCGAGGTGCTGCCCCATCAGGACGACTGGGAGGAGGCCGGTGAGCTGCCGCGCGAGCTGCACCGCACGGCCGGGGCGCTGGGACTGATCGGGGTTTCCTTCCCCGAGAGTGCCGGTGGCGGCGGGGGCGGCCAGCGCGAGTCGGTCACCGTCGGCGAGGCGCTGCACGAGGCCGGCGCGGCCGGTGGCGTCTACGCCTCGCTCTTCACCGCGGGGATCGCCTGCCCGCACATCGTCACCGCGGGTGACCAGGGGCAGGTCGACCGGTGGGTGGCACCGACCCTCGCCGGGGAGATGATCGGCGCGCTCGGCATCACCGAGCCCGGCGGCGGGTCCGACGTCGGCGCGCTGCGCACGACGGCCCGTCGCGACGGCGAGCACTACGTGGTCAACGGCTCCAAGACCTTCATCACCTCGGGTGTGCGGGCCGACTTCGTCACCACCGCGGTGCGCACCGGCGGGGACGAGCACAAGGGCGCCCGCGGTCTCTCCCTGCTCGTGGTCGAGCGGGGCACGCCGGGCTTCGAGGTCTCCCGCAGGCTCGGCAAGATGGGCTGGCGGTGCTCCGACACCGCCGAGCTGTCCTTCACCGACGCCCGCGTCCCGGCGAACCACCTCGTCGGCCCGGAGAACGCCGGCTTCCTCCTCATCGGCAGCGCCTTCCTCAGCGAGCGCATCGGCCTGGCCGTGCAGGCGTACTCGCAGGCCCAGCGCTGCCTCGACCTGGCGACCGAGTGGTGCCGCGAGCGCGCCACCTTCGGGCAGCCGCTCATCAGCCGGCAGGGCGTGCAGACGACCCTCGTGGAGATGGCCCGCCGCATCGACGTGGCCCGTGCCTACACCCGCTCGGTCGTCGACCGGTACGAGGACGGCGAGAGCCTGGTCGACCTCATCCCGCAGGTCTGCTTCGCCAAGAACACCGCGACGGAGACCGGCGAGTGGGTGGCCCACCAGGCCGTCCAGCTCTTCGGCGGAATGGGCTACATGCTCGGGAGCGAGGTCGAGCGGCAGTACCGCGACGTGCGCATCCTCGGCATCGGCGGCGGGACCGTCGAGATCCTCAATGACATGGCAGCACGACGGATGGGACTGGTGGCATGACGATCCTGCGGAGCACGCTCGACCCGACGACCCCCGAGGCGCAGTCCGCGGCGGAGGCGATGCACGCCTCCCTCGCCGAGATCGGCGTCGAGGTCGCCAAGGCCGTCGCGGGTGGGGGTGAGAAGTACGTCAAGCGCCACCACGACCGGGGCAAGCTGACCGCCCGGGAACGGGTGGAGCTGCTCCTGGACCTGGAGTCCCCCTTCCTCGAGCTGGCCACCCTCGCCGGCTACGGGTCGGACTTCACCGTCGGCGGCTCCGTCGTCGCCGGCATCGGCCTCGTCAGCGGGGTGGAGTGCCTCGTCGTCGCCAACGACCCGACCGTCAAGGGCGGCGCGAGCAACCCGTGGTCGCTGAAGAAGACGCTGCGGATGCACGAGGTCGCCCTGGCCAACCGGCTGCCGGTGATCTCGCTCGTCGAGTCGGGCGGTGCCGATCTGCCGACGCAGAAGGAGATCTTCATCCCCGGCGGCGCGATCTTCAAGAACCTCACCCGGCTCTCCCGCGAGGGCATCCCGACGATCGCGCTCGTCTTCGGCAACTCCACGGCCGGCGGCGCCTACCTGCCGGGCATGAGCGACCACGTCGTGATGATCGAGGAGCGGTCCAAGGTCTTCCTCGCCGGCCCGCCGCTGGTCAAGGCGGCCACCGGCGAGGAGTCCGACGACGAGTCCCTCGGCGGCGCCGACATGCACGCCCGCGTCTCCGGCCTGGCCGACCACTACGCCCGTGACGAGCAGGACGCCATCCGGATCGGCCGCCGCATCGTCTCCCGGCTGGGCCACCGCAAGGCCGCGGGACCGGTCACGACGACTCCGCGTCCGCCGCGCTACCCGGCCGAGGAGCTGCTGTCCATCGTCCCGCCGGACCTGAAGTCCCCCTTCGACCCGCGCGAGGTCATCGCCCGGATCGTCGACGACAGCGACTTCGACGAGTTCAAGCCGCTCTACGGCAGCTCCCTGGTCACCGGGTGGGCGCAGCTGCACGGCTTCCCCATCGGGATCCTCGCCAACGCGCGCGGGGTCCTCTTCAGCGAGGAGTCGCAGAAGGCCGCCCAGTTCATCCAGCTGGCCAACCGCTCGAACACCCCGCTGCTCTTCCTGCACAACACGACCGGGTACATGGTCGGCAAGGAGTACGAGCAGGGCGGCATCATCAAGCACGGCGCGATGATGATCAACGCGGTGTCGAACTCGACGGTCCCGCACATCTCCGTCCTGCTGGGCAACTCCTACGGTGCCGGCCACTACGGGATGTGCGGTCGCGCCTACGCCCCGCGCTTCGTCTTCAGCTGGCCCTCGGCGCGCTCGTCGGTGATGGGCGCCCAGCAGCTGGCCGACGTCACCTACTCGGTGTCGAAGGCGTCCGCGCTGGCCCAGGGCAAGCCCTTCGACGAGGAGGGCGCACAGGGCCTGCGCGCCTACATCGAGCAGGAGATCACCGCGCAGTCGATGCCGATGGTCCTCTCCGGCCTCGTCTACGACGACGGCATCATCGACCCCCGCGACACCCGCGACGTCCTGGGGATCGCCCTGTCCGCCATCCACACCGCACCGGTCGAGGGGACCTCCTCCTTCGGCGTCTTCCGAATGTGAGGACCACCGTGAACCCTGTCGCCACCACACCTGCCACCCCGATCCGGTCCGTCCTCGTCGCCAACCGCGGCGAGATCGCCCGCCGGGTCTTCGCCACCTGTCGTGCCCGCGGCATCGCCACCGTCGCAGTCTTCTCCGACCCGGACGCCGACAGCCCGCACGTGAGCGAGGCCGATGCCGCGGTGCACCTGCCCGGCAGCTCCCCCACCGACACCTACCTGCGCGGCGACCTGGTCATCGAGGCCGCCCGACGTGCCGGGGCGGACGCGATCCACCCCGGGTACGGCTTCCTGTCCGAGAACGCCGACTTCGCCGAGCAGGTCCGCGCCGCGGGCCTGACCTGGATCGGTCCCGACCCGCGGGCCATCGCCGTCATGGGCAGCAAGGTCGAGTCCAAGCAGCGCATGGCCGACGCCGGTGTCCCGGTCCTGGAGCGCATCGCCCCGGAGGCCGTCAGCGAGGAGCACCTGCCGGTGCTCGTCAAGGCCTCCGCGGGTGGCGGTGGCCGCGGCATGCGAGTCGTGCGCACCCTGGCGGAGGTCGACGACGCCGTCGAGTCCGCCTCGCGGGAGGCCGCCTCCGCCTTCGGGGACCCCACCGTCTTCGTCGAGCGCTACCTCGAGTCCGGGCACCACGTCGAGGTCCAGGTGCTGGCCGACGCGCACGGCACCGTGTGGGCGCTCGGCGAGCGGGAGTGCTCGCTGCAGCGCCGCCACCAGAAGGTCATCGAAGAGGCCCCCTCGCCCCTCGTCGAGCGGGTCGGGCCGCAGATGCGCGAGCGCCTCCTGCAGGCCGGTCGCGACGCCGCCGCCGCGGTCGGCTACCGCGGTGCGGGGACCGTGGAGTTCCTCGCCCTCCCCGACGGCTCCTTCTGGTTCCTGGAGATGAACACCCGCCTGCAGGTCGAGCACCCGGTCACCGAGGCGGTCACCGGCACCGACCTCGTGGGCCGGCAGATCGACGTGGCCGAAGGGAGGGCCCTCCCCGCGCAGGAACCGTCCGCCCGTGGGTGGTCGGTCGAGGCGCGGCTCTACGCCGAGGACCCGAACGCCGACTGGCGCCCCCAGACCGGGACGGTCGCGGCCCTGTCCGTGCCCGGGGTCTCCACGCGGTTCGCGGTCGCACCCGAGCACGGCATCCGGCTCGACTCCGGGGTCGAGGTCGGCTCGGTCATCGGCACCCACTACGACGCGATGCTCGCCAAGGTCATCTCCCGGGCACCCACCCGGGAGGAGGCGGTCCGCGAGCTCGCGGCCGCGTTGCGCCGCAGCCGGATCCACGGCATCACGACCAACCGGGACCTGCTCGTCGAGAGCCTGCTGCACCCGGAGTTCCTCGACGGCACCGCGGACACCGGCTTCTACGGTCGCTACGACCCGGGCACCCTGACCAAGGACACCGCCCTCGCCCCGGAGCTCGCCGGGCTCGTGGCCGCCCTCGCCGACGGTGCACGCCAGGTCGCCCGGCGCCCGGTCCTGCAGTTGGTGCACACCGGGTTCCGCAACGTGCCCTCGACCTTCCAGCGGCGCACCTTCGCCCACGGCGACCACGAGGTCGTCGTGGGACACCGGGTCGGGCGGGACGGCCTCGAGCTGGAGTCGCCCCCTTCGTGCGCGGACCGGGTGGTCCTCGTCGAGGCTGAGCCGACCTGCGTCGTCCTCGACCTGGACGGCGTACGGCGTCGCTTCGACGTCGCGTGGATCGCCGGTGACGGGCCGGGTCAGGAGATGGTCGCCGTCGACTCGCCGCTGGGGTCGAGCACCCTGGGCCTGCGCCCCCGCTTCGTGGACCCGTCGGCCCTGACACCCGGGGGTGCGCTCGTCGCACCCATGCCGGGCACGATCACGGGCGTGCACGTGGAGCCGGGGGACGTCGTCGAGGCGGGGCAGCCGATGCTCACCCTCGAGGCGATGAAGATGGACCACGCGGTCACGGCTCCGGCTGCCGGTACCGTCACCCGGGTGGCGGTGGCGGTGGGCCAGCAGGTCGACCAGGGTGCCACGCTCGCCGTCGTCGAGGACGACGCGGCCGGCGACGCCTCCGTCGCCACGGACGACAGCGACAGCAGAGACACCGATGAGAGGAACGCAGGATGAGCGCACCGCAGGGACCCCGGGTCAGGACCGGGACGAGCTCGGGCGTCATGACGATCACCCTCGACTCGCCGCACAACCGCAACGCCCTCTCCGACCAGCTCGTCGCCGAGCTGACCGAGGGGCTGGCCGCGGCCGAGCGCGACGACGACGTCCGCTGCGTCGTGCTCACGCACACCGGCACGACCTTCTGCGCCGGGGCGGACCTGTCCGAGGCGAGCAGCAACACCGCCGACGACCCCGCCCGGGCCCGCGCCGACCAGCTCGTCGATCTGCTGCGGGCGATCGTCGCGCTGCCGAAGCCGGTCATCGGCCGGATCGACGGGCACGTGCGCGCGGGCGGCATGGGGCTGGTCGGCGCGTGCGATGTCGTGGTCGCGAGCGACGCCTCGACCTACGCGCTCACCGAGTCCCGCCTGGGGCTGGCCGCATCCGTCATCTCGCTGACCGTCCTACCGAGGATCGAGCCGCGGGCCGCCGCCCGGTACTTCCTCACCGGCTCGAAATTCGACGCCACCGAGGCCGCGCGCATCGGGCTGGTGACCGAGGCCGTGGTCGGGACCGACGAGCTGGACGAGGCCGTCACCGGGGTGACGGGTGCCTTCGGCCGGTGCTCGCCGCAGGGTCTGCGCGAGAGCAAGGCGCTGATCACCCACGAGGTCCTCGACCACATCGATGCCCACCGCGACCGGGTCGCCGACCAGTCCGCGCGGCTCTTCGTCAGCGAGGAGGCACGGGAGGGCATGACGGCCTTCATGCAGAAGCGCCCTCCCCGGTGGGCCCCGAGCGAGGGATGAGCGCGATGCGCACGACGACCGAGCCGAAGCAGGACCGCAGTCGGGCCACCCGGCAGCGGCTGCTCGAGGCCACCGTGCGCTGCCTCGCCGAGCGTGGGTGGACCGCGGCAACGGTCTCGGTCATCGCCGACGAGGCGGGGATCAGTCGCGGAGCGCTCCAGCACCACTTCCCCACCCGGGAGGCGCTGGTCGTCGCGGCCCTGGAGTACATGTTCCAGGAGCGCGCCACCCGCGTCGAGCGGCTGCCCGCGCCGACGGGCGACGGCCCCGCGCGCGTCCATGCGGTCGTCGAGACCCTCGTCGAGACGTACAACGGCGAGCTGTTCCGGGCGGCCCTGCACGCCTGGACCGCGGCGGCGGCCGACGAGCAGGTCCGCGAGGTCATCGCGCCGCTGGAGCGCCGCTTCGCCCGCTCGGTCCACGACCTGGCCGTCGCCCACCTCGGTGTCGACGACTCCGACCCGCACGTGCGCACCCTGATCCAGACCACCCTGGACCTCGCCCGCGGCCTCGCCCTGGCCGACCTGCTCACCGACGACTCCAAGCGCCGGCGTCGCGTCGTGCGCACGTGGTCGCGCATACTCGCGACCGAGCTGGGCTTCACGGACTGAGCCGTCCCCGGCCCGCCGTGCAGGCGACGTCGTTCGCCTCAGGCTCGGGTCAGCGGCTCGGTCGCCCCGATCCGGTCGAGGACCCACGCCCACTCCCAGGCAGCCTGCTCCCAGGCGTCGTAGCGCCCCGAGCGGCCACCGTGCCCGGCGCTCATCTCGGTGCGCAGCAGGATCGGGCGCTGCTCGTCGTGGGAGGTCACCTCGCGCAGGCGGGCCACCCACTTCGCGGGCTCGGTGAAGTACACGCGGGTGTCGTGCAGCGAGGTGGTGGCGAGGATCGCCGGGTACTCGACGGCGGCGATGTTCTCGTACGGGGTGTAGCCGCGCATGTACGCGTATACCTCGGGGTCGTGCAGCGGGTCCCCCCACTCCTCCCACTCCTGCACCGTCAGCGGCAGGTCCGGGCGCAGGATCGTCGTCAGGGTGTCGACGAAGGGCACGGCCGCCAGCACCGCCGCGAAGCGGTCGGGCGCGAGGTTCGTCGCGGCGCCCACGAGGAGACCACCGGCGGACCCCCCTTCGGCCGCCAGGCGGTCACGCGCCACCCAGCCGCTGTCGTGGAGGTGCTCCGCGGCGGCCACGAAGTCGGTGAAGGTGTTGCGCTTGTGCAGCATCTTGCCGTCGTCGTACCAGTGCCGGCCGAGCTCGCCGCCACCACGCACGTGCGCGACGGCGTAGACGACCCCGCGGTCGAGCAGGGACAGCCGGGCGATGGAGAAGTAGGGGTCGAAGCTCATCTCGTAGCTGCCGTACCCGTAGAGCAGCCCGGGGTTGGTCCCGTCGGCCTGCGTGCCGCGCCGCATGACGAGGGAGACGGGTACCCGCGTGCCGTCCGGGGCCGTCGCCCAGGTGCGGCGCTGCTCGTAGTCGTCGAGGTCGACGCCACCGAGGACGGGCTGGCGCTTGAGGACGATCCGCTCGCCGGTCGCCACGACGACGTCCAGGACCGACCGGGGGCTGACCCAGGACTCGTGGAGGACGCGGATCCGGTCGGTGCCGGACTCGGCGACCGGGCCCAGGGCCACCGAGTGCAGCTCGTCGTCGAAGGGGACGTCGACCGGGTCCCCGTAGTCGGCGGCGACGGAGGGGGCCGACCGAGAGGTGCGCGGCAGGATCCGCAGCGCAGGCAGCCCGCCTGCACGCAGTGACAGGACGGCGAAGTCGTCGAAGGCGTCGACACCGATGAAGCGCTCGTCCTCACCGCGCTGCAGCAGCGGCTGCCACTGCTCGGGACCGGTCGCGTCGAGCGGCGCCCAGGCGAGGTCGCCCTCGGGCTGGCGTTCGTTGTGCACGATGAGCAGGTGGTCGGCGGCGGGCTCGACGTCGTAGTCGACGCCCTCGCGGCGCGGCGCGACGCAGCGGGCCGATGCCGTCGGATCGGTCGCGTCGATGAGGTGCACCTCGGAGGTCGTCTTGGACCCCAGGACCAGCACGATCCAGCGATCGTCCCGGCTGGTGCCCAGACCCATCCAGAACCGCTCGTCCTCCTCGTGGTGCACGAGCACGTCGTCCTCGCGGGGAGTGCCGACCGCGTGGCGCCACACCTCGTGCGGGCGCCACGCATCGTCGACTGCGACGTGGAAGAGGTGGCCACCGTCGCGGGAGAACGCCAGGCCGTAGCCCGCCCCGGTGATCGCCTCGTCGAGGACGTCACCGGAGGCGATGTCGACGACGCGCACGTCGAAGCGCTCGTCGCCGGTGACGTCGACCGCGTAGGCGAGCCGGGAGTGGTCGTGGCTGACGTCGAGCCCGCCGAGGGAGAAGAACTCGTGCCCCTCCGCGAGCGCGTTGCCGTCGAGGAGGACGATCTCGCCGGGCAGCGGCCGGCTCGGGTCGAGCTCGGGCACGGCGGTGGCGTCGGTCAGTGGCGCGCGGCAGTGGATCGCGTACTGCTGGCCCTCGACCGTGCGCGCGTAGTACCACCACGGCCCTGAGGCGATGGGCACGGACAGGTCGGTCTCGAGCGTGCGCTCCTTGATCTCGTCGAAGAGCCGTCGGCGAAGGGGGGCCAGGTGCGCCGTCGTGGACTCGGCGTAGGCGTTCTCCGCCTCGAGGTGCGCCAGGACGTCGGGGTCCTCGCCGTCACGCATCCACTCGTAGGGGTCGAGGACGTCGTCACCGTGGTGGCTGCGCACGTGCTCGCGCTTGTCCGCCACGGGCGGGGTGGCGTGCCCCTGCTCGGTCTGCGTCATGTCGTGGGCTCCTTGGTTGCTCGTGGCGTCACTCACGCCGACACCGCCCGGGCGCCGAGGATGACCTTGAGGTCGCCGATGAGCGCCTCGGTCGGCTCGACCCGGTAGCTGGCGTCGACGGACATCGTCACCGCCCGCCCGGGCTGGATGAGCTTGATCTGCACGTCGGTGCTGCCCGGGTGCTGTGAGAGCACCTGCTTGACCTCCTCGATCCGCCCGGTCGTGGCGCGGGCGTAGTCGAGCGTGAGCACGACCGGACCGCGGGGCCCGTCGGTCAGCTCGGGGATCTTCAGGTCCTCTGCGTAGAGGGAGACGGAGTCGTCACGCACGTTCACCCGGCCGCGCACGACGGCGACGATGTCCTGGGTGAGCATCGTCTGCACCGTCAGGTACGTCTTGGGGAAGAAGAGGCACTCGATCGCGCCCTCGAGGTCCTCGATGGTCGCGATGGCCCACAGGTCCCCCTTCTTGGTGCGCTTGACGCTCAGCCCGGTGACGAGCCCGGCGATGGTGACGTGGCTGTTCTCCTTCACGCCGTTGTCGGACTGGGTCAGGGTCGCGATGGAGGTGTCCGCCGCGCGCTGGAGCACGTGCTCGACGCCGAAGAGCGGGTGGTCGGAGACGTAGAGACCGAGCATGTCGCGCTCGTTGGCGAGCTTGGCCTTCTTGTCCCACTCGACCTCGGGGATCGCCCGCAGGCCCATCCCCTCGATGCCGGACCCGGGGCCGTCGTCGGCGGCCTCGTCCCCGCCGAACATGTCCCACAGCGAGTCCTGGCCGACGGCCTCCTGGCGCTTGACGCCGACGAAGGCCTCGACGTACTCCTCGTGGACCATGACCAGGCCCTGGCGGGGGTGGTCGAGGTCGTCGAAGGCGCCGGCCATGATCAGTGACTCGATGGTGCGCTTGTTGCACACCACGGCCGGGCACTTGGCGAGGAAGTCGTCGAAGGAGGTGAACGCCCCCTTCTCCTCGCGGGTGGCGATGATCGCGTCGACGACGTTGCGGCCGACGTTGCGGATCGCGAGCAGACCGAAGCGGATGTCCTCGCCGACGGCGGCGAAGGGCCCCTCGGACTCGTTGACCGACGGCGGCAGCACCTTGATGCCCATGCGACGGCACTCGTTGAGGTAGAGCGCCGACTTGTCCTTGTCGTCACCGACGGAGGTCAGCAGCGCCGCCATGTACTCGGCCGGGTAGTTGGCCTTGAGGTAGGCCGTCCAGTACGAGACGAGACCGTAGGCGGCGGTGTGCGCCTTGTTGAAGGCGTAGTCGGAGAAGGGGACGAGCACGCCCCACAGCGCGGCGACCGAGGCCTCGTTGTAGCCGTTGGCCTTCATCCCCTCGGAGAAGGGCACGTACTCCTTGTCGAGGACCTCCTTCTTCTTCTTGCCCATCGCGCGGCGGAGCAGGTCGGCATTGCCCAGGGTGTACCCCGCGAGCTTCTGAGCGATCTCCATTACCTGTTCCTGGTATATGCACAAACCGTGCGTCGTGCCCAGGATCGGCTCGAGCGCCTCGACCATCTGCGGCTGCAGCTTGCCCTTCAGCTGCGGGTCGAGAGGGACGACCTCTTGGCGGCCGTTCTTGCGCAGCGCGAAGTTCGTGTGCGCGTTCACGCCCATCGGGCCGGGTCGGTACAGCGCAAGAGCGGCGGAGATGTCCTCGAAGTTGTCCGGCTGCATCAGACGCAGCAGCGTGCGCATGCCGCCGCCGTCGAGCTGGAAGACGCCGAGGGTGTCGCCACGACCAAGAAGGCGGTAGGTCGCCTCGTCGGTCATGTCCTTGCTCAGCGCATCGAGGTCGATCTCCTCGTCGCGGTTGCTCTTGATGTTGATCAGGGCGTCGTCGAGGATCGTGAGGTTGCGCAGGCCCAGGAAGTCCATCTTGACCAGCCCGAGCGTCTCGCACGTCGGGTAGTCGAACTGGGTGAGCACCTGGCCGTCCTGCAGGCGACGCATGATCGGGATGACGTCGATCAGCGGCTCGCTGGACATGATGACGCCGGCGGCGTGGACGCCCCACTGACGCTTCAGGCCCTCGAGGCCCTTGGCGGTCTCGACGATCTCGCCGAGGTGCTTCTCGCTCTGGACGAGGTCGCGGAACTCCTGGCCCTCGTTGTAGCGGTCGTGCTGCGGGTCGTACATCTTGTTCAGCGGGACGCCCTTGCCCATGACGTCGGCGGGCATCGCCTTGGTCAGCTGCTCGCCGACGGAGAAGGGGTGACCCATGACCCGGGCGGCGTCCTTGACGGCCTGCTTGGCCTTGATCGTGCCGTAGGTGGCGATCATCGCCACGCGCTCGTCGCCGTACTTGTCCGTGACGTACTGGATGACCTCGGCGCGGCGACGCTCGTCGAAGTCGACGTCGAAGTCGGGCATCGACTGTCGCTCGGGGTTGAGGAAGCGCTCGAAGATCAACCCGTGCGGGATCGGGTCGAGGTCGGTGATCCCCATCGCGTAGGCGCACATCGACCCGGCACCGGAGCCTCGGCCGGGCCCCACCCGGATGCCGTTGTTCTTCGCCCAGTTGATGAAGTCGGCGACGACGAGGAAGTACCCGGGGTAGCCCTTCCCCGCGATGACCCCCACCTCGTAGTCCGCCTGCTTCTGCGCGTACTCCGGGATCCCGTCCGGGAAGCGCCGGCTCAACCCGGTCTGGACCTCCTTGACGAACCACGACTGCTCGTCCTCCCCCGGCGGGACGTCGAAGCGCGGCATGTACCGCCCTTCGCCCTCGGTGAAGGAGACCTCGCACATGTCGGCGACGAGCAGCGTGTTGTCGCAGGCCTCCGGCAGCTCGCGCCACAGCCGGCGCATCTCCGCCGGGGACTTCAGGTAGTAGCCGTCGCCCTCGAAGGAGAACCGATCGGGGTCGAGCAGCGTCGAGCCGGAGTTGATGCACAGGAGCGCGTCCTGGGCGATGTAGTCCTCCTGCTTGACGTAGTGCAGGTCGTTCGTGGCCAGGAGCGGCAGCTGCAGGTCCCTCGCCAGACGCATCAGGTCCTCGCGCACCCGACGCTCGATCTGGTTGCCGTGGTCCATCAGCTCGAGGAAGTAGTGCTCCTTGCCGAAGATGTCGCGGAACTCGGAGGCAGCCTCGATCGCCTTGTCGTACTGCCCCAGGCGCAGGCGCGTCTGGATCTCGCCGGAGGGGCAGCCGGTCGTCGCGATGAGCCCCTCGCCGTACTGCGACAGCAGCTCGCGGTCCAGGCGCGGCCACTTGGCGTACACCGAGTCCAGGGAGGCCATCGAGTCCATGCGGAAGAGGTTGTGCATGCCGGTGTTGTTGCGCGCCAGCAGCGTCATGTGGGTGTAGGCACCACCACCGGAGACGTCGTCACCCTTGCGGGTGCGCTCGTCACCCCACTTCACCCGGGTCTTGTCCTTGCGGCTGGTGTGGCCGGGCGCCACATAGGCCTCGAGGCCGATGATCGGCTTGACGTCGTAGGACTGCGCCGTCTTCCAGAACTCGTGCGCACCGAAGAGGTAGCCGTGGTCGGTCGTCGCGATCGCCGGCATGCCCATCTCCTGGGCGGTGGAGAACATGTCCGTGATCCGGGCAGCCCCATCGAGCATGGAGTACTCGGTGTGGTTGTGCAGGTGGACGAAGTTCTCGGAACGCGGCAGCTCGGACATCGCTCCGAGTCTAGGCCGAGCCACGGACAACTCGGCCCCTGCCCGACCAGTGGCGCGACGGGGCCGCCGATCGCGCGCCACGAGCCGCTCGCCGCGCCGCCACCCTCCTTCCTTCTCCCCCGGCAGCGGTGGGTCTACCGTCGGAGAAGACACCGTCGCCAGCCACAGGAGGCCCTGAGGATGTTCGTCCCCATGTCCGTGAACCACTTCCTCGACCGCGCCGCGAAGGTCTACGGCGAGCGCACCGCCGTCGTGGACGAGCCGGACCAGCCTGCGCCGCCGCTCGAGGGCGTGACCTACGCACGGATGCGCCAGCTGGCCCGGGCCCAGGCCGCGCACCTGGACTCCCTCGGCATCGAGGTCGGCGACCGGATCGCCGTCGTCTCGCACAACTCCGCCCGCCTGCTGACCAGCTTCTTCGGTGTCGCCGGCTCCGGACGGGTCCTGGTGCCGATCAACTTCCGCCTCGCGCCCGAGGAGGTGAAGTTCATCGTCGAGCACTCCGGCGCCCGCGTCCTCTACATCGACCCCGAACTGACCTCCCTCATCGACGAGGTGCAGGCCGAGCACACCTTCGTCCTCGGTGACGACGAGCACCTCTTCGGCACCGAGGAGGAGATCGCGGCCGCGGACCCGCGCCCGTGGGAGCCCGACGAGAACGCCGTCGCCACGATCAACTACACCTCCGGCACGACGGCCCGCCCCAAGGGCGTGCAGATCACCCACCGCAACATCTGGGTCAACGCGGTCACCTTCGGCCTGCACGCCGGCATCGGTGACCGTGACGTCTACCTGCACACGCTGCCGATGTTCCACGCCAACGGCTGGGGCATGCCCTTCGCCATGACCGGCGTCGGCGCCCAGCACGTCGTCATCCGCAAGATCGACGGTGCGGAGATCCTGCGGCGGGTCCAGGAGCACGGCGTCACGGTCATGTGCGCCGCACCGGCCGTGGTCAACGCCGTCCTGGCGGCGGCCGCGGACTGGGAGGGCGAGATCCCCGGCCGGGACCGCGTGCGCATCATCGTCGCGGGCGCCCCGCCGCCCACGCAGACGATCGCCCGCGTCGAGACCGAGCTCGGCTGGGAGTTCCAGCAGATCTACGGCCTCACCGAGACCTCTCCCCTGCTGACGATCAACACCCGCCGCGCCGAGTGGGACGACCTGTCGCCCGAGGAGCGCGCCGGCAAGCTCGTGCGGGCCGGGATGCCCGCGCTCGGCGTCGAGATGTCGGTGTCGGAGTCCGGGGAGGTCCTGGCCAGGAGCAACGTCATCATGGAGGGCTACTGGAACCTCCCCGAGGAGACCGAGCGGACCTTCGAGGGTGGCTGGTTCCACACCGGTGACGGCGGCTACATCGAGGACGACGGGTACGTCACGATCAGCGACCGCAAGAAGGACGTCATCATCACCGGCGGCGAGAACGTCGCCTCCGTGGAGGTCGAGGACGTCCTCTTCTCCCACCCGGACGTCACCGAGGTCGCCGTCATCGGCGTCCCCGACGAGAAGTGGGGCGAGACGATCAAGGCCCTCGTCGTCGTCACCGAGGGGTCCACCGCCACCGAGGCCGACCTCATCGCCTGGTGCAAGGCGCGCGTCGCCGGCTACAAGTCGCCGACCTCCGTCGAGTTCCGCGAGGAGCTCGCCCGCACCGCCACGGGCAAGCTGCAGAAGTTCAAGCTGCGTGCCCCGTACTGGGAGGGTCGCGACCGCCAGGTCAACTGACCCGGCCCCGGAGCGAAGGGGGAGCCTCACCGGCGGTGCGGGGCTCCCCCTTCGTCGCATCCCTGCTACATTGTTTATCGATACATCGAAGAACAATGTAGTCATCAAGGAGGACCCCATGGCCCGCACACCCACCACCAGGCTCCGGCGCGACGCAGGCGCCTCGATCTTCGCCTTCGGCCTCGCCGGGATCGCGCTGCTCGTGCACGTCGTCCGCAGCGTCACCGACCGGTGGTCGGCGGATGTCGTGGCACTGCCGGTCATCGACCCGGACGAGCTGCCCCGGACCCTCCTCGTCGAGACCGCCGACCTGCCCGAATGGGCGCTCGTCACCCTGCGCGTGGCCGACGTCCTCCAGTGGGCCACCTCCGCAGCAGTCATCGTCCTGCTGTCGTTGTGCGTCCTGGCGATGTTGCGCGGGGACGTCTTCGTCCGCTCGACGGCCCGGTGGGCCACGGCCGCGAGCTGGATCGTGGTCGTGATGCTCCTGGTCCCTGGGCTCCTGCGCCGACCGGCGACGAACCTCGCCCTCCAGTCACGGGCGGGTGACTGGGACGCCCAGGCGATCACCACCCAGTGGTGGTACCTCTACGTCGGGGCGATGACGTTGTCCTTCGTCGCCCTCGTCCTGCACCGCGGCAGCCAGCTGCGGGCGGACCAGGACGGGCTCATCTGATGCCGCCGGAGGACCACCGGGTCGTCTGCCACCTCGACGACCTGCTCGAGGCCCGCGGCATGACCGTGACCGAGCTGAGCCGCCGCATCGGGATCACCCACGCCAACCTCTCGGCGCTGAAGAACAACCGCGGCCGGGCCGTGCGCTTCTCGACCCTGACGGCCCTGTGCGACGTGCTCGACTGCACGCCCGGCGACCTGTTCTCCCTGCGCCGGTGAGGCCTCAGGACAGGTCGGCGAGCCGGTCGAGCGCCTGCTGCAGGTCGTCGGGGTAGGTGCTCTCGAAGTACACGTACTCGTTGGTACCGGGGTGGGTGAACCCCAACCCCATCGCGTGCAGCCACTGCCGCTCGAGCCCGAGCTTGCGGGCCAGGGTGGGGTCGGCCCCGTAGGTCGGGTCGCCGACGCACGGGTGGCGAAGGGCGGCCATGTGCACCCTGATCTGGTGGGTGCGTCCGGTCTCGAGCGTCACGTCGAGCAGGGACGCGTGCCGGAAGGCCTCGATCAGCTCGTAGTGGGTGACCGCGTGCTTGCCGGAGTCCATGACCGCGAACTTGTACTCGCCGCTCGGGTGACGACCGATCGGCGCGTCGATCGTGCCGACGTGCGGGTCGGGCAGACCCTGGACGAGGGCGTGGTAGGTCTTGTCGACCGTGCGCTGCTTGAAGGCCCGCTTGAGCACGGAGTAGGCGTACTCGCTCTTGCACACGACCATCAGCCCGCTCGTGCCGACGTCGAGCCGGGAGACGATCCCCTGCCGCTCACTGGCGCCGCTGGTGGTGATCCGGTAGCCGGCGGCCTTGAGCCCGCCCAGCACCGTCGGACCGGTCCAGCCGACGCTCGGGTGTGCGGCCACGCCCACGGGCTTGTCCACGACGACGATGTCGTCGTCGTCGTGGATGATCCGCATCCCGGGGACCGGCTCGGCGACGACCTCCAGCTCGGGGTTGGTCGGTGCGGCCGGCAGGGCGATCTCGATCCGGGCCCCGGCGGTCACCCGCGTGGACTTCGCGACACCGGCGCCGTCGATCTCGACCATCCCCTCGGCGGCGAGCTCGGCGGCCCGGGTGCGGGAGAGCCCGAAGAGCCGCGCCACGGCAGCATCGACGCGCTCCCCCTCGAGCCCCTCGGGGACGAGGACGTTGCGGACGTCACTCATCGGTGTCCTCCTTGGTGTGCCGGTGGCCGACGGCGTGCTGCGGGCGCGAGCCGTCGATGCCGATGTTGGTGAAGACGAGCCAGAGCAGCAGCCCGGCCCCACCGACGATGGCGATGTCGGCGATGTTGCCGACGAAGAGACCGCCGTAGTCGATGAAGTCGATGACGTGCCCCTGCAGCGGGCCGGGCTCGCGGAAGAAGCGGTCGTAGAGGTTGCCCAACGATCCTCCGAGCAGCAGGCCCAGCGCCAGGCTCCAACGCGCCGAGCCGATGCGCGGGACGACGGCGAGGATCGCCACGGTGACCCCGACGGCGACGAGGGACATCACCCAGGTCATCGACCCACCGATCGAGAAGGCCGCTCCGGAGTTGCGGATGAGGCGCAGGCCGATCAGGTCACCGATCAGCCGGGCCCCCGGCTCCCCGTCGAGGGTGCGCAGCGCCCACACCTTGCTCGCCTGGTCGATGCCGAGGACGACGATGGCGGTGATGAAATACCACGCCAGGATCCGCGCTCGGGATCTCGCCGGGGTGGCCTCACCGTCAACCGGTGGCTGTGTGGCGCTCAGCGGCGCTCCTGTGTGCTCTTGCATGTCATGCACAGGGTCGCACGCGGATAGGCCTGGAGTCGAAGCTTGCCGATCGGGTTGCCGCAGGACTCGCAGATGCCGTAGCTCCCGTCCTCGAGCCGCTCGAGCGCGTGGAGGTTCTGCTCCAGGCCCGCCCGGGCCCCGGCGACGAGGCTCAGCTCGTGCTCGCGCTCGAAGGACTTCGCCCCGGCGTCGGCCTGATCGTCACCGGCGCCGTCGATCGGCTCCCTGAGGAAGGCGTTCAGCTCGGTCTCCGAGGCCTCGAGGTCGGCACGCTGCCGGGCGATCTCTTCCTCGAGCTCGGCGCGGACCTCCTTCAGCTCCGCGGGCGTCCACGGCGACTCGTCCTCACGGACGACGAGCTGGTCGGCCGGGGTCGCCGTCGCGGCCTTGCCCGTCGAGCTCCTCGTCGTGCCCTTCTTCGCGGGCGTCTTCGTGCTCGCCTTCTTCGCCGGCTTCTTCCCCCCGGACGACGTGGATCTCGTGCCGGACTTCTTCGCCGGCGTAGTCCCGTTCTCCGTGCTGTTGGCCGCGCCCTTGGCAGGGGTGGCCTTCTTCGCGCCCGTGCTGCGGGCCGTCGACTTCTTCGCCGCCATGATCGTCCTCGGTATCAGGAGGTCCGCGCGTCGAGCACGGACCTGGTGTGCCCGCAGGGTACGTCCTTTTGGTCGGTGGGAGCGGGTTCTCGGGGCGGCGTTTCCTCACCACCGCCGGCCGGGGTGGCGACGAGGAGAGGCGGCGGCGCCCGGATGGACACCGCCGCCTCTCCTCGGACGCGACCGGGCACGTGCCGGCCGGGTGGTGATCAGTGCTTGGCGCTCTCCTGCGGGGCGAGCGCGGGGGCCGACTCCAGGTCCTTGAGCTGACCGGAGATGAAGTCCTTGAGCTTGCGACGGTAGTCGCGCTCGTAGGTGGTCAGCTCGGCGATACGCGTCTCCAGGCCGGTCTTCTGCGCGTTGAGGTCGTCAAGGATCTTCTTGCGCTTGGCCTCGGCCTCGCTGACGAGCGACGCGGACTTGGTCTGCGCGTCCGAGATGAGCTTGTCGCGCTGGCTCGTGCCCTCGCCGACGAGCTGGTCACGCTTGGTCTGACCGGCCTTGACGAGCTCGTCGTGCTTGCTCTGACCGGAGGTGGAGAGCTCGTCGTGCTTGCTCTGACCCTTGGTGACGAGCTCCTGGTGCTGGCGCTCGGCCTCGGCGACGAGCTTGTCGCGCTGGGTCTGGCCCTCGGCGACGTGCTCGTCGTGCAGGCGCTGGGCCAGGGCGATGAGGCCGGAGGCCCCGGCGCCGCCACCGGCGGCCGCAGCCATCTCGCCGGCGCTGCCGTCGTCGGCGGAGCCGGCGGGCTGGGCGGCGGCCTTGTCCGCACGGCTCTTGGCCTCGGCCTCGGCGCGCTCGGCCGCGGCGTTGGCGGCCGCGATGCGCTCCTGGGCCTTCTTCTCGGCCTCGTCGGCACGGGCGTTGACGATGGTGACGCGCTCGTCGGCGTCGGCCTCGGCGGAGGTGACCTTCGCGGAGTCGCCACGCCGCTTCTCGGCGCGGGCCGAGCCGCTCGACTCGAGCTCGGCCACCTTGCGCTCCAGCTCGCTCGTGCGCTTCTCGGCCTCGGTGCGGGCGGCCGTCTCCTTCTCGAGGCGGCTACGCAGGTCGCGGTTCTCCCGGGTCAGGGCCTCGTCGGGCTTGCCCGACCCGGCGGTCGCGGTCGCGGCGGGCGCGGAGCCACCGTCACCGGCACGCGAGCGCAGGTCCTCCGAGTCCTTGACCATGCGACGCATCTCGGCGACGACCTCGTCCAGGAAGTCGTCGACCTCGCGCTCGTCGTACCCACGACGGAACTGGGTCTGGGTGAAGGTCTTGTTGAGGACGTCCTCGGGCGTGAGCGCCATACTTCCTCCGTATGCGATCGGGCAGTTGCGGGGCTCGTACGGCGCGGGGCACGCACGGGCATCACCGCTCAGCCTAGACGATCGCGCGCAGGATCGAGACCAGGATGATGAGGATGAGGAAGGCCAGGTCGATCGCCACACCTCCGAGCCGCAGCGGCGGGACCACCCTGCGGATCGCCTTCAGCGGCGGGTCGGTGACCGTGTAGATCGCCTCGGCGACGACGAGGATGACGCCGGTGGGCCGCCACTGGCGGGCGAAGACCTGGATCCACTCGAAGATCAGCCGTCCGATGAGGATGTACAGGTAGATGCCGAGCAGGAGGTCGAGCACTTCTCGGACGATCAGCATGGGCGCAAGCCTATGTGCCGCACCGACGGCGCGGACGGGCAGGTCAGGACTGGTTGAACAGACCCCGCGCCTGCGGTGTCTCGCCGCCCTCGGCGTCGACCTCGATGTGCTCCGGGGAGAGCAGGAAGACCTTGTTGGTCACGCGCTCGATCGAGCCGTGCAGACCGAAGACGAGTCCGGCGGCGAAGTCCACGAGGCGCTTGGCGTCGGAGTCGTCCATGTCCGAGAGGTTCATGATCACCGGGGTGTTGCTGCGGAAGCTCTCCCCGATGGCCCGCGCGTCGTTGTACGTGCTCGGGTGGATCGTGGTGATGCGGTTCATCTGGGTGACCTCCACCTCGCGGACGGCCGGAGCGGCCTGGACCCGTCGGATCGGGGTGACCTCGGCGGACGGCTCCCCCGCTGCCATGTCGTGAGCGGGCTCGTCGTAGTCCTCGACGTACTCGTCGTACTCCTCGTACCGCTTGTCGTCCTCGGCGAGGCCGAGGTAGACCATCGCATTCCGCAGTGCCGTCATGTCCTCATCCTTAAACCAGCTTCGGGTCCTCGTCGTCGGTACCGAAGTTACCGCTGGGGCGGACGAGTTCCGAGGATTGCCGTTCCGACACGCAGGTGTGTCGCTCCGTGTCGCACTGCCGCCTCGAGGTCCCCGCTCATGCCCGCCGAGATCCAGTCGGCCGACGGGTGGTCCACCCGCAGGCGCTCCGACAGCGCCGCCAGGCGGCCAAACGCCTCGTCCGGGTCCCCGCCGAGCGGCGCCACGGCCATGAGTCCACCGAGGCGAAGGGAGTCGGTCCCGGCGACCTGGTCGGCCAGGGCGGGCACGTCCGCCGGCTGCGCTCCTCCGCGGTGCTCGGCGGGTTCCGGGTCGAGGTCGACCTGGATGAGCGCGGTCAGCTCGCGGCCGGCCTTGGCGGCCCCCCGGGCGAGGGCGTCGACGATCTTGGGGCGGTCGACGGCCTGGACGACGTCGGCCCAGCGCGTCACGGCGCCTGCCTTCTTCGACTGCAGCTGACCGATGTAGTGGGTGCGCACCCCGGGTGGCGGACCGCCGTCCGCGAGCTTCGCCGCCGCCTCCTGCTCGCGGTTCTCCCCGATGTCGGTGACCCCGAGGGAGGCGAGGAGGTCGAGGTCGCTGCGCGGGAAGAATTTCGTCACCACGACGAGGTGCACGTCCTCGCGCGGACGTCCCGCCTGTGCGCAGGCGCGCGCGATCCGCTCCTCGACGGCCGAGAGGCCCTGCGCCAGCTCGTCCCGGCGCTCGCTCATGCGGGCCTGCCGATGATCCCGGCGAAGCGTCCGGTCGTGCCGTCCCGGCGGTGGGAGTAGAGGGACTCGTCCTCCCGGGCGCAACCGGGCACCCACTCGACGGGGATGCCCATGGCGCCCAGCTGCTCGACGACGCCGGCGGCGACGTCGATCGCCGGGGTGCCCGTCCAGGTGAGCGCGGCGGAGACCGGCGCGACGGCGGCAGCCTCCTCGCGCAGGGCGGCGGGGACCTCGTAGCAGCGTCCGCACACGGAGGGCCCCACGGTCGCCCGCAGGTCGTGGGCCCCGAGGTCGCGCATCGCGGCGACGACGGCGGGGACGACCCCCTTCGTCATGCCCTGGCGTCCGGCGTGCGCGACGCCGACGACGCCGGCCTGCTCGTCGTGGAGCAGCACCGGTGTGCAGTCGGCGACGAGGACACCCAGCGCGATCCCGGGCAGGGCGGTGACGAGGGCGTCGGCGGTGCCGACGGCACCCGTGGCCGTGCGCGGGCCCCGGAGCACCTCGTCGGTGACGTGGATGACGTCGGTGCCGTGCACCTGGTCGGCCCAGACTGTCGGCATCCCGATCTCCGCCTCGAGGCGGCGCCGGTTGCTCGCCACGTGCTCGACCGCGTCACCGACGTGGGCACCGAGGTTGAGCCCGGCGAAGGGGGCGGCGCTCGCCCCGTCGTGCCGGTCGGTGAAGGCCTGCAGCGGCCCCGGGTCGCTCGATCGCCAGAGGAACACCTCAGCCGCGCTCCCCGGCCGCCCGGCGGTGGCTCACTTGAGGAAGTCCGGCACGTCCAGGTCGTCGCCGTCGTCGAAGGTCACCTGGCGCGGCGGCGCGGCCGGGGCGTTCTGCTGCCGGGCCGGGGCCTGCTGCGGCTGCCCCTGCTGACCGCCCTCGGGCTGGCCCTGCTGCGGCTGGCCCTGCGCGGGCGCCTGCTGGACCGGCTGCCCCTGGGCCGGCGCCTGCCGGGCCGGCTGCCCCTGCGCGGGAGCCTGCTGCGGCTGGCCACCCTGCTGCGGGGCCGGCTGGCCCTGCGGCGCGTACTGCGGCTGCCCCTGGGCCGGCGCCTGCTGGGCCGGTGCCTGCTGGGCCGGCTGGCCCTGCGCGGGAGCCTGCTGCGGCTGACCACCCTGCTGCGGCTGCGCCGCCGGCTGGTTGCGGCCACCGGACTGGACCTGCCCCAGGGCCCGGTCGTCCTGGCGCGGCGTCGGGGCGCCACCGTCGAAGCCGGCGGCGATGACGGTCACGCGGACCTCGTCGCCGAGGGCGTCGTCGATGACCGTGCCGAAGATGACATTGGCCTCGGGGTGGGCCGCCTCCTGGACGAGGCGGGCGGCCTCGTTGATCTCGAAGAGGCCGAGGTCGCTGCCACCCTGGATCGACAGGAGCACGCCGTGGGCGCCGTCGATGCTCGCCTCGAGCAGCGGCGAGGAGATCGCCAGCTCCGCGGCCTGCACGGCCCGGTCCTCACCCCGCGCGGAACCGATGCCCATGAGCGCGGACCCGGCGCCCTGCATGACCGACTTGACGTCGGCGAAGTCGAGGTTGATCAGACCGGGTGTGGTGATCAGGTCGGTGATGCCCTGGACACCGGAGAGGAGCACCTGGTCCGCCGAGCGGAACGCGTCGAGCATGCTCACGGCGCGGTCGCTGATCGAGAGCAGCCGGTCGTTGGGGATCACGATGAGCGTGTCGACCTCGTCGCGCAGCGAGCCGATGCCGGTCTCGGCCTGGTTGGCGCGACGACGCCCCTCGAAGGTGAAGGGGCGGGTGACGACACCGACGGTCAGCGCACCGAGGCTCTTGGCGATCTTGGCGACGACGGGGGCACCACCCGTGCCGGTGCCACCTCCCTCACCGGCGGTCACGAAGACCATGTCGGCCCCCTTGATGACCTCCTCGATCTCCTCGGCGTGGTCCTCGGCGGCCTTCTTGCCGACCTCGGGGTCCGCGCCGGCACCGAGTCCGCGCGTCAACTCCCGACCGACGTCGAGCTTGACGTCGGCATCGGACATCAGGAGCGCCTGGGCATCGGTGTTGATCGCGATGAACTCGACGCCCTTGAGCCCGACCTCGATCATCCGGTTGATGGCGTTGACGCCACCGCCGCCGATGCCGACGACCTTGATAACGGCCAGATAGTTCTGGGCTGATGCCACGGGGGACTCCTGTTGCTGCTGCTCGGTGGTGCCGTCACCCGGAAGGCTCAAGGTGAACTTCAGGGTTACAGTTTGATCACGCTCGGTGTGCGGGTGACGTTATGCGGCCCCGGCCCGGGGAGCAAACGCACCGCCCGCGTGTCGCCACCCTATCCCGTCGTCACGGGCGAGCCGGGGGCGGACACATCGATGATCTCCGGCTTCTTCTCCAGCAGGATCGGGATGAGCCTCACCTTGACCTTCGGACTTTCGGCGTCCCCCCAGACGATCGTCGTCCGGCCGAGCCGGAAGCTGACCTGGTCCGCCCCGTCGACGGTCACTCCGCGCACGCGATCACGCATGTCCGCCGGCAGCGCCTTGAGCATGCCCCGGGCCGCCCGCACGCCGTGCCCGGACACCTCGGCGCCGTCATCCGCCCGGACCGTGGGCACACCCTTCGGCGCCGAGGAGGTCGTGCGGATGACCACGCCCTCGATGTCCAGCAGCCGGAAGCCGTCGTCCTCGCGCACCGCCAACGCCGGAACCCTCGAGGTCACGTTGACATTGAGGGTGTGCGGCCAGCCGCGGTCGATGTCGACGGACTTCACCGCGGGGACCTCCTCTGCGATCCGGTCCGCCACCGCGCTGCCGTCCACCCGCGCGAGCGGGGTGCCCTGCTCCCGGGCCGCGACCCGCTCGATCGCCGCCTCGTCGGTCGCCTCCGCGCCGGTGACCTCCACCGTGCGCACGTCCAGCAGCGTGGAGAAGCCCAGCAGCCAGCCCAGCGCGCCGAGGCCTGCGACGACGAGGAGGGCGACCAGCCACCGACGCAGTCGCTGCCCCCGGGCCTGCGCCGCCCGCTCGACGAAGCGACGCTCCGTCGCCTCCCTCGTCCCGCTGCGCGCGGGGCGCCGTTTCACCGACCGCTGTGCCATGGAGCGCTCCTCACCGACCGAGGGCGTCGAGGATGCGTGGACCGAGCGCGGTGACGTCGCCGGCGCCCACCGTGAGCACGAGGTCGCCCCGCGTGGTGGTGGCGACGATGCGCTCCACGGCCTCGTCCTCGGTCACGACCGAGGCCGTCGTCCCGGAAGCCGCCAGCGGGTCGGCGACCAGCCGGGAGGTCACCCCCTCCACGGCCTCCTCACGGGCGCCGTAGATGTCCAGCAGCAGCACCTCGTCGGCCGGGGCGAGCCCCCGGGCGAAGAGCTCGGCGAAGTCGCGGGTGCGCGAGTACAGGTGCGGCTGGAAGACGACGACGAGGCGCCGCTCCCCCGCGATCTCCCGCGCCGTGCTCACGACGGCCTCGACCTTGCCGGGGTTGTGCGCGTAGTCGTCGACGACGGTGACGCCGCGGGCGACCCCCTTCGTCTCGAAGCGTCGTCGGGTGCCCCCGTAGGCGGCGAGGCCGGCGAGCACCGCCTCTGCGTCCACGCCCAGGCCCTCGACGGCGGCGGCGTAGGCGGCCGCGGCGTTGAGCAGGTTGTGCCGACCCGGGACGGCGATGGCCAGCTCCCGACCGGTCCCGCCCGCGGTGAGTGTGGCGCGCGCGTCCGTCCCGTCCAGGACCGGGTCGGACAGTCGCAGGTCGCTGCCCTCGCTGAAGCCGTAGGTGAGGACGCGCCGGCCCGCCCCGGCCGCACGGCCCGCCAACCGCGCCGAGCCCTCGTCGTCGGCGCACGCGACGAGCAGACCGTCCGGCTCGATCGTCCCGGCGAACTCGAGGTAGGCGGCCTCGACCGTGGCGAAGTCGCCGTAGAAGTCGAGGTGGTCCGGCTGGACGTTGGTCACGACGGCCACGTGCGGCTCGTAGGCGATGAAGGAGCCGTCCGACTCGTCGGCCTCGGCGATGAAGGCGGCCCCGTCGCCGAGGGCGGCGTTGACGCCCTGCGTCGACAGCTCGCCACCGAGGGCGAAGGAGGGGTTCTCGCCGGCCTCGAGGAGGGCGACGGTGAGCATCGAGGACGTCGTCGTCTTGCCGTTGGCGCCTGCCACGGCCACTCGCTCCTGCCGGTCCATCGCGGCGGCGAGGGCCTGGCTGCGGTGGATCACGCGCAGGCCGCGTTCCCGTGCCGCGAGGAGCTCGGGGTTGGACTCGCGGATCGCGGAGGAGACGACGACCGTGTCGGCACCCTCGAGGTGGGCCGGGTCGTGGCCCACGTGGATGCGTGCGCCGAGCCGGCGGAGCCGGTCGAGCAGCGGGGAGTCCTGCGCGTCGCTGCCGCGCACCTCCACCCCCGCGTCCAGGAGCAGCCGCACGATCGCCGACATCCCGGCCCCGCCCGCGGCGAGGACGTGCACGACACCGAGGTCGCCCAGTGCCAGTCTGGGGGCGAGGAGGTCGAAGCGCGGGTTCCGCGGCACGGGGGGCAGCGCATCAGCCACGGCTGCCGCCCTCCACCCAGGCCGCCGTGACGATGTCGGCCAGGGTCTCGTCGGCGTGGCGGTGGCCGACGGAGGCGGCGGCCCGCGACATCGCGTCCAGCCGCTGGGCGTCCCGCAGCATCGGGACGATCTCGGCGGCGACCCACCCCGGGTCGACGTCGGCGTCCTCGACGAGCAGTCCCCCGCCGGCCTCCACCGCGCCGGCGGCGTTGAGTCGCTGCTCGCCGTTGCCGATGGGCAGCGGGACGTAGACGGCGGGCAGTCCGACGGCCGTCAGCTCGCAGACGGTGTTGGCGCCGGCCCGGCAGACGACGGCGTCCGCGGCCGCGTAGGCGAGGTCCATCCGCTCGACGTAGGGCAGGACGACGTAGGGCACGCTCTCGTCCCCGCCGACGGCCGCGAAGTCCTTGCCGGCGCCGGTGGCGTGCAGGACCTGCACCCCGGCGTCACGCAGCGTCGCCACGCTCGCCGCGAAGGCGTCGTTGAGCCGCTTCGCCCCGAGCGACCCGCCGGTCACCAGCAGCACGGGCAGGTCCTCGCGCAGACCGAAGTGCGCCCGCGCCCCGGCACGCATCGCGGGTCGGTCGAGCGCGATGATCTCCGGTCGCAGGGGCATGCCGATGACCCGGCCGCCGGGCAGCTTGGTCTCCGGGAAGGTCACCGCGACGTGGTCGGTGAAGCGTGCACCGACCTTGTTGGCGATGCCGGCGCGGGCGTTCTGCTCGTGGATGACGATCGGCACCCCGAGGCGCCGTGCGGCGAGGTAGGCGGGGGTGGAGACGTAGCCACCGAAGCCGACGACGACCTGGGCGTCCATCTCCTGGATCGCGTGCTGCGCGGCGGCGACGGCCCGGCGCAGGTTGACCGGCAGCCGGACGAGGTCGCCCGTGGGCCTGCGCGGCAGCGGAACCTTGGGGACGGTGCGGAACTCGTAGCCGCGCTCGGGCACGAGGCGTGACTCGAGTCCCTCGACGGTGCCCAGGGCGACCACGTCGACGGCCGGGTCACGCCTGCGCAGGCAGTCGGCGAGGGCGAGCAGCGGCGAGACGTGACCCGCGGTGCCACCCCCCGCCAGAAGGACGCGTGTGGGGCGGGAGGCAGTCATCGGGTGGAGGTCCTCCTGATCGGGAGCCGGGCGCGCAGGGCACGCAGCCCGGATGGCTTGGCAGCGATCATCTCAGAGCAGCCCGGCTCGTTGCGCGCGAAGCTGAGCAGCACGCCCACGGCGAGCATCGTGGTCACCAGCGAGGACCCGCCGGAGGAGACGAAGGGCAGCGGGACGCCGATGACGGGGAGCATGCCGATCACGGCACCGATGTTGATCGTGGCCTGGACGAGCACCCAGGTGCAGATGCCTGCGGTGACGATCCGCACGAAGAGGTCGTCGGTGCGCGAGACCAGGCGCATCCCGGTCAGGGCGAAGGCCGCGAAGAGCCCGAGGATGGCCAGGGTGCCGAGCAGCCCCAGCTCCTCGCCGATGATCGCGAAGATGAAGTCGTTGTACGGCTCGGACAGCCAGCCCCACTTCTCGCGGCTGGCGCCGAGCCCGACGCCCAACCAGCCGCCGTCGGCGAGGGCGAAGCGTCCGTGCATCGGCTGGCGGCAGATGTCGTAGTAGAGCTGGCTGCCGGGGGCGCAGGCCTGCGGGTCGAGCCAGATCTGGATGCGCTGCATGCGGCTGTTGCCGAGGCCTGCGGCGACGACGCCCAGGGCGGCGAAGAGCCCGGCGCCGACGACGAACCACCGCAGGTGCACCCCGGCGGCGAAGAGCATGCCGACGACGATCATCGCGATGACCATGGCCGTGCCGAGGTCGTGCCCCAGCATCACGAGCGTGAGCAGCGCGCCCGCGATCGGGACGACGAAGGGGACCAGCGCGTGCTTGATCGAGCCGAGCAGCTCGCGCTTGCGCTCGAGGATCAGCGCACCGGAGAGGACGAGCCCGAGCTTGGCGACCTCGCTCGGCTGGAGGGTCACCGGGCCGACCCCGATCCAGTTGCGATTGCCCTGGAAGCCGAACCCCAGGGGCGAGAAGACGAGCGCCAGGAGCACGAGCGAGACCAGCAGCGCCGGCAGCGCCAACCACTTCCAGAACGCGACGCTGCGCCGGGCGGACCACCACAGCACGAGCGCACCGACGACCGCGAAGACGAACTGCTTGAGGAAGATCGTGAAGGAGGAGTCGCTCTCCTTCAGCGAGACGATCATCGACGCCGAGAGCACCATGACCAGCCCGATGCCCACGAGCAGCCCGACGACGCCGAGCAGGAGGTAGTAGGTCGTCATGGGCGACTCGAACCGGGCCAGCCACTGCTCGAGGGGACTGCTGCCCCGGGGACCGCGGCGCGTCGCAGATCGACCACGTCCGGTCGCTGCGTTGCTGCTCACCGTCACCCCTCCTGCACGTACCGATCCACCGCTGCGGCGAAGGCGTCGCCGCGGGCCCCGTAGTTGTCGAACATGTCCATCGATGCCGCTGCCGGGGCCAGCAGCACCACGTCCCCCGGCCGAGCGAGGTCGGCCGCGTGCCGGACGACGAGATCCATCGCCCCAGTGTCGGTCGTGGCGACGTCGATCACGGGGACGTCGGGCGCGTGTCGGGCGAGCGCCTGCGCGATCTGCGCGCGGTCCCGGCCGATGAGCACCGCCGCCCGCAACCGGGGGGCGGCCGCGGCGACCAGCTCGTCCACGTCGGCGCCCTTGAGCAGCCCTCCGGCGACCCAGACGACGCGCTCGTGCGCGACGAGGCTGGCCCGGGCGGCGTGGGGGTTGGTCGCCTTGGAGTCGTCGACCCACTGCACGTCGCCGAAGGTCGCGACGTGGGCGATCCGGTGCGGCTCGGGCTGCCAGGTGCGCAGGCCCTCGCGCACGGCGATCGGCGGGACCCCGCAGGCGCGGGCCAGCGCGGCGGCCGCCAGGGCGTTGGCGACGAGGTGCGGGGCGAGGGCGGTCGCCTCCCCCTGCACGTCCGCGAGCGTGCCGAGCTCGGCCGCGGACTGCTCCCGGTCCTCGATGAAGGCCCGGTCGGCGAGGACGTCCTCGACCACCCCGAGCATGGACAGCTGCGGCGTGCCGAGGGTGAAGCCGATCGCGCGACAGCCCTCGACGACGTCGGCCTCCTCGACGAGGCGGCGGGTGGCCGGGTCCTCGACGTTGTAGACGCAGGCGACCTCGGCTTGGGTGAAGACCTTGCCCTTGTCCTGCGTGTAGGCCGCCACGGAGCCGTGCCAGTCGATGTGGTCGGGCGCGATGTTCAGGCAGGCCGCGGCCAGGGGGCGAAGGGAGTGGCTCCAGTGCAGCTGGAAGCTCGACAGCTCCACGGCGATGGCGTCGAAGGGCTGCGGGTCCTGCACCAGCTCGATGACGGGCGTCCCGACGTTGCCGCCGCTGGCGGCGCGCAGCCCGGCCGCCCGCAGCATCGCGGTGAGCATCTGCACGGTCGTCGTCTTGCCGTTGGTGCCGGTGACGAGCAACCAGGGCGCCGCGCCCTCGCTCGGCCGCATCCGCCAGGCGAGCTCGACGTCGCCCCAGATGGGGATGCCGGCGTCGGCGGCGGCCGCCAGCAGCGGCTGGTGCGGGGGCCATCCCGGGGAGGTGACGACGAGGTCGATCTCCTCGGCCGGCCCCGGCAGGGCCTCCTCCGCGCCGTCGCCGAGCAACAGCTGCGCCCCGAGGACCTCGAGGATCTGGGCGCGCTGGGCCATCATCGAGTCGGACCCGGGCTCCGGCGCCGCGGCGTCGACGACGCGCACGCGGGCACCGTGCTCGAGCAGCGAGTCGGCAGCGGCGAAGCCGGAGACCCCCAGCCCGGTGACGACGACCCGCAGCCCGGACCAGTCGGCGTCCCGGTGGGTCAGGTCGGCCAGTCGAGCACTGCGGGTCCCGCGGTCGGGTGCCCCGCTCACGACGGTGCTCCCACGACCCACTCCGCGTAGAAGACGCCCAGGCCGACGCCGACGAAGAGCCCGGCGATGATCCAGAAGCGGATGACGATCGTGACCTCCTGCCACCCCAGCAGCTCGAAGTGGTGCTGCAGGGGGGCCATCCGGAAGACCCGTTTGCCGGTGGTCTTGAACGAGGCGACCTGGACGATCACCGACAGGGTGATCGTGACGAAGAGGCCGCCGAGCAGGACGATGAGCAGCTGGGTCTGCGACATGATCGCCAGGCCGGCCAGGGCACCACCGAGGGCGAGCGAGCCGGTGTCCCCCATGAAGATCTTCGCCGGGGAGGCGTTCCACCACAGGAAGCCGAAGCACGCCCCCATGCCTGCGGCGGCGATGACCGCCAGGTCGAGCGGGTCGCGCACGTCGTAGCACTTGGCGCCGGGGTTGATCTGGCAGTTCTGGTTGAACTGCCACGTGGCGATCACGACGTACGCGGCGAAGACCATCACCGAGGCGCCGGTCGCGAGGCCGTCGAGGCCGTCGGTGAGGTTCACGCCGTTGGAGGTGCCGGCGATCATGAGGTTGGCCCAGATGACGAAGAGCACCAGGCCGATGATCGGGCCGGCGAAGTACAGGTCGATCGGCAGGTCACGCACGAAGGAGATGTGCGTGGAGGCGGGTCGGCGCATGGCCTCGTTCGGGAACTGCAGGGCCAGGACCGCGAAGGTCACGCCGACGAGCGCCTGCCCGACGAGCTTCTCCCCCGACTTCAGTCCGAGGCTGCGCTGCTTGCTGATCTTGATGTAGTCGTCGGCGAAGCCGACGGCGCCGAGACCGACCATGAGGAAGAGCACGAGGATGCCGCTCGCCGTCGGCGGCGTCCACAGCACCACGTGGGCGAGGACGTAGGCGGCGACCGTGGACAGGATGATGACCGCACCACCCATGGTCGGGGTGCCGCGCTTGGTGTGGTGGGAGTCGGGGCCGTCGTCGCGGATGAACTGGCCGTACCCCTGCTTGACGAGGTACTTGATGAACATCGGCGTCCCCAGGAGGGCGACGACGAGGGAGATGACAGAAGCGATGAGCACCGCCTTCATGCGCGGGCCTCCTCCTGGCTGATGGTGTCTCCGAGCCACCGTAGCCCGGCGTCACGGCTGGACTTGAGCAGCACGACGTCCCGCGCGTCGAGCTCCTCGCGCAGCAGGCCCTCGGCGCCGTCGGCATCGGGGACGGTCCGCACGCGCAGGCCCTCGACCCCGGCGTCCCGGGCACCGTCGGCCATGGGCAGCGCGTCCTCGCCGACGACGAGCAGCTCGTCGAAGCCCAGCTGCGCGACCTCGGCCCCGACCTGCGCGTGCAGCACCGGCGCGTCGTCACCCAGCTCCAGCATGGCCCCGAGGACGGCCCACCGCCGGCCCTGCGTGGCCATCCCGGCCACCGAGCGCAGGGCGGCGGACATCGAGTCCGGGTTGGCGTTGTAGGCGTCGTTGACGACGGTCACGCCGTCCTCGCGACGGGTGACCTCCATCCGCCAGCGGCTCAGCGGGCGGGCGGCGGCGAGCGCGGTGACGACCCGGTCGAGGTCCAACCCGGCAGCGTCGGCGGCCGCGATGACGGCCAGGGCGTTGCCGACGTGGTGGCGGCCGACGAGGCCCAGGGCCACCTGCGCGGTGCCGAAGGGGGCGGTGACGGTGAAGGAGGCGCGGCCGGCCTCGTCGAGGGTGACGTCCGTGGCGCGGACGGTGGCCTCCTCGGACTCCCCGACGAGGACGACGTGGGCGTGGGTGCGGGCGGCCATGCCGGCGACGACCGGGTCGTCGGCGTTGAGGACGGCGACGCCCTCCGGCGGCAACGCGGCGGGCAGCTCGGACTTCGCCCGGCCGACGGCCTCGAGCGAGCCGAACTCACCGACGTGGGCGTGGCCGACGTTGAGGACGATGCCGATGCGTGGCGGGGCGATGCGGGTGAGGTACTCGATGTGCCCGACGCCACGGGCGCCCATCTCGACGACGAGGTGCCGGGTGGTCGGGGTGATCCGGCAGACGGTCAGCGGCACGCCGACCTCGGAGTTGTAGGAGCCGACCGGGGCGACCGTCTCGCCGTCGGCCCCGAGGACGGCGCCGAGCAGGTCCTTGGTGCTCGTCTTGCCGGAGGAGCCGGTGATCCCGACGACCGTCAGGTCGGGGCGGGAGTCGACGAGGTGGCGCGCGAGGGCGACGAAGGCCGCCTGCTCGTCCTCGACGACGACGGCGGGCAGGCCGTCGACCTCGCGCGTGGTGATCGCGGCGACGGCTCCCCCTTCGCCGCGGCGGGGACGAACTGGTGGCCGTCGGCCGACTCGCCCACGCGGGCGATGTAGAGGCTGCCGGGGGCGGCCTCCCGGGAGTCGGTGACGACGGGGCCGTCGACGGTGATCGCGTCGGCCTCGCTGGTGCTGCATCCGTGGAGGCGCCCGCCGGTGATGTCGGCGACGGCGCCCAGGGTCGTGGGGATCATCCCGAGACGCTCCGGTGGTCGAGGGCGGCCCGCAGGACCACCCGGTCATCGTGGTCGCGGACCTCGCCGCGGACCTCCTGGCCCTGCTCGTGGCCCTTGCCCAGCACGGCGACGGTGGCGCCGGGCCCGGCCTCGCAGGCGATCTCGACGGCCCGCTCGATCGCGGTGGCGCGACCGGGGACGTTCTCCAGCCGGGCGCGCGAGCGTGGCCAGACCCCGTCGGCGACGGCCGCGCGGATGACCTCGGGCTCCTCGTCGCGGGGGTTGTCGTCGGTGACGATGACGACGTCGGCGTGCGCGGCCGCGGCGGCGCCCATGCCCGGACGCTTGCCGGGGTCGCGGCTGCCGCCGGCGCCGAGCACGACGACGAGCAGGCCGTTGGTCTGCAGACGCAGCGCGGACAGCACCGCACCGACGGCGTCGGGGGTGTGCGCGAAGTCGACGAGGGCGGTCGGCAGGTCGTCCACGTCGGGGCGCGCCGTGTCGCTGGGCAGGACCAGCTCCATCCGGCCGGGGACGTCCGGACGGGTGAGGACCGCCTCGGCGACCTCGTCGGGAGCGACCCCCGAGAGCATGAGCGCGACCGCCGCCATGGCGGTGTTGACGCGGTTGAAGTCACCCGGCAGCGCCGAGCGCAGGTGGAGCGTGTCGTCGGCGCTGCTGAGGGTCAGCTCCGGCTCGCGCGGGTCGCCGCGGACCACCCAGTCGGCCTCGACGTCCAGGCGCGAGGTGACGGTCGTGACGGGGATGCCCGCCTGCGCGGCGAGGCGGTACCCCCACTCGTCGTCGATGCACACGACGCCGCGCCGGGAGCGCTGCGGCGTGAAGAGGCCGGCCTTGGCCTGGAAGTAGTCCTCCATCGTCAGGTGGAAGTCGAGGTGGTCCTGACTGAGGTTGGTGAAGAGCGCGACGTCGTAGACGACCTCGTCGACGCGGTGGAGGGTCAGCGCGTGGCTGGAGACCTCCATGACGCAGTCGTCGACGCCCCGCTCCCCCATGACCGACAGCAGCGCGTGCAGGTCCGTCGTCTCCGGGGTGGTGCGCACCGACTTGATCCGCTCCTCGCCCACCCGGGTCTCGATCGTGCCGATGAGTCCGGTGGTGCGACCGAGCGCCTCGAGCGCCGAGACCATGAGGTAGGCGATCGTCGTCTTGCCGTTGGTGCCCGTGACGCCGAACATCGTCGGCATCACCGCGGCGCTGTCGTAGATCGCCGCGGAGACCTCACCCAGGCGCGAGCGCGGGCCGGCCACCTCGATGACGGGCAGGTCGACCCCCTTCGCCGCGACTCGGGAGGCCCCGTCGGCGTCGGTGAGGACGGCGACCGCCCCCGCCCCGGCCGCGGCCGCCACGAAGTCGGCGCCGTGGACCCGGGCGCCCGGCAGCGCGGCCCACAGGTCGCCGGGACGGACGGTGGCGGTGTCGAGGGAGACCCCGGTCACCGCGACCGACCCGGTCGAGGGGTCGACGAGACGGGCGGCGTCGGGTCCGAGGACCTCGACCACCGCAGCCAGGGTCAGCGGCTGCACCCGCTCAGGACGTGGAAATGGCACGGTCGTCGACCTTACCCCCCATCGGGAGCGCCCCGGTCACGCAGGAGATCCGGGTCGTCCGTGTCCGGCTGGCCGGGCGGGACGGTGCGCACCTTCGGGGTGCGCTCGTCCGCGGGCGTCGGGGGGACCTTCTTCTTCTGCAGGGCGTAGGTCATGACGTCCTTGAAGACCGGCGCGGCGACCGTGCCGCCGTAGTAGCCGTTGATCGGGCGCTGCAGGATGACCGAGATCACCAGCTGCGGGTCGTCCGCCGGGGCGTAGCCGATGAAGCTGGCCGTCTTGCCGGAGTACCCGCCGGTGTCCGGGTCGTAGCGATCCGCGGTACCGGTCTTGCCGGCGACGCTGTACCCCTCGATCTGCGCCTCGGGGGCGGTTCCGTCCTCGGAGACGACGCCCTCGAGCATCCGCGAGACCTGGTTGGCCGTCGCCTTCGACACCGCGCGGTTGGTCTTCCCCTCCGGCGCCGGCCGCCAGTTGCCGTCCTCGTCCTCGATCGAGTCGACGAAGGTCGGGCTGATCCGCAGGCCGTCGTTGGCGATCGCCTGGAAGACGTTGGTCACCTGGACCGCCGTCGTCGAGACACCCTGGCCGTAGGTCATCGTGTACCGCTGCGAGCCGCTCCAGTCCTCCGCCGGGGGCAGCAGACCGCCGGACTCGCCGGGGAAGCCGGACCCGCTCGTCGAGCCCAGGCCGAAGCGGCGCAGGTACTCCTCGAGCGTCTTGGGCTCCATCGTCTCGCCGATGAGCATCATGCCGGTGTTGCTCGACTGGGCGAGGGCCCCGGCGACGGTGCGGTACTCGTCCGGGTGGGGGTGGGAGTCCTTGAGCGTGGCGTTGCCGCGGCGCATCGAGTACGGGAGGACCATCGGCGTCTGGGGCGTGATGGTGTCCTCCTCCAGGCCGGCGGCGACCGTCATGATCTTCGCGGTCGACCCGGGCTCGAAGACGTCGCTGAAGGCGAGGTTGGTGTAGACCCCGTCCCCGCTGCCGAGGTCGTTCGGGTCGAAGGTCGGGTACGACGCCAGGGCGACGAGCTCACCGGAGTTGACGTCCTGGACGACGACGGTGCCGGAGAGGGCCTTGGTCTCCTCGACCTTGCTGGCCAGGGCGTTCTGCGCGTACCACTGGATGTCGTTGTCGATCGTCAGGCGGATGTCGCGCCCGGGCTCGGCGGAGTTGATGTCGTCCGAGGCGTTGGGCAGGCGGGAGCCGTCCTGGGAGATCTGGTAGGTCGCCCGGCCCGGCTCGCCGCTGAGGACGTCGTCGAACTGCAGCTCCAGGCCGGCGCCGGCGCTCTGGTCCTGCGGCTGGACGAAGCCCACGAGCGAGGCGACGGTCGTCGACTGCGGGTAGGTGCGCTGCGACGTGCGCTCGGAGTAGATGCCGGGGATGCCCAGATCGCTGATCCTGCGCCAGGTCAGCGGGGAGACGTTCTTCGCCAGGACGACGTAGCGCTCCTCGCCCGTCATGGCCTCCGCGAGGTCCCCCTCGGACTCGTCGAGCAGCGTCGCCAGGTCCTCGGCGGCGCCCTGCACGCCGACCTCGGTCAGCTCGCCGCCGACGGTCTTCTCGTACTCGGGCACGGCCGTCTGGTCGACGGTGACGATGCGTCGCTCCTGGCTCTGGGCCAGGACCGTGCCGTTGACGCCGTAGATCGTGCCCCGCTGGGCCGGGATGGTCTCGGTGTGGGTGCGCTGGGCCAGGGCGTTGGCCGCGACGGCCTCGGAGTCGAAGCCCTGGATGCGCAGCAGCTGGGCCGCGAAGAGGCTGAGCACGATCAGCGAGGTGACCATCAGGGCGCGCATGCGCGCCCGGGAGTTGCCCGGCGCCGCCGTCCCGGCCGCGGCGGGCCGGCGCACCGGGGACGGACGCCGCGTCGCGGGCCGCGTGGGTGCCGTCCTCCTCGGCGGCGCCTTCGTCGCGCTCGGCCGCGCGGTGGTCCTCGTGGACGAGGCCTTCTTCGGCGTCGCCTTCTTCGGCGCGGCCTTCTTGGCGGTCGGCGCGGTGCGTGGCCGGGGGGTGCCCCCCTTCGCTCCGGACGTGCGGCGGGGCGAGGGCCCGCTGCCGCCGGATCGACGCTCGGTCACAGGCGCTGCCTCTCTGCGTCGCGGGTGGGGATGTCGGTCAGTCGCCGGGGGTCTCGGAGGTGTCGTCGGACTCGGTGCCGCCCGGCTCGTCGTCCGCCGCCGTGTCGTGCGACGACGCCTTCTCGTCGGAGGACTTCTGCTCCTCGACCGTGGCCGTGGATGCTGCGTCCACGGTAAATCCCTTCCGCTTGTCGGCGACCGTCGCCACGCCGAGGATGCGCCCCTTCTCGATGTCGATGAAGGCGGCGGTGTCGCTGGGCACCATGCCCATCGCGCGGGCCTCGGTGGCGAGGTTCTGCGGGGCCGAGTGGTCGTTGATCGACTGCTCGAGGGCCGCGTGCGTGTCGGAGAGCTCGGCGGTCCTCGCCTCGAGCGCCGTGACCTCGAAGGAGTCCTGCGCCATCGCGGTGTTCAGCCCCAGGACGGCGGCCAGACCGGCGAGCAGCAGCGCGACGCACAGGACGGGGAACCACGCGGAGCCGGTCCGCTCCTCCGGGGTGACCACGCGCAGCGAGGTCCGCTGCGTGCCGGTCGTGGAGCGCTTGGCGACAGTGGTTGCCACAGACATCTGGCTCATCTCGCGGTGCCTTTCATCGGCCGGGGGGCTCTGGTGCGCTCGGCGGCGCGCAGGCGCACCGAGGCGGATCGGGGGTTGGTGTCGAGCTCGGCCTGCGTGGGCACGAGCGCACCGCGGGTGAGCAGGCGCAGCTCGGCCTCGTGCTCGGGCAGCTCGACGGGTAGGTCGTGGGGTGCGGTGGAGGTGGCGCCGGCGGCCAGGGCCCGCTTGGTGATGCGGTCCTCGAGGGAGTGGAAGGACAGCACGGCAATCCGGCCGCCGATCGCGATGCGCCGCAGGGCCAGCGGCAGCGCCCGGCTCCAGCCGGCCAGCTCCTCGTTGACCTCGATCCGCAGCGCCTGGAAGGTGCGCTTGGCCGGGTGGCCGCCACCGCGCTGGGTGGCCATCGGGATGGTCCTGCGCAGCAGCTCCACGAGGCGCCCCGAGGTGACGAAGGGGGCGACCTCCCGCTCCCGGACGATCGCCGCGGCGATCTTGCGGGCGAAGCGCTCCTCGCCGTACTGCGAGAGGACGCGCGCGAGGTCGCGGGCCTCGTAGGTGTTGAGCACGTCCGCGGCGGTCATGCCGACGGTGGGGTCCATCCGCATGTCCAGCGGGGCGTCGTGCGCGTAGGCGAAACCGCGCTCGGTCTCGTCCAGCTGCAGGGAGGAGACACCGAGGTCGAAGAAGGCGGAGGTGACGGTGTCGATGCCCAGCTCGTCGAGGACGTCGCCGATCTCGTCGTTGGTCGCGTGCACGAGGGTGACGCGCTCACCGAAGCGGGCCAGCCGCTCCCCCGCGAGCTCCAGCGCCTGGGGGTCACGGTCGATGCCGACGAGGTGCACGTCGGCACCGGCCTCGAGGACCGCCTCGGCGTGACCGCCCATGCCCAGCGTGCCGTCGACGTGGATGAGACGGTCGGCGCCCGGAGGAGGCGTCGAGAGGACGGGCGCCAGCAGCGTCAGGACCTCCTCGAGCATGACGGGGACGTGCCGCGAGGCGGCGTCCCGGCCCGGCTCGGGGCCGGTGTGCGCATCGTCCACGGTCACTCCCTTCGTCGTCTCGGTCTGGTGCGGTGGTGGTGCGGGGTGGGGGGTGATCTCCGGTACTGGTTCGTGTCCTGCAGCTGCCACCTGGTCCCCATCCGGGACGCGTCCGGCGCGGGGGAAGTCGCGTCGGCGTACGTCACGGCTGGAGGCCGGACGGCAGCTGCCGTCACATGAGTCCGGGGATCACCTCCTCGGACTGGTCGGCGAAGGCCTGCTCGGTGCTGGCTAGGTACTCGTTCCACGCGGCGGTGTCCCAGACCTCGACGCGCGAGCCGGCTCCGATGACGGTGCAGTCGCGGTCGAGGCCGGCGTAGTCGCGCAGCGCGGCGGGGACGGTGACACGCCCCTGCTTGTCGGGGATCTCGTCGCTGGCACCGGAGAGGAAGACGCGCATGTAGTCACGGGCGGCCTTGCTGGAGGTGGGGGCCTCCTGGAACTTCTGCGTGACCTTGACGAACTCCTCCATCGGGAAGACGTAGAGGCAGCGCTCCTGACCTCGGGTCATCACGAGGCCACCGGCGAGCTTGTCCCGGAACTTGGCGGGGAGGAACAGGCGCCCCTTGTCGTCCAGACGGGGGGTGTGGGTCCCGAGGAACATCGGCGGTCACCTCCCCTACGAATCGACCCGAATGCCACCACGCGCTTCCTTGATCCCCCACTTTACTCCACCTGGGCCCGAAACACACCTCCCGCGCCCACAAAAGCGGACTGAATACCCTGTGTTTCCCCTGATAAATGGAGGGTGGTGCAAAGTGGGGGGAAATCGCGGCGTCTGCTGCCCCCTTCGCCCTCCTGCGGCCGAATCGGCGACGAGGGAGCCCTCTGCGCAGGTCAGCGACCACGTGGGGGCGGGCCCGCGGCCCCACGGCACGTAGGCTCAGGGGTGAGTTGGAGCGAAGTGGGGGAACGTCCGGGAACCCCACGGATCGGAGTCGTGGTGACGCTGAGCAAGGAAGATACGGTGCCCGCCCACGCCCCGAGTGAGGACCTCGAGCACGTCGTGGCCGTGGGTGCGCGACTCGCCGAGGCGATGAACGGCGTCATGGAGGGCAAGCCGGACGTCGTCCGCACGGCGATCACCGTGCTCCTCGCGGGTGGCCACCTGCTCATCGAGGACGTCCCGGGCGTCGGCAAGACGATGCTGGCCAAGACCCTCGCCCGCAGCATCGACGCCTCGGTGCGGCGCGTGCAGTTCACCCCCGACCTGCTCCCGAGCGACATCACCGGCGTGAGCATCTACAACCAGGAGACCCACCACTTCGAGTTCCGCCCCGGCGCCGTCTTCGCCCACGTCGTCGTCGGTGACGAGATCAACCGGGCCTCCCCCAAGGCACAGTCAGCGCTGCTGGAGTGCATGGAGGAGGCGCAGGTGACCGTCGACGGGCACACCTACGAGCTCCCGCACCCCTTCATCATCATGGCCACGCAGAACCCCGTGGAGATGGAGGGCACCTACCCCCTCCCCGAGGCCCAGCGCGACCGCTTCATGGCACGGCTGTCGGTGGGCTACCCGACGGCCGCCGCCGAGGTCGACCTGCTCGAGCACCACGGCTCCCGCTCCCCGCTGGAGGGCCTGGAGCCGGTGACCGACGCCGAGGGCATCGTCCGGCTCGTGGAGGCCGTGCGCACCGTGCACGCCTCCCCCGCCGTCCGGCAGTACGTCGTCGACCTGGCCACCGCCACCCGCCACAGCTCGCACATCCGCCTCGGCGCCTCACCGCGCGCGACCCTGCACCTGCTGCGCGCCGCGCGCGCCCACGCCGCTCTCGCCGGACGTGACCACGTGCTGCCCGACGACATCCAGGCGCTGGCCACGGTCGTGCTCGAGCACCGGCTGCTGCTGAGCAGCGAGGCCCAGCTCGCCCGGCACTCCGCCGCCGACGTCGTCGCCGAGATCGTGCAGCGCACGCGAGTGCCCGGCCCCCGCTGACCGATGACCCTGCGAGGACGCGTCTTCGTCGGCGCCGGGGTGGGCATCGCCGTGGCCGGCATGGTCCTCGGGCTGCACGACCTGACGCGGGTCGGCGCGCTGCTCGTCGTCCTGCCCCTGCTGGCCTCCCTGCTGTCGCGGCGCCCCGTCTCACTGGAGGTCGAGCGCTCCCTCTCCCCTGCCCGCATCCCGATCGACGGGCACGCCGACGTCACGCTCACCGTCCGCAACACCGGTCGGACCACCTCCCCGCTCCTGCGCGGCGAGGAGGGACTGGCCTACGCGCTCGGCGACCGCCCGCACCTGCTCATCCCCCGGCTGCGTCGGGACGAGGAGCGCGCCCTGGGCTACCGGGTGCGCTCCCACGTCCGCGGCCACCACACGATCGGCCCGCTGTCGGTCCGGGTGAACGACCCCTTCGGCCTGACCACCCGCCTGGTCGCCGTGCCCGGCGAGAGCGCCCTGGTCGTCCTGCCGCGCACCGTCCCCCTGCTCCCCGTGCGCGGCGTCACCGCCGGCAGCGGTGGCGAGTCCGCCTCCTCGCCGCGCATGGCCCTCCACGGCGAGGACGACATCGGCGTGCGTGAGTACCGCATCGGCGACGACCTGCGGCGCATCCACTGGCGCTCCACCGCCCGCACCGGCGAGACGATGGTCCGCCAGGACGAGGAACCCACGCGTCGTCGCGCCCTCGTCGTCCTCGACGACCGGGCCTCGGTCCACGCCGGGACGGGCAACGGCGGCTCCTTCGAGTGGGCGGTCACGGCTGCGGCGTCCGTCACGGCGCTGCTGCTCGCTGAGCGCTTCGAGGTCCACCTCTCGCTCGCCTCCACCGGGGTCGGCCGGGTCCTCGTGCTGGACAACGTCGACCACGCACTCGACCGGCTCGCCGCCGTCCAGCCCTCCGATCAGGCCTCCGCGCACCACATGGTCGAGGCGCTCGACGAGTTCGCCCGGCACGGAGGCGGTCTCGTGGTCGCGGTCATCGGTGCGCTCGGCGCGCAGGACGCCGAGCCGGTCGCCGCCCGCGCCGCCCACGGGATGGCCCTGGTCATCGACCGGGACGGGTTCGGCGCGGACGCAGGTGACTCCGCCGAGCTGACCGCGCAGCGGCTCGCCCTCGGTGGGTGGCGCAGCCTCGTCGTCCGCCCCGGTGACCAGCTCCCCCGGCTGTGGGAGCAGCTCACGGTCGCACGGGCGGTCCGCGGATGAACCCCGGCACGCAGGCCCTGGCGGCGACGCTCGCGGCCGTGGCGACCATCGTGGTCGCGATGCCGCTGACGACGCTCTTCGAGGAGTCCGCGTGGCTGCCGGCCGCCGTGCTCGGCGTCGCGGTCGTCGCCGTCACCGGCATCGTCCTGCGAGCCCTCGTCCGGCGGGCGAGCGTGACGATCCTCGGGCAGCTCCTCACGGGGACCGCGTACGTCCTGGTCACCCAGCTGGGCGGGACGACCGCCTACGGGGTCGTGCCGACGGCCCGGACGGGGCCGCGGCTCCTCGACTACGTGCGCGACGCCCAGGAGACGATCACCACCTACGCCGCGCCCGCGCCGGAGTCCCCCGGCGTCACGGTCGTGCTCGTCATCATCGTCGTCGTGGTCGGGCTCGCGGTCGACATGTCCGCGGCGACGGCGGCGGCCCCGACGATCGCGGGGCTGCCGCTGCTGTCGCTCTTCCTCGTCCCGGCGGCCAACTCCGGTGGGGCGCTCCCGTGGGGGTGGTTCGCCGTCGGTGCCGTGCTGTGGATGGCGCTGGTCGCCAACCAGTCCGACCGCGAGATGCGGGAGTGGACGACGGCCGTCCCCCTCATGGCCGACGCCGACGGGGAGGCCGTCGCCGCCCGCTCGCTGCGGTGGCAGGCCGCACGGATCGCCGCGATCTGTCTCGCCGGCGCCCTGCTCATCCCGGCAGCGCTGCCCCACCTGCCCACCCGCTACGTCCTCGACGGGCTCGGCGCGGGAGGTGCCGGGTCGGCGCGCTCCACCGACGGCATCCGCCTGTCGACCGAGCTCGACCTCAAGCGCAGCCTCCAGTCACCGAGTGAGGAGCCGGTGCTGCGCTACACGACCACCGACCCGACGCCCGAGCCGCTGCGGGTCGCCGTGGTCACCGACTTCGAGGACGGCTTCGGGCGGATGGGCTCGGGTGACGTGCAACCCCGGGAGGACTTCGAGCTGCCCCGGCCGGCGTCCGCCGCGGCCGAGTCCATCGACCGCGAGGAGCGCAGCGTCGCCATCGACGCCAACGGCGTGGCCGCCCCGCAGATCGCCCTGCCTCGCCACCCCACCGAGGTCGACCTCGGCGGCATCCCCTGGGCCCTCGGCGCCGACGGGACGGCCCGGGTGCAGCGCACCCCGAGCAGCTACTCGAGCAGCTACCTCGAGCTGGACCCGCAGGAGGAGGACTTCGGCACGGGCGAGTCGAGGTCCTCGGTCGACGTCCCCGCGTACACCGACGAGTACCTCGCCCTCGACCCCGCGTCGGCCGAGGCGATCCAGGAGCTGGCCCTCTCCCTGGCGCCCGGGGGCGCCGACGACCTGACGGCGGCCCAGGCGTTCCAGGAGTACCTGCGCGGGCCGGACTTCGACTACGACCTCGAGGTCCCCGACCCGCCGGGGTCCCCGGACGACCCGGTCCTGTCCTTCCTCGAGACCAAGGTCGGCTACTGCCAGCAGTTCGCCTCGACGATGACCCTCCTCGCGCGCGCCCACGGCATCCCCGCCCGGGTGGTCGTCGGTTTCCTCCCCGGTGAGGCCGTCGACGCCGAGGAGCGCGTCATCCGGGCCAGCGACGCCCACGCCTGGCCGGAGCTGTACTTCGCGGGTGTGGGGTGGACCCGCTTCGAGCCGACCCCCGGCGCCCGCGCGGCGAGCGTGCCGTCCTACTCGATCTCCATCGAGCGCGACGGGGCCGCGACCACGGACGAGACGACCACCACGAGCGAGACCACGACGACCACGAGCACGCAGGCGTCCCCGGACGCACAGGACCCGACCGCGGTCGACCCGGCCGGCGAGGAGGAGGGCCGTTCGTGGCGCACGTGGCTGCTGGGCCTGCTGCTCGCCGTGGCCGCCCTGGCGATCATGCCGGTCACCGCGTGGCTGGCTCGTCGGCGCGAGCGGGCCACGGCCCCCGACGCCCCGGCCCGGATCGAGGCGGAGTGGCAGGACCTCATCGGCCAGCTCGACGACCTGGGCCTGCGACCGCCCGTGGGGGCCACCCCGCGCCGCGTCGGCGAGTGGGTCGGCCGCCACGGCTACCTCGACGAGCCGACGCGGGAGCAGCTCGACCACGTCGTGCTGACGGTGGAGCGCGCCCGCTACGGGCGGCCGGACCAGGACCTGCCCGACGTGTCCGCCGAGGTCACCTCGATCGTCGGGGAGGTCCGTCAGCAGCGGATGACCAGCTCACGGCTGAAGGCGATCCTGTGGCCGCGGGCCGGCGTCGACGCCTGGCTCTCCCTGCCGCAACGCCTGGCCGACCTCGTCCGCCGGCGATAGGCAGGAGCCGACACGGTCAGTTGGATACTCCGGGGGGTATCTGCAATACTCGGCTCAAGAACGTGGTGGGGTCGGACCCTCCGTTGGGGTCCTGGAGTCTTTCGGGCCCGTGCCAGTGCAGCAGTTTTGCCACCCGACCGTGATCCCGGCCGGAGTCGGCTGGGAGGACAAGGACATGGATTCATGACCGCCACTCTTGTATTGACTTTGTTGTTCTCCGTGCTCATCGGGCTCTCGCTCGGTCTGCTCGGTGGCGGCGGGTCCATCCTGACCGTGCCGATCCTGACCTATGTGGCAGGGCTCCCGCCCAAGGAGGCGATCGCGGCCTCCCTGTTCGTGGTCGGAGTCACCTCGGCCGTCAGTGCCGTCAATCACGCCCGCAACCAGCGAGTGAAGTGGCGCACCGGGCTGGTCTTCGGCGCCGCCGGTATGGCCGGGGCCTTCGGTGGCGGCCTGCTTGGTGGCCACGTTTCCGGCACGCTGCTGATGATCGCCTTCGCGCTGATGATGCTCGCCACCTCCGTGGCGATGATCCGCGGCCGCAAGAACCAGGCTGTCCAGCCCCACGATCGGGAGCTGCCGGTGATGAAGGTGATTCTCGAGGGCCTCGTCGTGGGCCTCGTGACCGGTCTGGTCGGGGCCGGTGGTGGCTTCCTGGTCGTCCCGGCCCTGGCCCTGATGGGCGGGCTGGCCATGCCCGTGGCCGTGGGTACCTCCTTGGTGGTCATCGCCATGAAGTCGTTCGCGGGCCTGGCCGGCTACCTCACCACGGTCACCCTGGAGTGGGGGCTGATCGGCGCGGTGACGACCGCGGCCGTCGTCGGGTCGTTCCTCGGGGCGCGGTTGGCCGGGCGGATCCCGGAGGCGGCGTTGCGCAAGGGCTTCGGGATCTTCGTGATGGTGATGGGCGTGTTCGTCCTCGTCCAGGAGCTGCCCGCCACGGCCGGACTTGTCGTCGGGATCGGTGCCGGCGTCCTTGCTGCTGGTTCCGCGGTCTGCTGGTTCACCGTGCCGCGGTGCCCGCTGCGGGCGGCGTCCACCGCCTGATCCCGGCCACTGTTCTCCATCCCGACCCATGACGAAGGGGGCGGAGCAGCCGTCGCTGCTCCGCCCCCTTCGTCGTGGGTGATGCTCAGTCCAGGTAGTCGCGCAGGACCTGGGAGCGGCTGGGGTGCCGCAGCTTGCTCATCGTCTTCGACTCGATCTGGCGGATGCGCTCGCGGGTGACCCCGTAGACCTTGCCGATCTCGTCGAGGGTCTTCGGCTGGCCGTCGGTCAGGCCGAAGCGCATCGAGACCACGCCGGCCTCCCGCTCGCTGAGGGTGTCCAGGACGCTGTGCAGCTGCTCCTGCAGGAGGGTGAAGCTGACCGCGTCGGCCGGCACGACCGCCTCGGAGTCCTCGATGAGGTCACCGAACTCGGAGTCGCCGTCCTCACCGAGCGGCGTGTGCAGCGAGATCGGCTCGCGGCCGTACTTCTGGACCTCGACGACCTTCTCCGGGGTCATGTCCAGCTCCTTGGCCAGCTCCTCCGGGGTGGGCTCGCGGCCCAGGTCCTGCAGCATCTGGCGCTGCACGCGGGCGAGCTTGTTGATGACCTCGACCATGTGCACCGGAATGCGGATGGTGCGGGCCTGGTCGGCCATCGCGCGCGTGATGGCCTGGCGGATCCACCACGTCGCGTACGTGGAGAACTTGTAGCCCTTCGTGTAGTCGAACTTCTCGACCGCACGGATCAGCCCGAGGTTGCCCTCCTGGATGAGGTCGAGGAAGAGCATGCCGCGGCCGGTGTAGCGCTTGGCGAGCGAGACGACGAGACGCAGGTTGGCCTCGAGGAGGTGGTTCTTCGCGTTCTTGCCGTCCTGGGCGATCCACCACAGCTCGCGCTTGAACTTCATGTCGATCTTCTCGGCGGTGGCCAGCTTCTCCTCCGCGAAGAGACCGGCCTCGATCCGCTTGGCGAGCTCGACCTCCTGCTCGGCGTTGAGGAGGGCGACCTTGCCGATCTGCTTCAGGTAGTCCTTGACCGGGTCGGCGGTGGCCCCGGCGGTGACGACCTGCTGTGCAGGGGCATCGCCTTCGTCATCGTTGCTGATGACGAAGCCGCCCTTCTCGTCGGCCTCCTGGTCCCTCTTGGACTTGTCCTTGGGGTCCTCACCCAGGACCTCGTCCTCGCCCTCCTCGGGCTCCTCGGCCGTGGTCGTCGTCGGGTTGGCGGCGGCGCTCTTGGCCGCGGCCTTCTTCGCGGCGGCCTGCTTGGCGGGTGCGACCTTCTTCGCCGGCGCGGCAGCGGCGGCCGCGCTCGTCTTGGTGGCGGCCGTCTTCTTCGCCGTCGTCTTCTTCGCCGTCGTCTTCTTCGCGGCGGTCTTCTTCGTCGCAGTCTTCTTCGGCGCCGTCTTCTTCTCCGGAGCCTCCGGAGCCTCCGGCGCCTCGGTGACCTCCGCCGTCGCAGCGGTGGACTTCGCGGCGGACTTCTTGGCCGTGGACTTCGTGGTCTTCTTCGCCGGAGTGGTCTTCTTCTCCGACGTCTCCGACGTCTTGGCAGCCGCGGCCTTCTTCGCGGGGGCCTTCTTGGCCGTCTTCTTCGCGGCTATGGACTTTGGCACCTGAACCTCAATTCCCTGGTCGTCGAGCGCACGCAAGACGGCCTTTCCCCGGCTGGGGCTGATCTTGGCTTCGCTGAATGCAACCTGCAGCTGGTCTGGCGTGACCAGTCCTGCCGTACGTCCTTGGCGCACCAGCTCCTGGAGCGCTGAGTGCGAGAACTCCTTGGGGAGGGAGCCCTGCGCCCCGTCGGACCGTGGGGACACAGCAGTCACCAACAACCTTTCGTCACGGTGGATTCCGCCGGGGCACTGTGGAGGTGGCGTGTCCCCGGTGTCCCGACTCGCCCGCACGCTGCGCGATGGGCTGTGTCCCCATTATAAATCCTTGCCGCCCGGCGCGGCACCCGAGGGGTGGTCCGAGGTGCACGAAACCGGGGCGCGTCCTCTGCAGGAGGCGCCCCGGTCCCGGTGGTGTGCGGTCCTCAGCCGGTCGCCTTGACCGCGAGCACGTCGCAGGGCGCGTCGAGCAGGACCCGCTGCGCATTGGACCCGAGGATCAGCTTGCCGACCGGGGTGCGGCGACGCAGCCCGATGACGATCAGCGAGGCATCGGTCTCCTCCGCGACGGCGATGAGGTCCTCGGCCGGCTCCTTGCCACGCACGAGCCCACGGACATCACCCTTGACGCCGGCGTCCTCGAGACGGGACGCCACCCGGCGCAGGTCGCTGTCGTTCTTGCGGGCGGCGTCACCGCTGAGGCCGGCACCGCCACGGTCGGAGTGGATGACGGTCAGCTGCTCGTCGCGCAGCTTGCACTCCTCGAAGGCCCGCTCCAGCGCGGCCTCGCCTTCCTTGGTCGACACGTACCCCACGACGATCATCTGTGCTCCTCAAGACGACTTGCTGATGGAAGACCTAGGTCGAACGCTACACCGCCACTGCGTGACATGTCTCACGAGTGCGTTGGCGTGGCGACGAATTCGGTGGCCTCCCTCACCGGGGTCGCGGGACCACGACCGAGCGCAGCACGTCGGCGACCTGGTCGCCCTCCGTGAGGAATCCGTCGTGGCCGACGAGGGAGCTGATCGTCACCAGCTCGGCACCCGGCTTGGCCTCGACGAGCTCCTCGGACAACCGCGGCGGGTAGAGCCGGTCGGAGTCGACCGGGACCACGACGAGACGACCGGCGAAGGGGGCGAGGGCCTCGCGCAGGCCACCTCGCCCACGAGCGATGTCGTGGGAGTTCATCGCCTCCGACAGCACCGCGTAGGAGTTGGCGTCGAAGCGGCCGGCGAGCTTGCCGCCGTGGTGGTCGAGGTAGCTCTCGATGGTGTACCGCGGTCGACCGTTGGGCCCGACCGGCTCGTCCTGGACCTCGCGGTCGAAGCGCAGGTGCAGCTCGGGCTCGCTGCGGTAGGTGATGTGCGCGATGCGCCGGGCG